>CAZIEI010000226.1:498-1571 GCA_964538705.1 uncultured Spirochaetales bacterium | reverse complement strand
GCCAGAGGCTCGTTCCCTGTTTCGCGAGATACCGCTGGTCGCGGAAATCGACGAGCTTCAGGGTGTCGAGGAGGACGGTCTGTTCCCAGTCGTTCTCCTCGCGGCTCACGAGCCGGGTCGGGTCGTCGGCGAACTCGGCGTTGATCCAGACGCGGCCGTCCTTGTCGACGTTGAAGTTGTTCGCCTTGACCTGGATGGGGCCGTTCTCGCCGAGGACGCGGTAACCGTCCTTGGTTTCGAGCCAGCCTTCCTTCCCGAGGGTGAAGCCGCCGTTCCTGGTGTAGCGCTCCCCTCTCGGGGTCTCGATGCAGAAAAAAGCGGCCTCGTTGTCCTCGGAGCGCTGGTCGATGGCGAAGTCGAAATCCGATTCGGTTTCTTTGAGGGCACCCTGGGTGAATTCCGTGAAAATCTCGTTTTCTTCCACCCCAGTGCCTATTTTCCCCACGATCGGCATGAAGTCGCCCGATCCGAGGGGGTGGATGATCTCGCCATCGTCGCGGCAACGGCGGAGGAGCATTTCAGGGAAGGACTTGTGGATGGAGATATCCTTCTTATAACCGGTCGTATCGACGTTTGCGAGGTTATTCGAGATGGCGTCCAGGCGGAGCTGCTGCGCCGCCATGCCGCTCGCGCCTGTATAGAACCCACGAATCATGCCTGAGCCCTCCATGCATCATATCGGACGTCCCGAGGGTCGGCTTAAGCGGTCCTGAAGGCTTTTTCTGTCTAGAACCGGGGCGGGCGGGCGGACCCCCCGATCCCGGCCTCGGCTCTGTCCCGCGGAGGGCATTCCCGGCCGTTGCTCTCTTTCCGCGGAGGGCTTTCCCCGTCGCGGCTTCGGCGCTGTCCCTGGTGAAAGCATCGCCGAATACGTTGAAATCGGACCGAAGCCTAGGTTAGGATAAGGCCATGTCCGGGAAAATCTTGCAGGGAGCGCGCGGCGGCGCCTTTGTCATCTTCTTGGCGGCCATTGCCGCCCTCGGCCTCGCTTCCTGTTCCGCTCCGGTAGGGTGGGGCGTCGTGCTCTGGCCCCCGGAGATCCCCGGAATCGATGAGAGGCAAGGAGTATCGTC
>CAZIEI010000226.1:0-488 GCA_964538705.1 uncultured Spirochaetales bacterium | reverse complement strand
CTCCAGCCGCCTCCGCCGAAGCGGAAGCGGCGGCCTCGCCCGCTCCCTCGGGCCTCGCGCCAGGCGACCTCGTGCCGGTGTACGTGAAATCCCTTATCCGGAAGGTCTACGTGGTCGGCGTTCCGGGGGGCAAATCCAAAGTCGAGCTCGAGCAGTGGCGAGTGGAATTCTCGAAAGGGAAGGGCAAGGCGAAGAAGTTCCGCGACGCGTTCGCCGAGTGCGCGCCTCTTTTCGCGATCGCGACGAAGGACGGGCTCGAGATCAGGGAGAAGGCGGACAACAAGGAAGACACCGTCTATCGCCTCAGGGCTTCCGAGCGCCTCAAGCTGCTCCGGAAGGCCGAGGGCGTCGCCGTCGAGACCGGAGGCAAGCGCCTCGCCGGGGATTGGTACGAGGCGCTCGCCGCCGACGGCACGAGGGGCTACGTCTATTCCAATACGCTCCGCGTCTACGACGTCCGATCGGGGTCCGTCGCGGCCGGCTCTCCC
>CAZIEI010000225.1:0-1746 GCA_964538705.1 uncultured Spirochaetales bacterium | reverse complement strand
CTCGCTTGCGTACGGCCGTCCTCAAGGCCCGGGCCGCGAACATGCCCCGCGACAATATCGACCGCGCCATCAAAAAAGGCACGGGCGAACTCGAGGGCGTGAACTACGAGGAACTCATCTACGAGGCCTACGGACCGGGCGGCGTCGCCATCTTCATCGAAGTCCTCACGGACAACAAGAACCGCGCCGCTGCCGACATCAGGAACATCCTCACCCGCTCGGGCGGCTCCCTCGCAACCTCCGGCGCCGTCTCCCGCCTCTTCATCCGCAAGGGCGTCATCTCCCTGGACGGCGAGAAGTACACAGAGGACAAGGTGATGGAAATCGCCCTGGAGTCCGGCGCCGACGACATCGTCAACGAGGAGGGCGAGATTGTCGTCTACACCTCGCCCGACGCCTTCGAGTCGGTTCTCAACGCCATCCAGGCCGTGCCCATGGAGACCGACGGCGCCGAGATCTCCATGATCTCGGACGCGATGGTCGACCTGGACGCGGACTCAGGCGGCAAGATCCAGAAGCTCATCGATAAGCTCGAGGAGAACGACGACGTCCAGAACGTCTACCACAACGCCAACATCCCCGAGGATGCCGAAGGCTGAGCCGGGCGGCGCCGCATCGAAGCGGCGCGCCCCGCCCGCCAGGACGGCCGGATCCGCCACGCGCGGTCCGGCCGTTCGCATTTTAGGGATCGATCCCGGGCTCGCCTCCACCGGCTGGGGCGTCCTCGAGTGCCGCGACGGGAAGATGCTGCACCTCGCGCATGGCTGCATCTCCACTCAGGCTGGACGTCCCCTGGGCGAGCGCATCCTCGCGATAGCCGGCGAGATCGAAGCCCTCGCCCGAGACTGGAAGCCCACGGCGGCGGGCATGGAAAGCATCTATTTCTGGAGAAACGTAACGAGCGCCCTTCCCGTCGCCGAGGTCCGCGGGGCCATCCGCCTCGTCCTCGGGCGGATCGGGCTCGAGGTCGTGGACTTCAGCCCCACCGCCATCAAGCAGGCCGTCGTCGGTACCGCTAGAGCGGACAAGGAGCAGGTGCAGGCCATGGTGCGCCTCCTCCTCGGCCTCTCCGAGGACCCGCGACCGGACCACGCCGCTGACGCGCTCGCCGCGGCCGTATGCCGCTGGCACCATCGTACGGACCCGTCCTTGTCTTTCCCGGGAAAGTAGCCCTATACTCGATTCCATGTTCAACAGCCTGCGCGGGCTCCTCACCGAGAAGCGTGCCGACTCCGCCTGCATCGACGTGGGCGGCGTCGAGTTCGAATTCGCCGCCCCTTCGCGTTCCGTCGACTCCTTCGGCCGGATCGGGGAGGAGGCGCGTGCCTTCACTTGGCTCCACCACTACGAGGACGGCATGCGGCTCTACGGCTTCCCGACCGTTCCTGAGCGGAGCGTTTTCCTCGAGCTCCTCAAGGTCGAGGGCATCGGCCCCCGCCAGGCCCTCCGCATCCTCTCCGGCATCGCTCCCGACGCCCTCGACGCAGCCCTCGCCGCTGACGACCTCGCCGCGCTCCAGCGCGTTCCGGGCGTCGGCCCGAAGCTCGCGCAGAAGATGCTCCTCGCGCTCAAGGGGAAGCTCGTCCTGAATCCCGCTTCTCCCGCGACAGGGAAGCGAGGAGAGGGCCCGTCGCCCTGGGCGGACGTCATACGCGCCCTCGCGGACATGGGGTTCGACCGCAAGGCGGTCGAGAAGTCCGTTGCCGTCATCGCGCCCTCCGTGGCGGACGGCGCCGACAGGGAGCG
>CAZIEI010000224.1:0-1809 GCA_964538705.1 uncultured Spirochaetales bacterium | reverse complement strand
ATCGAACCGAAGGTCCGGCCCGCGGATTCCGCGAGGGATCCGCGGGACTCGGCGCAGGATGCGCCGAGAGGACCGAAGGCGGCCTGGAGAACGCGAACACGGACGTGAGCGTTCGGAAGGCGATTCCCCTAGGGGCTAACCATAAAAACCTGCCGCAAGGCAGGTTTTTTCATATATCTCCCTAGGGGAATCGAACCGAAGGTCCGGCCCGCGGATTCCGCGAGGGATCCGCGGGACTCGGCGCTCATGCGCGTTCCGCGTTCATGTCCTTGAGCAATTTCTCCAGACGCTCGGGGCTCACCTTCCCGCCCATCATGCGCACGATGTTCCTGAGGGGGAATTCGCGCTGGTTCGCGAGGGTCATGAGGCGTTCGGGAGATCCGGGCGCGTAGACGTCGGCCTGGGCCTTGAAGACGGGATCGACCTCTGCCATGAAGGCTCTTCCCGCCGCGCTTTCGGCGAGCTCGAAATAACGCGCGTTCTGATCCCAGGTCCGGCGTTCGCCGCGGCGCGGTCGTACCTCCACTTCGAAGGCGCGCTTGATATCCCGGCTCGATGAACCGATGCGGATCTCGAAAGCCCCCGGCTCGATGCGCCACCCATGCGTCGTCTCGTCCCAGTGCGAGAAAGAGCGTGCATCGAGAATGAACTCGGCGACGGCCTCCGCGCCCGCCTCGATGAAGAGCTTCTTGAAGGCCCTGAGCTCCTGGAAGGGCTTGGGAATCGACGACTCGATGTCCCGCACGTACACTTGAACAACCTCGGCGCCGCCGCGGTCGCTCGCGTTGCGCACGCGGATGGAGAAGGAGAGGCCCTCTCCCGCGTCGATCTCCTTCGTTCCGATGACCGGTTCGCCGTATTCGAACGAGGCGTAGGAGAGGCCGTGGCCGAAGGGGAAGAGCGGCTTCCTGCCGGCCGTATCGTAATGGCGGTAGCCCGCGAAAACGCCCTCGCGGTACTCGACGATCCTCGAGCCGCCGGGGAAGTAGGCGGCGCAGGGGACGTCCTCGAGACGCTCGGGGAAGGTCTCGGGGAGCTTGCCGGAAGGATTCGCGATCCCGAAGAGGAGATCGGCGATGCCGCCGCCCCAGGCCTGGCCGCCGAGGTAGCTCTCCAGGACTGCGTTCACGCCGCGCAGCCAGGGCATCTCGAGGGCCGAACCGTTGCTCAGCACGACGGAGACGTCCTTACCCGAGGCTACCGCCGCCTCGATGAGAGCGACGTGGCTCGCGGGAAGCGAGAGGTCCTTCCGGTCGAAGCCCTCCGACTCGAACTCGGGAGGGAGTCCGACGAAGACGACGACGGAGTCGGCCGCGGCTGCCGTTCGCGAGGCGTCCGCTATCAGGGTCGCGTCGACGGCGCCGCCCGCGAGGGAGTACCCGGGCGCATAATCGATCCGCCCTCCGGAGGTGAGGAGCTTCCTCGCTTCCTCGATCGCGTTATCGAGCTTCGCGGGCTCTATGCGTGATGAGCCCCCGCCCTGGTAGCGCGGGGTCTCGGCCATCGCGCCGAGGAAGGCTATCCGCCGGTTCCGACCGAGGGGAAGCGCGCCTTCGTTCTTGAGGAGGACCGCGCATTCCGAGGCAGCGCGGCGCGCCAGGGCGTGGTGGGCCGCGAGATCCGCCTTCGCGGGCCGCTTAGCGGCGGTCCTCTCCATGCGGAGCGCGAGGGCGATGAGGCGCTCCGCGGCGATGGAGGTGATGGCTTCGGTGCGGCGCCCCGGGCATTTGACCGCGATCCAGGCGCCTTTGACGAAGTCGCCGCCGGTGGCGCCGGTACCCACCCCATCGCCATACCCGCCCGCCGTCT
>CAZIEI010000223.1:0-1987 GCA_964538705.1 uncultured Spirochaetales bacterium | reverse complement strand
CGCGATGAAGCGGTTTACGATCTCCATGGTGTCCGCGTCGGCGCCCATGTCCAGCGGAACGATGAAGGGCTCGAAGATCCCCTTGACCTGGCGGTTCAGGATGTCCATCCGGTACGCGAATTCGGAGCGGTCGGGCTTGAGCGACGAGGCGCCGCCCTCCGGCGCGATGAAGACCAGGTCCGCCCGCGCGTCCTTGCTCGCGAGGAAGCGGAGGGCCGAGGCGAGATGGGTCATCTGGAAGGGGTCGAAGGAGCCGATGAAGAGCGCGGCCCGCATCCGGTAGTCCGCGAGCTTGAAGGAACGCGGGAAGTCCTTGAGGTCGATGGGCCGCAAGTCCCCCGACCTGACCCGGGAGCCGATGGCCGAGAGGCAGGTGAGGAAGAATTCGCGGTAGTAGTGGAACTCCTTGAGGGCGTTCTCGGAAACGTAGGGGTAGTCCTTGAGCTTGGCGAAGACCTTTTCCACGCGCCTCGCGACGGTGGAGGCGAGGAGCGCCTGCTTGTCCCGATCGGATCTCTCCATGCTGCTCCCGGCTTGCGGCGGGCTTCGTGAAAGCCGTCGTTTTTGGCGTTTTACGCCGTATCCGCAAGTGTACCGTGAATACCGCCATACGGCAAATGCTTTCCGGCGGGTCGGAATCGACGCTTAAATGGAAGAATCAATTTTTATCGATAAAAAAAGCTTGATGATTCCGGAATTCGGGTTTACGCTCCTCGCAAGGGCCTCTCACGCCCTTCGGGGCAGGGGTCCGCGAAGAAGGGGGGTGAACATGCCCAGGGCCCAGACCTCCGGGAAGTCCGATACGGACTCCATCGTCGCGAAATACCGGGACAAGCCCGGCGCCGTGCTCGGGATCCTCGAGGAAACCCAGCGCGAGAATCCGCATCGCTACCTCTCCGAGGGCGCGATGCGGGAGATTGCCGAGAAGACGGGCATCCCCCTCTCCGCGGTCTATTCCGTCGCGACTTTCTACTCCTATTTCAGCCTGAAGCCCCAGGGCGAGCACACGATCGTCGTGTGCCGCGGGACGGCCTGCCACACGCGCGGCTCCCTCGGACTCCTCATGGAAGCGGCCGCGAAACTCGGGGCCGTCGACTTCCGCGAGGAAGAGGACGCGACCTTCACCACTGCAGATATGAAGTTCACCCTCAGGACCGTCGCCTGCTTCGGGCAGTGCGCCCTGGCGCCCGTCATGTCCATCGACGGGAAGATCTACTCGAGGATGACCCCCGGGCAGCTCTCTTCCGTCGTCGACCTCCTCATGAAGGGGGCCAGGAAATGACGATCAAGAACGGCAAGGACCTGGAGGGCTTAAGGAAGAAGGGCGAAACGGCGCTCTGGGGCGGACCGCGCGCCTTCGTGGGGCTCGGTACCTGCGGCATCGGGAACGGAGCCCAGGAGGTCTTCGACGCCCTCGTCGCCGCGGGCGCGCCCGCTCGCAGGGCAGGATGCTTCGGCTTCTGCGCCACCGAGCCCGCTGTCATCCTCTACCGGCCCGGGAGACCGGCCCTCCTCTTCACCGAGGTCCAGGCCAAGGGAGCGGCCAAGTTCGCCGCGGCCCTCGAGAGCGACGAGGCCTTCGACAAGGCGGCCAAGAAGGCCCTCGCCAAGATCGAGAAGTGGGACTTCATCACCTCCGAGCGCGAGTTCGGAAATGGCTACCCCGAGCTCCCGAGCTGGGACAGGGTGCCCTTCTTCCTGGGGCAGCGAAAGATCGTCCTCAGGGACGCTGGCTTCATCGATCCCGAGAGCATCGAGGACTACGCGGCAGTGGGCGGCTACTCGGCCCTCGTGAAGGCGCTCGGCTCCATGAAGGCGGAGGAAGTCATCTCCGAGGTGGCCGCATCCAACCTCCGCGGACGGGGCGGCGCGGGCTTCCCCACCGCGCGCAAGTGGGAGCTCATGCGGAAGAGCCCGGGCGAAAAAAAGTTCGTGATCTGCAACGCGGACGAGGGCGACCCCGGCGCCTACATGAACCGCAACGAGA
>CAZIEI010000222.1:0-2001 GCA_964538705.1 uncultured Spirochaetales bacterium | reverse complement strand
AAGCCGGGTTCGAAGCGGCCGTTCCCCCAGAACGCGAGGGGCCGCTCCGAGCGCGCGTTCTCGAGCGCGAACTCGATGAGGAGTGGGACGGGCGCTGCCTCGTCCACGAGGTGCACTCCGCGGTAACCGAAGCGCTCTGCCTGAGCGCGCATCGTCGCGTAGAGTTCCTTCGCGCGCGTTGGGCGGTAAGACTTGATGTAGTCGAGTGAGCAGTCGCAGAAGGAGCAGCGTGCCCAATAGCAGCCGTAGGCGAGACGGCATTTGAGCCACTTGCCCGAAGACCAAAGCCCGATCATCGGGTTCGTCGCGTCGCGGATGCAGAGGTACCTTGAGGAAAACGTGAAACCGTAATCGGGCATGATCGTCGATACGCGCTCTGCCTCGATCCTGAGGAGCGATGCTTCGTCCTCGCGCGGGCGGAAATCCCAGCGGGACGCGTCCGCGTAGTCCTCGGCCGATGCTGGAGGAAAGCCTTCCACGGAAACGCGGTCGCCGCTCTCGGAGGGGCGCATCGTTCTGAACAAGGGGGCGTTTTCATGGCCATGGAGGATGATGGACTCAAGCGCGCTGAATCCTGAATCGAAGCAGAGATAATCGACTACCGTGAAGAACTCCCTCGACGAGATCCACCGGAGCTCCGTGGAGACGTAGCCGCCGCCCATCGCCGTTTCCATGCCCAGGGCCTTGGCTTCCTCGAGTATGGCGAGCGCGGGGAGGGGGGTGCCGGGAAAGGGGATGGAGGCGCAGACGATGACGCGGCCTTCAGCCTTCGAGAAAGGCTCGAGCGCGCCTCGGGCGAGGGGGCGCACGAAGGCGCGGATGAGGTAGGACTCGTCGAGTGCGGCTCGGACGGCGGAGAAATCGTTCTGGCTCGCCGCGATGGATTCGGCGTAGCGCGCGAGCGAGTAATTGCGATCGAGCGCATAGGAGATGAAGTCCGCGATATCCTCCACGATGAGGCTCGCGAGCATGAGGGGGTCGGGCGCTCCATCGGATTCTGAGAGGAGGCGCTCTGCGCGAAGACCCCAGGGAAGGCGCTCGGGATCCATGGCGAGCTGTTCGAACGACGCGTCCTCGCCTGAGAGGTACGAGACGATCCGGTCGATGGCATCGACGTAGGCCTTCGCGTTGGAGCGGTAGCGGAGGAGCTGGGATCGCTCTGCCTCGCCCTCCGAGGCGAGGCGTTCCGGCGTCAGAATCTCCGCCGCGTCGGCGAAGATCCGCGAGAGCCCTTCTCGTGAGTATATCGCCCTCGTCGTTTCGATGGAGAGATCGACGGCCGTTCGTTCGATGCCGATAGAGGCGAGGAACGAGGATAGATAGGCGATTGCGGGGTAGGGCGCGTTGAGCTGGAGGAAGGGCGGTTGGAGGAGGATTGCTCGCGGAGAAGCCATGGAAGGATTCTAACGGCAGGCGGCCGGGCAGGGAAGTACCGATCCGTGATCGATTCTCTCCCCCGAGCGCGCTTCCGTGGCCTATACTCTAGGCGTATCTCAATCGGAACGCGAGAGGAGGCGCCCGTGGACGCCGAATTGGCCTTGCTCGAGAAGATCGACAGGAACAGGGAGGGCGGATGCCATGAAGCATTCACCGAGGAAGAGACCAGGGAGATCCAGCTCCTCATCGAGAACGAGACCCTCGTAAAAAAGGCGTTCTCGTTCAAGCGGCGCGGAGGGACGCTCGAATGCGTTCAGCATCCGAAGATCGACCCCCTACCGCCGAAGGTGAGGGAGCGCATGGGCCATTGATACCGCGCGCTCCTGGAAGGAAACGCGGTGGCGGAAGCTGGTATCAGCTTGGAGTCCGGTATCGTTGAACTCCAAAAACGAAGGGGTGCCGCTTTCAGAAAATGCTTGGAGTTTCGCGAAGCGAAACTCCTAAAAGAAACGAGGGGGCGTTGAGCCCTACCAGTACCGTGGAGTTTCGCTTCGCGAAACTCCAAAAAAGAAGGGGTGCCTTCAGGCACCCCTTCTTTATGACCCGGACACGAGTCGAACGTGC
>CAZIEI010000221.1:0-2134 GCA_964538705.1 uncultured Spirochaetales bacterium | reverse complement strand
CGGCGGCGTCTACATCGTCCCAGCCTTCACGGGCATGGGCGCGCCACACTGGGACGCTCGCGCGAGGGGCGCCATTCTCGGACTTACGCGCGGATCGGGCAAGGCCGCGCTCTGCCGGGCCGCGCTCGAATCCATCGCCTACCAGTCCGCGGACCTCATCTCGGCCATGGAGGCCGACTCCGGCCTGCGGGTCGATTCGATCAAGGCCGACGGAGGCGCCTCGCAGAACTCATTCCTCATGCAGTTCCAGGCCGACCTTCTCGGGAAACCCGTCATCGTTCCCGAGACGAGCGAGACGACTGCCCTCGGCGCCGCATATCTCGCGGGCCTCGCGAGCGGATACTGGTCTTCGCTGGATGATATCAAGGATAATTGGAAGGCGCGTAGGCGCTTCGAGCCCGAGCTCTCGGACGATACGCGATCGGACCTAATTCGCGGCTGGTCCCGTGCGGTCGCGTCTACGCTCGCCTACAAGCCTGAATAGGCTAGATCGATCAGCATTACTCCATTCCGCTGGATTCTTCGGAGGAATAGAAGTACTCCATAAGGCCGTCCCGCTCGCCGAGGCGGTCCTCTTCCAGAAGTCGGGAAATCGCCTCCTCCCGCTCCTCGAGGGCCCGCGCCTCCAGGGCCCTGAGGCGTTCCGCTGCGCCAGACCGATCGAGAAGGGTCTTCACCTCGGAAAAAATCCGTTCATCACCGTCGAGGAGGACGCTTTCCCGCAGGGCCTTGCAGGCCGCCATCCTCTTCAGCGAGTCGAAGGCGGCCTGCTCCCTTACTTTCGAGAAGCGCTTCACCACGAAATCGATCTCCTGTCCCGCCATGGAATTCTCGATGAGTCGCGCGTTTTCCTCGCGGATCGCGCGTTCGAGCGCCTCCACATACGCGTCGGGCGCGCCATCCTCGGTCACGGCTATAATATCGATGTCGGATCCGAGAACAGCGCGGTTCGATCCGCGCGCCGACCGCGGATCGTCATGCGCCATGCAATAGACCACGTCACCCGCTAGAACGAATGACGTGCTGGAAGCCTTCCCGTACGATTCGGCCACAGCGATGATGACCCGGGCCACCGCCGATTCAGCGATCCGTTTTTTCCTCTCGGAAATATCGGCGAAGCGGGCGCGCATCTCCCGCGCCTTCGCGAGCGCCGACTCCCGCTGGCTCTCCAAGGAGACGACGGAATACGCGAGGAATTCCCTCAGGATAGACGGAGACAGGCGGGCTCCCGAGGGAAAACGTCCATCGATCCTGAGATATTTCCGCCCGATGGCCGTGACGATGAGCGATTCATCTGAATAGCAGGATTTCCATAAGGCGAAAGGGTCGCCGCCGAGGGCGGCATGGAGCTCGGCTCCGCTGAGGGGACCGCGCTCGGAAATAGCCTTGAAGACGCGGTTCGGAAGCATTATCGGGCCGTCTCCCGGTGTTCCGGGGACAGGCGGAATCGGAGGCTCTGTGCAGTGCCTTCCGTCGGTGCGACGCGTTCCCCGCGGTCGAGGCTATCCTTGACGGACAAACTTTACCCCCATACAATCGCGCTGAAACAGTCACGCATCCGCGTCAACGCGGGGAATTCTACACCCGCCGACATCATTTGTCAAAAGCCGCGCGCATTCGCCCGTCGGGGCGAGGAGGTACCGTGCCCGACCTCAAGCTCATGCCGCTCAAGGAGATCTCCGAGGACTTCGTACCGCGGGAATTCCGTTCAAGGAACGGCGACGGACAATGCGCGAATCCGCTCGCGGATCGCTCGCGCTACCGGAACCTTACGGCCGCCGAGATCGAAATCCTCGTCAAGAACTCGAATACGGCCGAGGACTGGAACAGGGTAATTGTCACGAGCTCCTTCGATCCAGACCTCGTGATGAACTGCGAGTTCTTCGGACAGGTGACGATCGGCGACCTCAGCGCGCGCTATATCGATTACCACGACCTCAGGCTTCCCGTCGGCCTGAAGAATTCCACAATAGTCTCCTGCAACCTCGGGAACGACGTCGTCATCCGGGACGTCCATTACCTCTCGCACTACCGGATCGGGAACGCTTGCGTCCTCTTCAACATCGACGAAATGCTCTGCACCGACCACGCCAAGTTCGGTAACGGCATCCTCAAGGACGGGGAGTCCGAGGCC
>CAZIEI010000220.1:1891-2175 GCA_964538705.1 uncultured Spirochaetales bacterium | reverse complement strand
CCGAGGTTCTTGGCGTAGATGGGATCGAGCGCGTGCTCCGCGTCCACGAAGGCCGCGATGCCCCCCGCCTTTTGCGCTTCCGCTATGGCGTGGAGCGCGAGGGTCGTCTTGCCGGAGCTCTCCGGGCCGTAGATTTCGATCACGCGGCCGCGAGGATATCCGCCGATGCCCAGGGCCTCGTCGAGGAGGATCGAGCCCGAGGATACGGTCTCGATGCCCTGGATGGGGCCGTTGGAGCCGAGCTTCATGAGGGAGCCCTGCCCGAACTGCTTCTCTATCTGGAG
>CAZIEI010000220.1:0-1881 GCA_964538705.1 uncultured Spirochaetales bacterium | reverse complement strand
CCGCACTTGCATCGCTCGCGGAACGCCTCCCGCTTCAGCCGGGGCGGCCCTCCCGCGGGAACTACTATACACGAGATAGGCGGAAAAATGGAACCGGGGAGGCGGAAAAGCGTTTGCCCGGCGTCCGGGCCCTCGGGCTTCCGCGCCTGAGCGTCCTCAGGACCTCCTCAGGACCTCAAGGGGCGGGATGGATTTGGTTTTCCAGCGCGCGGAGAGCCAGGCCGCGAAGGACGAGATGAGGATGGTCGCGCAG
This sequence comes from uncultured Spirochaetales bacterium, assembly GCA_964538705.1. GTDB lineage: Bacteria > Spirochaetota > Spirochaetia > Treponematales > JBGSOB01 > CAYNQK01. The sequence goes on along the minus strand of CAZIEI010000220.1, from coordinate 1,628 downwards.
CCCGCGGCGAGGAGCTCGGCGAAGTCGATCTTCACGGGGATGACGGAGAGGTAGTACTCGGGATCGAGGAGGGAGAAAGAGCCGGCCCGGATCCCGCGGACGCGCGCGTCCATGGCGAGGAGGAAATTGACGGCCGAATTGAGGAGGCGGATGTTCTCGTTGATGTTCACGGCCATGAAGATGCCGGCCGCCATGCCTATCGCCGAGGCGAGGGTCCCGATGACGGCCCCCGCCGCGGTGAAGGCCGCCGAGATGCCCGCCTGGGACGCGCCCATGCTCTTGAGCACGGCGATGTCCTGTCGCCGCTCGATGACGAGCATGATGACCGCGGAGCTCACGTTCACGGCCGCCACCACGATGATGAGGGCGGATATGAGGATGAGAAGGGTCTTATTGGTGAGGAGGGAGCGCCTCAGCGCGTCGAGGATGTCCGCCCAGTGCGTAAGCTCCCATTCGCTCCCGAGGGCCCGCCTCAGCGCCGGGAAGGAGGGAGGCTCGCCGTCCGCTCCGCCCATTCCGTCCGTGAGCTTGATGCCCACGAAGGAGCGGCTCGAGGGCCCCGAGAGGAGGCCCTCCCCCGCGTCGAGGCCGATGAAGAACCAGAACTCGTCGAGCTCCTTGTATCCCGAGGAGACGACGCCTGAGACGCGGAAGGAGCTGAGGCGGGGGCTCTGCCTTCCCGATAGCCCCGTCCTGAGGGTGAGGAGGCTCACGCGGTCCCCCGGGCCCGCGCCGATCTTCTCCGCGAGCGCCGCCCCGAGGAGGGCCGAGTTGCGGTCCGGGAGGGCGAGCTTCCCCGCGTCCACGCGGAGGAGCTCGGCGAAGGAGGGGTCCTCCGCGAGCATGGCGGGGTCCACCGCCCTGACCGAGGCCCCTCCCCTTCCGCCGGGACCGAGCGCAACGCCCAGGCCCTGGATCTCCGGATAGGCCGACGCGGCCTCGCCCGAGGCCCGTACGCGTCCCGCCGCCGCGCGGAGCTCGCCTGCGCGCGCGTCACCCGGGAGACGCGCCTGCGCGTGGTAGGAGGACAGCTCGACGTTCCTCGTCATGATGCCCTCGATCATGCCGTCCGCGAGTTCGAAGACGATCACGAGGGGCACGAGCGAGAGGGCGATCCCCGCGACGGCGCCGCGGAGGCTCTTGCCCGCCCCGCCCTTCGCGGCGGAATCCGTGCGTCCGAAGAGGAGCTTCGATGAAAAGAAGAAGAGCTGATCGAGCCTCATCGCGGCTCCAGCCTCCCTTCGTGGAGGAGGTAGATGTCGTCGCAGGATGCGGCGAGGCCTTTGTCGTGCGTGACGAGGACGAGGGACTTGCCTCTCTTCCCCACCTCCGAGAAGAGGATGTCCGCGACCACGCCGGAGTTGGCCTCGTCGAGATTCCCCGTGGGCTCGTCGGCCATGATGATCTCGGGATCGTTCATGAGGGCGCGAGCGACCGCGGCTCGCTGGCGCTCGCCTCCCGAGAGCTGGCTCGGGTAGTGGTGGAGCCGATGCGAGAGCCCCACATCCGAGAGGAGCTCCGCGGCCCGCTCCCTCGCCCGCTTTCGCGGGAGCCCGCCCATGAAGCCCGCGACCATCGCGTTTTCAAGGGCCGAGAGGTCCTTGAGGAGGTAGTGGAACTGGAAGACC
>CAZIEI010000219.1:0-2226 GCA_964538705.1 uncultured Spirochaetales bacterium | reverse complement strand
TGCTCAAGAAGATCGGCCTCGACGAGGACTGCTTCGACATCTGGGCGGAGAACTCGGAGACCGTCGCGCGCATCACCATCCCCGTGGCCTCGGCCAAGATCGAGAGCCTCTCCCTCCTCTCGGACGAGGTCGTGAGGCAGATCAACCGCCTTCCGCAGTTCCCCGAGAACGTGGCGGACATCCAGCGCCTCATCTCCGACCCCAAGAGCCAGATTGTGGACATCGCGCGGCGCATAGCGGTGGACCCCGCCATGACGGGCGAGCTCCTCCGCATGGTCAACTCCGCGCAGTTCATGCTTTCCAAGAAGGTGGACAACATCCCCGAGGCCGTGAAGCTCGTCGGCCTCCGCGGCATCAAGAACCTCCTCTACTCCTACGGCACGCAGAAGATCCTGGGCGGCGAGGACGGGAAGGAGAAGCGCGAACTCTGGCAGCACTCCTACCGCGTCGCCTTCTACGCCTACAACCTCACGCGGAATTTCAAGCCGCAGAAGAAGGCGCTCCTCGACGACGTCTACGCGGGCGGCATGCTCCACGACATGGGCAAGATCGTCTTCTCCTCCGTGCATCCGGAGCTTCTCGGCCACATCGAGGAGTTCTGCGTCCGCAAGGGCATCGCCTCGCAGGTGTTCGAGCAGCTCTCGGCCGGCATGCACCACGCGGAGATCGGGGCGCGCATCGCCGAGAAGTGGAACTTCCCGCCCTCCCTCGTCGCCTCCATCCGCTACCACCACGAGCCCGCCCTGAGCCAGGAGCACCGCGAGATCGTCAACGCGGTCTACATCGCCAACGTCATGAACGATTACGAGAACGGCGATATCAGCTTCGACCAGATCGATGCGAACGCGCTCAGGGACTACGGCATCGCCAACGAGGCGCAGTTCCAGAAGATCATCTCCCAGTTCGACGCCGGCTTCAAGCTCGAGTCCGCGGGATAGGGCCCGCCACGCGGGCCGGGGCGGAATCGAGCGGCCGCCGCGCGAACAGCCGCCGCGCCGCCCGCAACTTGACATCCGCCATCGATAAGATAGACTTCCCCCGTATGCTGAAAAGGATCGAAAAAGGGCGTTTCCTGGAACTCTACGACAGTCTCAGGTTCCTCGACGCGCGCGACGCCTACGCGGAATTTCTCGCGGCGGGCTCGGCCGCGACGCTCGACGACGCCGAAGACTGCGTCCTCCTCGCCCGCCTCTCGGCCAGGCTCGGGAGCGACTCGCTCTACCGCGAGTTCATAGCGCGCGCGAAGGACCTCGCCCCCGGAGATCCCTCCGTGCGCTACTACGCTCTCTCCGCCGACCTTCGGGGCAAATCCATCCTGTCCTACCTCGCGGAATACGAACGAAGCCCCGAGCTCGCATCGGACGATCCCGCGCTCGCCTCCTCCTGGAAGGCGAGCGCTGCCGTGGCCTACGCCTGCATCAGGGACTTCGCCTCGGCGCGGGAACGCATCGAGGAAGCGCGGGCCGCCGCCGGCGACCGCTGGTGGGTCGACGCCTGCGAGGCGCAGGTCCGCTGCTACGCGGAGGATTGGGACGCCGCATGGGAAGCGGCGCTCCGTTCGCGGAGCGCTCGCCCCGGATACCACATCGCCCTCCTCGCGATGCGCGCGGCCGGATTCAGGACCGGCCGCTTCGAGGAGGCGGCGCGCCTCGCCGCCGAGGGTTCCGACGAGAACCAGTCATGGGAAAGCTCGGCCGAGCGGCACCGCTTCCTCTGCCTCGCCGCGGAGCGGTATCCCGCGTTCGAGTCCTCCCCGGCCTTCCCGCTGCGCGGGGACTGGGCCGAACGCGCCGCGCGGGAGGCTCCCCTCGCCGACGGCGACACGGCCCTCCTCATAGAGTACCTGCGCGCGGACGAGCTCATCGTCCGGGGCGATTACCGCGGGCTCTCCTCCCTCGCGGAGACGACTCCGCATCCCTTCATCAGCGCGCTGAAACGGAAGGCCTCGGCAGCTTCCGGCGCCCGCTGCATCCTGCCGCACGAGCCGCTCGCCCAGCGCAGGAACGAGTGCCTTCCCACGAGCGCCGCGGTCGTCCTCGGAGCCCTCGGCCGCCCCATCGACGTCGACGCATTCGCCTCGGCCGCTACGGGGGCGGGCACGAGCCTCCTCGACGCCCGCGCATGGCTCCGCCGCGCGGGCGTCGAGAGCGTCTTCTTCAGGGTCGCCCCGTCGACCGCCGCGGCCCTCGTCCGCGCCCGCATCCCCTTCGTCATCGCGCTCCAGAA
>CAZIEI010000218.1:0-2346 GCA_964538705.1 uncultured Spirochaetales bacterium | reverse complement strand
GGAGTTCGCCTCCAAGCGCGACGCCTGGGCCGTGGACAACCACTACCTCTTCCCCGGCGCCATCCAGTACTTCGGCCCCGCCGAGGTCTGCGACCAGCCCACGGTGACGTTGAAGCTGGAGCGGGCGTAGCGGTTCGCCTGACACGCGACGGATCGTTCCGATATGGCAGAAAATAGAAGAGGGGCCGCCCGTGTGGGGCGGTCCCTCTTTTTCTTATCGATCGAAGATTACGACGAAGCCGTTCAGAGCCAGACGATGGGGATCGTCTCCTTCTGCTTCGCCTCAGCTTCGCGCGCGAATTCCTCGTAAAGGGCCGCGTTCTTCGCGTCGATCGCATCGCCGCCGAGGCGGTACTCGCGCTCGCAGATGATGCGTCCGAGAGAATCGTTGCGGAAGCTGTAATTGACATAGGACGAGCCGAACTCGAGCCGCGCGTCAGGGGGAAGCGAGGTGAAACGCGATCCCTTCGGCAGCTCGATGACAATGGTCTCGCGGACGCCGTCGCGAATCGCCGCTTTCGATGGGAACCCCGCTTCGGCGAGCGCGGCAGGCCCCAAAAGCGTCGCTCTCTCGAACGGAAGCGGCCAGGGCACCTCGATGAAAGAACCCGAGGAGGACTTCTTGATGGATCCAGCAAGGCCCGCCGTGAAGAGGGCCACGGGGGCGGCCTCGAGGCTCTCCGCCGACTGGATGTCGAGGCTTCCGATAGCGGAGCCCGCGAGCCCTCCGGATACGGCGTCGGCGAAGGCGGCTTTCACGGCTTCTTTTTCTGCCGTCATCGCGAGCGTTCTGAGCCGCACAGCCTCATCTCCGTGGAACACGACGGCGCCGCGGGCCTCGTCCCTGACCTGCCCCGCCTTCAGCGCGAGGAAGAAGGTCGTGGGCGGACGCTTGGATCTGCCTACGGTTATGGAACGGTTCCCGTCCGATGCCGCGACGACGGCGTTCCCCCCATCCAGCGCTCGGGGAAGCTCGCCGCAGGTGTATGGGCCCGCGCCAGGATCGAGGAGGAGGTCCTCTCCGCCCTCGCCGTCCTCTCCGCCGCGCACTGCGACGAGGAGTCGATCGAAGCGGGCGCGCGGGAAGGGACGATCCGGTCCTCCTCTGTCGGCAGAGAAGAGCGCGTAATCGGCCTCTATGTCCGCGGAGCGGAGGAGCGCGATGAGAAGGGCCGCCTTGTCTTCAGGGGTTCCACCTCCTCCGTCCAGGGCATCCTCCGCTCGGAAGGGAGCGTCGCGGAACGAGACGCCGCGCCCTTCGCCCGTGCTCGCTGACCTCGCCGCAAGATCGTACAGCCGCTTTATCTTGTCCGCCCGGCTCGAAGCGTTTCCGACGGCCTCCGCGGAACGCCGCGACAGCCAGCGCGTGGGCCGCGCCCGCTCGTCGGCGAGGTCCAGCCACGCCGACGAGACCCGCTCCCAGGACGAAAGGCTCGAGACGTCCGCCCATGGCCGCGCCTCCCGCCTGAGGAAGCCGCTCCCGAGCGGCATGGCGGGCAGCCTCGTCGCGCTGAAGGCCACGCCGTCCGTATCCGCCGACTCAGGAAGCCTTTCCAGTTTGATCGATTTCTTAGGATCGTTCCGCGCGGCGGCGTTGACGTTCCGTCCCTTGGGATACCGGACCGCGAGCCGCTTCCGCGCGATCGGCCTGTCTCCCGCGAAGTCCTCGTCGACCCAGAACTCTCCCGAGAGGTTTCCGTCCATGTATCCAACCGCGGCGTAGTAAATAGCGACGCAGTCTCCCGCTTCGAGCCCGGGGAAGGAAACCCGCGCGCCGTCCACCGATGCGGGCGCGAAGGACCCGTCGCGCTTCACCACGTACGCGCGCTTAAGCGATACGACGCTTTCCGCGGAAGCGAGGCGCGAGAGGTCCCGCTCACGCTCGTCCAGGGCGCCCCGAGCGGAAACAGCCTCGACAACGAGACAGGCGTCTAGCCTGAAACCTCCGTCCTCGCTGAACCGATACGCTTTATCGTCGAGGACGACGGTCGCGTCCTTTCCGCGTAAGGGATCCTTGGCGGACCTCTGCGCGCGGATCTCCGCGAGCGCGTCCGGACTGTCGGCGCGCTCCTCAGCTTCGGCGATAGCCGCCCCGGCCGAGGCGTCCCCAGGATCGGCATCGAAGAGAGCGCGGAGGAGATCGTCCCGTCGCGCCGTAGCTTTGCGTTCATCGTCCCCCGGAGGCGCTCCGGCCGTTCCGCTCCGCAGGGAGGCGAGCCGTTCCTCAGCCGAGCTCAGGGCGAGCCTCAAGAGGGCCGGATTCCTCGGGAACGAGCGGAGCGCTTCGGTTACCGCCTCATCACCAGCCTCCCCTCAGTCCACAACAATTTCCACACCCAGCACATT
>CAZIEI010000217.1:0-2353 GCA_964538705.1 uncultured Spirochaetales bacterium | reverse complement strand
GCCGCAGTACCAGCCGCCTCCGCCCGCGTCGCCGCAGTACCAGCAACCGTCGCCCGGGCCCTACCAACAGCCCTTCCCGCCTCCTTACCAGCAGCCCGCTCAGTATTCGCCCCCGCCGTATCAGCCGTTCCCGGGCTATTCGCAGCCCGGGTATCAGGGCCAGCCTCCCTACCAAAGCCAACCTTCCTATCCGCCCGCGGACCGCGGCCCGGCGCGTCCCGTCGATTACGACCCCTCGCTGAAGCCGAAGCCCCCCGCGGAGGAAACGCCCCAGATGCCGAGCCCGGACGAGATCGATCTCGACATGCTCGACAGCCTCGAGGAAGCGATCCTCGCCACGGACGACGAGATGGAGGACATCGTCCCCGAGGGCGAACTCGTTCCGGAAGAAACGGGCCCCGATGAGGAGGCCGAGGAGATTTTCCCCCTGCCGGAGGGGGGCGAAGCCGAGGCCGCAGGGACAGAGCTCCCCGGCGACGAGACCGCGGAATCGGCGGCGGAGCTCGCTGACGGGGAGCCCGCGGAACCGGTCGAGGAAGCGGAGGAAATGCCCGAGGGGTCCGAAGCCGAGGAAGAAGAGGCGGAGGACATCATTCCTAAATTCCTCCCGCTCGAGAGCGAGATTGAGGAACCGGTCGAAATAGAAGAAGGCGACGAGGACATCTTCTCGGAAGAGGAATCATCGGAGGAAGAGTACGTCCTCAATCCCGAAGAAGCCGCGGAAGGGACCGTTCCCGAATCGGCCCTCGGAGCGGTTCCGGGGACTGGATCGGACGCGGGCCCGCCCTCCGAGACGGCCGCCGCTCGCGATCCGGTCATAGGCCCTCATACGATCAAGCTCCTCGAATACCTGAAATCCCTCGTACGCGAATTGCCCGACGCGCACAGGAGGCCCGAGCCCATCGCGGAGGCCGAGCAGCGGATAGACGAGGTCATGTCCAGGCTGGAGCGGACGGTCGCGAAGTCCTCCGCCGCGCTCCCGGGCGGGACGGGAGAGCGCGCCGGTACGCCGCTTGCGGACTCCGCGGATTCCGAGCTACAAATGTACGCCGAACCGCCGCCCTCCGGCCCCCGCGCGGGGAAAATCGGCAAAGGCGCTCGCGATCGACATGCCCCCGTCAGCGAGATGGAGAGCATCGCCCTCTCGCAAGGGCTTCAGGTGAGCGGCAAGATGGCTCGCTTGTTGAAATTCCTCAAGCGCGATAAAGAGTAAAGCTGACATGAGAAGCCTGGACCGCGTGAAAAGCTACATCAACTCCATGCCGGCCCTGCCGACCACCGTGACCAAGGTCCTGGAGATCTGCAACAACCCGCGCACCTCCCCCACGGACTTGAACCGCGTCATCTCCCTGGACCCCGTCCTCATGGGACGGGTCCTCAAACTCATCAATTCCGCGTACTACGGCCTCGGACAGCAGATCACGAGCCTGGTGCGCGCCATCATCATGCTCGGGATCAACACCGTGAAGAACCTCGCGCTCTCCACGGCCATCCTGGACAAGCTCGGGAAGTCCGGGCAGTTCCGCGCCCTCAACATGGAAGGCTTCTGGCGGCACTCGCTCGCCGTCGGCTCCACGGCGCGCCTCATCGCGCGGAGGCGCGGGATCAACCAGCTCAAGCACGAGGAGTACTTCGCCGCGGGCCTCCTCCACGACATCGGCAAGATCCCGCTCAACAACGTCCTCTCGTCCGAGTACGTGGCCGCGATGTCGCTCTCCGACCTCGAGCGCATCCCCCTCTACCTCGCCGAGAAGCGCGGGCTGGACGTGGACCACGCGGAGGTCGGCGGCATCATCGCCGACGCGTGGAAGCTGGACCGGTCGATCGCCGACTCGATCCGCTTCCACCACGGCCCGGAGCTCTATCCGGGGAATTCAATCGATCTCCTCTATACGGTGATCGTCGCGGATTATTACGTTAATCGGGAGGAGATCGGCTTTTCCGGGAACCGGTACCCCGAGAAACCCTCTCCCGCCGTCTACGAAGCCCTCTCGCTCGGGAAGGAGACGCTCGAGGAGATCGCGGACGAGGTCAACGCGGAAGTCGAGAAGGCCAAGGTCTTCCTGAAAATAGCCTAGCGGGGCGCCTGAAGGCGACGGGCCTTCGGGCGGTGCGGAAGCCAAAGGCCGGGAGGGAGCGAGAGCATGTTACAAGTCACCATCTGGGGCGATCGCGGCTCCATGCCCTGCCCCGGCCCCGACACGGTGGTCTTCGGCGGGAACACCTCCTGCATCGAGGTCCGCGTGGGCGATCCCTCGAACCCCCGCATCATCATCCTGGACGCGGGCTCGGGCATCCGCCAGCTCGGCGACCACCTCATGCGCAACGACTTCAAGCGCGGCCCCCTGGACCT
>CAZIEI010000216.1:0-2391 GCA_964538705.1 uncultured Spirochaetales bacterium | reverse complement strand
GCGTCAATCCCGAGCTCCTCCAGCACGAGGGCATGACCAACCTCTCCGCCTCCAACGCGGCGGGTATGGCCATCCACGCCGGGAAGCTTCCCTTCCTCCACATCGGCAACCAGAAGGCCGGGCAGTTCGACAACGACTCCCCCACCCTCACCGGCATGGACGGGCTCAAGGAGATGGTCGGACTCGTGTGGATTCTCGAGAAGCTCGGCTGGAAGGGCCACATCGAGTTCGACAACCACGTGCTCCGCACGGACGCCGCCCCCGGCAAGGCCAACGCCATCCAGGTGCGCAAGGACTTCATCAAGTTCAACGTGGACAGCTGGCGCATGGCCGAGAAGAAGGGCGAGCAGCTCGCCGCCAACGCCTCCCTGGATAAGATCCGCGAGACCGTCCTCGGCAAGGCTTCTCCCGTGGCCAAGGCCCTCGATGCCTACGACCTCAAGGCCCTCCAGGCCGCGAAGATCGACTACAAGAAGGCGAGCGAGACCGTGACCTCCAACGCCAACATCGACTTCGCCTTCAACAAGGCGATCCTCGGCATGTAATCGTTCCGCGTTCCGATGCGGCCGCCGCTCCTCCGAGCGGCGGCCTTTTTTTGTCCGCATGTTATAATGGCTGGAGGAGCCTCAATGGGCGCGTTCCTGGCCGACGCCATCGTCTTCATCCATTTCCTCTACGTTTCGTTCTGCGTCCTCGGGGAAGCCGTCATTCTCCTGGGCGGGCTCCTCAGGTGGAAATGGGTGCGGAATATCCCGTTCAGGATCGCCCACCTCGCCGCCGTCCTCCTCGTGGCCGTCGAAGCCCTCCTGGGCGCGACCTGCCCGCTCACCGATTGGGAGTACCGCCTGAGGTCCTCCGCGGGCCAGATCTACGACGCCGACATTTCCTTCGTCGCGCGCATCATCCGCCGGATCATCTTCTACGATCTCCCCTCCTGGGTTTTCACCGTCATGTACATCGGCTTCGGCGCCCTGGTGCTCCTTACCCTTTTCATCGTCCGCCCCAAGAAACGCCCCCCGAAGCCGAGCTGATCCGCCCCCGCAGACATGCTTTCCCTCGTAGTCCCCGAGTCACCCCGACAATTCGCCGCAAGCCCCCATCCCCCTCGGCGCCGAGGCGGTGGTTCTTCTTGCTGAAGCCGCACCGTAATGCATGAATGCGGGCCTCAAGGAGAGAAGCGCGGGTGGCAGGGGAAAGCATCGCGAAGGGGATTGAAGTACTCTTCACTCTCCCCGGAGCGATGCTTATCTTTATAGTTCCTGTATCACTACAATTCGCCGCAACACCGTATCGCCCTGGCGGTTCTGTCCGCATAGTACTACAAGAGAAAGGTCATGTGGTTCTTCGCTGGATCGGGGACTGTTACGTGAATGGCGCGGGTGGGTAAGAAAAACACGACCGAAGGAATCGAAGTACTCTTCGCCCGACTGAGGTCGCGTTTTTCTTACCCAGGCCCCGCTGAACAGTATATGTTCCCGATCCGGCGATGAATCACGAGAGCTTATTTTAAGAAGAAGAAGTACGCGATCACGAGCGCCGCCAGGGCGATGCGGTAAATTCCGAACGCCGCGAATCCGCGCTTCTTGATCCATCCCATGAAGAGCCTGATGACGAGCCAGGCCACGAGGAAGGAAACGACGAAGCCCGTCACGAGGAGACCGGCCTCGCGGCCGCTCATCGAGAGGCCGGACTTCCAGAGGACGTAGAGCGAGGCGGCGCCGAGGCTGGGGATAGCGAGGAAGAATGAGAACTCGACCGCCGCGGGCCGCGCGAGCCCGAGGAGGACAGCGCCGAGGATGGTGACGGCGGAACGCGAGGTTCCGGGCACGATGGCGAGGCACTGGCAGAGGCCGATGAGGAAGGCCCTCCCGTAGCCGAGGCCCTCGAGGCTCTCGACCTTAGGCTCGATCCTGGCTCTGTCCAGGACGATGATGGCGACGCCCCAGAAGGCGAGCGCGGCGGCCACGACGATCGGATTGAAGAGCCTCTCCTGCGCGATGTCGCCCGCGAAGAAGCCGACTGCGAGGAAGGGAAGGACCGCGACGAGGACCTTGGACCAGAGTATTGCCCATGGCTTGGGGGGATTGAGGCGATTGGGCAGGAGTTTCTTCCGGTACTCGATCAGGACGGCGAGGATGGCGCCGAGCTGGATGAAGACGTCGAAGAGCTTCGTGAAGCCCTCGTCGAAGGAGAGGAACTCGTTGGCCAGGATGAGGTGTCCCGTCGACGAGACGGGGAGGAATTCGGTGAGCCCCTCGATGACGCCGAGGATGAGCGCTTTCAGGAAGTCGAACACTGAGGACCGCTAGATTTCGCGGGCCGCGGCGACCCAGCGAAGCGAGAGGATGCCCGCCCCGGCGGCGGCGCCGATGATCCCCGTGATGAAGAAGC
>CAZIEI010000215.1:0-2439 GCA_964538705.1 uncultured Spirochaetales bacterium | reverse complement strand
AGGCCATCAAGGACTGCATGCAGCGCCTCTCCGTTTGCGAGGCCCGCGATTCTCTCCACCTCGTCCCCCTCTACGCGCGCCTCGGCAAGGAGGAGCAGGCCAAGGTCTTCGACCAGGCTCCCGAGGGGAAGATAAAGGTCGTGATCGCGACCAACATCGCCGAGACGAGCGTCACCATCGACGGAGTCACGAGCGTCATCGACTCGGGGCTCGCGAAGCTGAGCTACTACAACCCGCGGAGCTTCACCTCGAGCCTCGTGGAGACGCCCATCTCCAAAGCCTCCTGCAACCAGCGGAAGGGCAGGGCGGGACGGACGAGGCCCGGCACCTGCTACCGCCTCTATTCCCGCAAGGACTTCGAGAACCGCCCCCTCTACACCGTCGAGGAGATCTTCAGGACCGACCTCTCGGAGGTCGTGCTCCGCATGGCCGAGCTCGGCATCAGCAATTTCGAGGACTTCGACTTCATCTCCCAGCCGGGGAAGGAACCGATCCGCTCGGCTATCGAGAGCCTCAGCCTCCTCGACGCCCTGGAGGGGGACAGGAGCCTCTCCCCGACAGGCACGATGATGTGCGCCTTCCCCCTCCTTCCGCGCCACTCCCGCATGATCGTCGAGGCGGTCCAGCGGTACCCGCGCTCTATCGAGGACGTCGTGACCGCCGCATCCTTCCTCACGACCCAGTCGCCCTTCATCCTCCCCCCCGGAGAGGAGATGGAGGCTCGCCTCGCCCACCACTCCTTCCGCGATCCCGCAGGCGACTTCGCCTCCTACCTCAAGATATTCCGCGCCTACAAGGACGCGCCCATCAAGGCTAAATTCTGCGACAAGCATTACCTGGACGAGCGCGCGATGGCCGAGATCGCCCGCGTCAAGGAACAGCTCGAGATCATCGTCTCCGAGCTCGGTCTCCCCATCCTCTCGGGAGGGACCACGGAGGACTACCTCTGCGCGGTGAGCAGGGGCCTCATCCAGTTCGTGGCCGTTCAGTCGGGGAGGGACGGCTACCGGACCCTCACCGCGGACAGGATATCCATCCATCCCGGCTCCTCCATGTACCGCGAGCGCGCGTCCTTCATCGTCGCCGGAGAGATCGTGAGGACCACGCGCACCTACGCGATGTCGGTCTCCCCTCTCCAGCGTTCCTGGCTCCCCAGGATATCCCCTATCCTCGGCGAGCGCCTCGCGAACATCTCGCAGGACGTCCAGGCGCCCAGAACGCCCCGCGCGGGCAAGGAAGAGCGCGACTTCACGAACCAGATCAAGGTCGGCTCCGCGGTCTTTCCCATCGAGAAGGAGAAGGGGAGGAAGAAGCTCGTCGTTTTCGATTGGAAGGCCCTCAAGGACGCGGAAGAGGGCGCGCGGCAGGGCGGGAAGAGCGGGATCTACGGCGACCTCCGCGGCGTCGTCAGGCACCGCGGTTATTCCTTCCTCGAAGGAGAGAAGGTAGGGCTCATCCTGCGCGTCGCGCCCCTCCTCGATCCAGACGCGGATCTCGCCTCAACACCGCCCAAGCGGAAGAGCTACTCTTCGTTCGACAGCGCTGAGGAGCTCGTCGATTCCCTCGGCATGATCCTCATGCTCACTGTTTCCCGCAAGGGCGGGAAGGGGAAGGGAAGGGGAGACGAGCTCGGCTTCTCCGGGCTCTTCACCGACGGGCAGGGTTCCTACTGGTACAAGCCCTCTCGCGGCTTCCACACGGCGCTCAATGAATCGCTCGCCTCGCTCGAGAACCTCATGGACGAGCTCGGGGAGGAAGCGAGGCCCGAATGGAAGGAAAGAGTGAGCGCTCTCTACCGGAGGCTCTCGGAACTCCTCGCCTGATCCGCGGTCGCGCCGCGAGTTGACATGCCTTCCCGGCACTGACTATAGTTGAGAACCATGAAAAGAAGGCTTATCACCGCCGCGCTGCCCTACGTGAACAATGTTCCGCACCTGGGCAACCTCATCCAGTCGCTCTCCGCCGACGTCTTCGCGCGCTTCTGCAGGTCGCGCGGCTACGATACGTTATACGTGTGCGGCACCGACGAGTACGGCACAGCCACAGAGACCAAGGCGCACGAGGAGGGCCTGAGCCCGCGCGAGCTCTGCGACCGTTTCCACGCGCTCCACGCCTCCATCTACGAGTGGTTCGAGATATCCTTCGATAAGTTCGGCCGGACCTCCACGCCCGAGCAGACCGAGATCGTACAGGACATCTTCCAACGCCTCGACGCCGCCGGATACATGAAAGAGAAGGAGATCGAGCAGCTTTACTGCTCGTCCTGCGATCGCTTCCTCGCCGACCGCTACGTGCTCGGCATCTGCCCGCACTGCGGCTACGACAGAGCCCGCGGCGACCAGTGCGAAAAGTGCGGGAAGCTCCTCGATCCCACGGAGCTCAAATCTCCGCGCTGTTCCACCTGTTCCTCCGAGCCCACGCCCAGGAAGACGCGGCATC
>CAZIEI010000214.1:0-2473 GCA_964538705.1 uncultured Spirochaetales bacterium | reverse complement strand
CTCGAATGCGCTCTCAACAAGGAGACTGCCTCGGGAGGCCGGCCCTCCCTTTGGCACCGCGCGCTCTCCGCCTTCCATAACCATCCCTATCCGGACGAGGACCAGGCCTACCTGAGGTCGGCCCTTCTCCAGAAAGCGCGCATCGCCGTCGAGGAGGCCGCCGCGCGCGAGCGCTTCTCCCCCGAGACCACGCGCGAGATGGGGCTCCTGGGCACGGAGGACATCCTCTCGCGGCTCCTCATGGACCTCTCCTTCGACGGGCTCGGACGCCTCCTCTCCGAGGAGCTGCCCCGCGCCGGCATTCCTTCGGCCGTGGTATCGGTGTTCGAGCCGCCCCCGGCCGGCGGCCAGGGCCCGGGCAGCGAGGCGATGCTGAGGCCGCTCTGCGTCTACGGGCGCGATTACCCAGGAGGCGGCGTGACCGAGCCGTATCCCGCGCGCATCGTCTTCCCGCCTGGCTTCTCCCCGGGGGAGGCGGCCGACTACATCGTGCTCTCGCTCCGCCACGGCGACGAGGAGTACGGCATCGCCTTCTTCGAGCTGGGGGAGTACCCGACAGGGCTCGGCTACGAGGCGATCGCGCGGCAGATCGGATCCGTGCTCAAGGGGATACTCATCCAGGACGAACGCCGCGCCGCGCTCGAGGCCCTCAATGAGGCCAACCGCAGGCTCTACGGCCTCGCGCGACGGGACGAGCTCACGGGCCTCCTCAATCGGCGGGGCTTCATGGAGGAGGCCTCGCGCGCCCTCGAGCACGCGCGGAAGCAGGGCGAGCCCTGCGCGCTTTTCTTCATGGACATGGATGGTCTCAAGCGGATCAACGACTCGAGCGGCCATGACGCGGGTGACGAGGCGCTCCGCGAACTCTCGTCGGTGCTGGAGGAGTCCTTCCGCTCCACGGACTCCATCGGGCGCGTGGGCGGAGACGAGTTCGTGGCCATGTCCGCTTCGGGGCCGGAGTCCGCGAAGGATATCCTCGAGCGCATCGCCTCCAACATCGCGCTCAGGAACGCGGGGCCGCCGCGCGCCTTCAGGCTTTCGGTGTCCATCGGCATGGCCATGTCCCTTCCGGGCGCCCAGCGCGACCTCGAGAGCATGATGCATGAGGCCGACGCCGAGGCTTACAAGGAGAAGGAGCGGAAGCGCGCGGACAGTTGCCCCTGACGGCGGGCCGTCCGCGCTCCACGCGCGGCGGCGGAGAGCCGCCGGAGCCGGGCGTCAGCGGTCAGGCCTCCGCCGCGAGGTAGGGCTTCAAGTACTTCCCGGTATAGGACTTCGCAGAGCGGGCCACCTTCTCGGGCGTCCCCATGGCCACGATCTCGCCGCCCTTGCCGCCGCCCTCGGGTCCGAGGTCGACGATGTAGTCCGCTTGCTTGATCACATCCAGGTTGTGCTCGATCATCACCACGGTGTTGCCCTGGTCCACGAGGCGCTGTATCACCTCCATGAGCTGCTTCACGTCCGCGAAGTGGAGGCCCGTCGTGGGCTCGTCCAGGAAATAGAGGGTCTTGCCCGTACTCCGCCGCGCGAGCTCGTTGGCGAGCTTCACGCGCTGGGCCTCACCCCCTGAGAGCGTGAGGGCCGATTGCCCGACCTTCACGTACCCGAGGCCGACGGAGAGGAGCGTGCGCATCTTGTTGGCGATGGGCGGCACCTTGTCGAAGAACTCCGCCGCCTCCTCGATGCTCATCTCGAGGACGTCCGCGATGTTCTTGCCCTTGTAGCGGATCTCGAGCGTCTCGTGGTTGAAGCGCCGGCCGTGGCAGACCTCGCAGGGGACGTAGACGTCCGGGAGGAACTGCATCTCGATCCTGAGCGTGCCGTCGCCCTCGCAGTGCTCGCACCTGCCGCCGCGAACGTTGAAGGAGAAGCGACCGGGCTTGTAGCCGCGGGCCTTGGACTCCGGGAGGAGGGCGAAGAGGTCGCGGATGGCCGTGAACACGCCCACGTAGGTAGCGGGGTTAGAGCGGGGCGAGCGTCCGATGGGGCTCTGATCGATGTTGATGATCTTGTCGATGTTCTCGAGGCCCTCGATGGCCTCGTAGTCGCCCTCCGGCCAGGCTGTGCCCATGACCTCGTTGGAGATGGCGGGGTGGAGGATGTCCGAGAGGAGGGTGGACTTCCCGGAGCCGGAGACCCCCGTGATGCAGGTGAAGGCGCCGAGGGGGAAGCCCACGTCGATGCCCTTGAGGTTGTGCTCCCTGCAGCCGCGGACCGTGATGGCGTTCCCGTTGCCCTTCCTCCGCTTCTCCGGCACGGGAATGGTGAGCGTCCCCGAGAGGAAGCGGCCCGTTACGCTCTTCTTGTTCTTCATGACCTCTGACGGCGTGCCCTGCGCGACCACGTGCCCGCCGTGCACGCCCGCGCCCGGCCCCAGGTCCACGATGTAGTCCGCGGTACGGAGGGTCTGTTCGTCGTGCTCCACCACGATGAGGGTGTTGCCGATGTCCCTGAGGAAGGTGAGGGTATCGAT
>CAZIEI010000213.1:0-2582 GCA_964538705.1 uncultured Spirochaetales bacterium | reverse complement strand
TCGGGAATACCCTCGGAGTACGACGGACGCATATTTGAACTCGCCGCTAAAAGCGGCGGAAAGCCAAGGTTGCCGTCGTGTACCTCGGGAATACCCTCGGAGTACGACGGACGCATATTTGAACTCGCCGCTAAAAGCGGCGGAAAGCCAAGGTTGCCGTCGTGTACCTCGGGAATACCCTCGGAGTACGACGGACGCATATTTGAACTCGCCGCTAAAAGCGCTCGGCAATAATAGGTAAGTCCAGGATGAATGTCAAGGAATGACGGCTTGAGGAAGGGAGGCTTTTCGAGCCACAATGCCGCATGACCTTCGAGGAGCTCGGCATCGAGAAGAACGTATCCGACGCGCTTTCGCGCATGGGAATCACCGTCCCCACGCCCGTCCAGGAGCGCGTGATCCCTCCCAGCCTCGAGGGCAGGAGCGTCTTCGCCGAGTCCGAGACGGGCACGGGGAAGACCCTCGCTTTCCTCCTCCCCCTCCTCGCGCTCGGTGAACCGGAAGCGCGCAGCGCCAAGGCCCTCGTTGTATCCCCGACCCGCGAGCTCTCTTCGCAGAGCCACCGGGTCCTCGAACGGCTTCTCAAGGCTTCGAGCGCGTCCTGGACCTGCGCACTCGTCATCGGCGGCGCCTCGCCCCTACGCCAGATGAAGGAACTCGCTTTGCGACCCCGTTTCGTGCTCGGTACGCCGGGACGGATCCTCGCGATGTCGGACGAAGGCAAGCTGGACCTGAAGAACCTGGAGGTCGTGATTCTCGACGAGGCCGACCGCCTCTTCTCCCAGGAGATGCGCGAGGAGACCGAGGCCCTGCTCGCCCGCATCCCTGCCGCCGCCGTCATCAGGATCTTTTCCGCCACGCTGCCTGCGAGCGTCGTCAAGGACGCCGGCGCGTTCGCCCGGGACCCGGTTATCGTCCGCGAGACGGGCGGCGAAGTGTTATCGGGCGATATAGACCACGCATGCCTCCTCGCGGAGTGGCGAAAGAAGCTCGATCTCCTCGTCAAATTCGATAAAGCCGTCCGGCCTCCGAGGGCCCTCCTTTTCGCGCGGGACTCTGGCTCGGTGCTCAACGCCCTCGCTCGGCTCGACGCCGAGGGCATCCCCGCGCGGGCCCTCCACGGCGACTTCGACTCCGCCCAGCGACTCAAGGCCCTCGAGGACTTCAGGAAGGGCGAGGCGCGCTGGCTCGTCACGAGCGACGTCGCCGCGCGCGGCCTCGACGTCGGGGGTGTCACCCACGTCGTCATGCTCGACGCGCCCCGCGACGAACGGGCCTACGTCCACCGAGCCGGTCGGACGGGACGCATGGGATCTAAGGGCTCCGCCGTGGTGATCGCCGACGGGACCGAGGTCCGCTTCCTCTCCCGCGTCGCGGTGAGGCTCGGCATCAGCTTCAAGGCGAAGCGCCTCTACGACGGCAAACTCGTAGAGACGACCCTCGAGGAATTCTTCACGGAGGCCGAGCGCCTCGGCGAACGCGCGAGGAGGCGGAAGGGCCGCGATGGGCGCTCTTGAGCCCTACCGCCGCTTCTTCCGCTCGCTGTCGGCGGGGAGCCTCCTCGCTCGTTCTCCCGAAGACTCGGGCGGTAATCCTTCCTGGGAATGCGCGTCTATCCGGATCCTCATCGTCAGGCTTTCAACCTTTCCCGAGGTCGCGCGTTCGACTCCGCACCTCTTCCTCTTCGCCTCTGCGCGACAAGCCGTTCCGGACGCCTACGTCGACCTCTGTTTCCTATCAACGCCCCGCGACCGCTCGCTCCTTTCCTCCGCCGGCCTGAACGAAGAATTCGGTATATTTTCGGGAGTCGCTCCGAACGGTTTCGACGTCATCCTCATCTCGAATTCCTACACCCTCGAGCTCCTTAATCTCATCCCCTTCTACGAGAGGGCCGGTATTCCCGTAGACGCCCGCGAGCGGAGAACGGCCGGTTCTCCGCTCGTGATCCTCGGGGGTTCGAATGCGGGAGCCGCCTACGCGCTCTACGAGGATCCCCGCTCGGGCGAAGGGGAGTGCCTCGTGGACGCGGTCTTCTTCGGCGAGGGGGAGGGAGACGCCGGGCCGATCCTCAGCGCGTTCGCCGAGGCCAAGCGGGCACGGAGCGATTTTTCCGGTGAGAACCGCGACGCGTCGCTCGTCGCGGCGAGGAACGCATCCTCCGCCCTCCATGTCCCGAGCCTCGGGGGGAGGGCCGTTCAGGCGGTCGTACTACGAGAGGGCGGCGTCGAGCCCGCTCTCCTCGAGGAGGATTATCCCGTCCTCGATTCGCCCGAGGCATCCACCCTCAAGCTCACGGTCTCGCGCGGCTGCCCCTCGTTCTGCGCCTTCTGCATGGAGGGCTGGGACCGGAAGCCCTTTCGCGAGGCGGACGCCGAGTCGCTCATCGCGACCGCGCGCGCGGCCAAGCGCTCGAACGGGGCCGATACCGTCGAGCTCGCGAGTTTCACCTTCAACGCCCACTCCGGCCTCCAGCGGCTCCTCGTAGGATTGAACCGCCTCTTCATGGACGTCAACGAGATGAGTCAGCGCGCGGATCTCCTTTCACGCGTGCCGGGGCTCGTCGCCCTCGAATTTTCGGGCGA
>CAZIEI010000212.1:0-2627 GCA_964538705.1 uncultured Spirochaetales bacterium | reverse complement strand
TCCTTCACCGCATGGAAATCCGTGTAGAAGAAATTCATCTTCCGCGTCTCGAGCGCCCAGGGGGCGGCGTCGGAGGCGGGGTCGATGAGGAGGGAAGGGGGAGCCTTCATGCGAGCCTCTTTCCCCTGCGGAGCTTGTCGCGCAGGACGATGGCGGCGGCGTTGAGCGAGAGGAGGAGGAGCATGAGGACGAGGATGGCCGCCGCCGCGATGTTCCGGAATTCCGCCTGGGGCTTCGCCGTCCATTGGTATATCTGGATGGGGAGGGTCGTGAACTTGGAGAAAATCCCCGTCGGATCCTTGGTGAGGAAGGTGGAAGCGCCCACGATGACGAGGGGCGCCGTCTCGCCGATGGCCCGCGACACAGCCAGGACCGCTCCCGTGAGGATTCGGTCCATGGAGGCGGGGAGGACGTGGTGGAGGATGGTCTGCCAGCGCGTCGCCCCCAGAGCCATTCCGGACTCGCGGAGGCCTCGCGGCACCGCCCGGAGGGCCTCCTGGGCGTTGATGATGATGACGGGCAGGATGAGGAGGGAAAGGGTGAGCGATGCCGAGAGCACGGTCCTTCCGTTCACGGCGTCGCCCTCGGCCAGGGCGCCGAATATCTGCCCGGACGTGAGAGGGGCGAGGAAGCGCACGAAGATGGTGAGGCCGAGCATCCCGTAGATGATGGAGGGAACCCCGGAGAGGTTGTAGATGTTGGTCTGGATGAAGCGCGTGACGCGGTTATCGGGCGCGTACTCCTCCAGGTAGATGGCGGCGCCCGTTCCCAGGGGGAGAGCGGTGAGGATGGTGATGAGGATGGTCAGGAGGGAGCCGAGGACGGCCATGCGCACGCCCGAATGCAGGGCGTCCGAGGACTGGGCCTTTCCGAGGAAGGCGGGATCGAGCCAGGACCTCCAGGCGATGAAGGCGCCCTCGCCGTTCTCCGCGTTCTCCTCCTCCAGAGAGGCAAGGATCTCTCCCCTGCGCATAATGGATGAGCCCAGACCCCAGGTGCGGATGACGTCGGGCTTCAGGACCTCGCGCTCGAAGAGCTCCCTGAGCTCGGCTTCCTTACGTCCGGCGAGGGGATTCTCGGCTTCGAGAGCCCGTAGGCGGCGCGCGGAGATATTATCAGAAATCGCATTCGCGAGCGTCCCGGAGCCGGCTTTCCGCCAGTCCTCGCCCGCGGGCAGGACGGAGGCGGGATCGGTCGCGTAGCGGAGGAGGACGTAGCCGAAGGCGTTCGCAGAGATCGACCATACGAGGGCGGCGAGTGAAACGACGGCGAAGACCGTCGAGGCGAGGAAGAGGACGTATACGGCCTTCCCTCGCCCGTGCCGCGTATCCATGTTGGGGAGGAATCCATCGTTACGCGCGCTAGTCGCGAGGCTCGCTCCCTTTGTCGGTTTCAATCGTAGACCTCCTGGTATTTCCTCACGATGCGCCGCGAGAGGACGTTGAGTCCGAGGGTCCCGAGGAAGAGGAGGAGGCCGATCGCGAAAAGGGAGTTGTAGTCGATTGAATCGTAGGATAGGTCGCCGCCCGAGATGCGGACGATGTGTCCGGTCATGGTCTCCGCGGACTTGAGCGGATTGGCCGTGAGGGCCGGGCCAGAGCCCGAGGCGATGGCGACGATCATCGTCTCGCCGACGGCCCTCGAGAGCCCGATGATGAAGGCCGCCGCAATCCCCGAGAAGGCCGCCGGGAGGACCACCTGCGTGGAGACTTCGAGCTTCGTGGCGCCCATGGCGTAGGCGCCCTCGCGGAGGGAGGGCGGCACGGCCGAAAGGGCGTCCTCGCACATGGAGGAGATAAGGGGGAGGATGAGGACGCCCATCACGAGGCCGGCCGAGAGGGTGTTGTAAATATCCACGCGGTCGGCGCCGAGGATGCCTTGGAGGACGGGAGTCACGTTCTGGAGGGCGAAGAAGCCGTAGACCACCGTGGGCACGCCCGCGAGAACCTCGAGGAGGGGCTTCAGGAAGGCTCTGACGCGGGCGGGGGCGTACTCGGCGAGGTAGAGGGCCACGGCGAGCCCCACGGGAAGGGCGATGGCCATGGCGATCGCGCTCGTCATGAGGGTGGCGGAGAGGAGGGGGAGGATGCCGAATTCGCCGATCTGCGGCTGCCAGCGGAGCGTGAAGAGGAAGCGCCACAGGGGGACCTCCCTGAAGAAGGGCACGGATTCCTTCCCCAGGGTGAAAACGATTCCCGCCGTTGTGAGAACGGAGAGGGCCGCGCAGGCGAAGAGGAAGGCCTTGATCGCCGCCTCAAGCGGGCGGGGCCGCTTTCCGAGCCGTATCGCGTTCCTGGCTTCGCGCAAGTCCTCCTCCTTTCCTAGTACCGGCCCTTGACCGCGTCCAGGAAGGCTTGCTTGGCTCGCTTCAGGTCCGCGGCGGGGGCGGGGAAGTACCCGACCTTCTTGATGACCTTGTTGACGTTGGCGAGGTAGAAGGCGACGAAGGCGGCGGCCTGCGGTTTCTGGTTCAGGGTCTTCACGGCGGCGTACATGAAGAGAGGGCGGGCGAGGGGATACTTGCCCGTGTCCACGTTCGCCTGGTTCGGCGCGACGCTGTTCACGGAGAGGGCGGAGAGCTTCTTGGCGTTCTCCTGGAAGTAGGCGAAACCGAAGAAACCGATCGC
>CAZIEI010000211.1:2310-2651 GCA_964538705.1 uncultured Spirochaetales bacterium | reverse complement strand
CGTCTCGCAGTGCCTGCGCTGGAACAACGGAGGCCTCTTCGCCCCCGACCTCGTTCCACCCCGGCTTCAGGGACTCGGGGCGGTAGGTTTTCATGGCCTCTTCCAGCGATCCCGACGCGAATCCGGCCGCCTCGATCTCCTTCCGGGACAGGCCCGGTCCGGGGCAGTACCTGACGGTGAACCGGCCTTCGGGGCAGCCGTGGATGAGGTGGGCCGCGGCGGAGAGGCTGGCGGCGAGGTCGGGCTCCCGCTCCACGAGGGAGAGGACCGCGGCGCGGTCGCGGTAGCCGTAGCGGCGGATGAGGGCGTCGATGCCCGCGTCCTCGCCGAAGCCCTCGAGC
>CAZIEI010000211.1:0-2300 GCA_964538705.1 uncultured Spirochaetales bacterium | reverse complement strand
GGGCGAGGATGAGGAGCTCGCCGCCGTCGGCCATGGCCATCCGCGTGCGGTAGATGGCCTTGTTCCCGAGCCAGGTGCTCCGGTACTCCTCAGGATCGAGGTAGGCGATCGCCTTCTTGATGGGCCTGTCGAGCATGTCCAGGTTGAGCTCGCGGGAAAGGGCTGCCGCCCGCTCGAAACAGTCTCTCCCCGTACCGACATAGAGCCCGCGCACGCCGAGCTTTCCGTCCGCGCCGCGTCCCACGACGCTCAGGACCCAGAGGACGGGCGGCAGGGCGGGGCCGTAGCGCTTGAACGCCTCGTCGAAGAGGGCGCGCACGGGATTGTCCGTCCGCCCCATGATGCGCTCCATCCCGTAGGCCGCGCCCGCGAAGTGGCTCTTATCGATGCCTTCCTTGCCGCCCGCGCCGACGAAGAGGTTCTTCGCGTGGTTGGCCATGCCCGCGACCTCGTGCGGGACCACCTGGCCGATGGAGACGACGAGGGAATGCCCGCCTCGCGCGATGGCCTTGTTCACCTGCGCGGGCCAATCGAAGGAAACCGCTCCGGCCGTGGCTCGCTCTACGAAGGAGCCCTCGATGCGCCCCAGCTCTACGACGTCGTTCCGCCAATCATGGACGAGGAACTTGCCGCGCGGGCTCCCCGGGAACATGCGCTCGAGCTCGGCCTCTCCCATAGGCTTATGCGTGCCGAGGGCCGGCATGATCCCCCCGAGCCGCTTCCCGAGGACGAGCGAGGCGATGTCCGTGAAACCGCCCGCGCCGGAATGGAGGCGCGTCGCGTCTGGCGGGAGGATCAGGGCCGAGGCATCGGTGGTTTCACCGATGAGGTCCTTGAGCGCGGATGAGAGAGCGTCGGCGAAGGCGGCGTCGAAATCCTCGCGCGGCGTTCGGCCCGGACGATCCTCGAGAGCGAGGTAGGTCTTGGATTCCATGCCGCGATCATAGCCCAAACGGAACGCTCGCGCGAGCGCCCTGGCGAGCGCCCGGGCGCGGCCCCCTTCGTTCTATAAAATATTACGCGGGAGTAATATTCCTGTAGAGCGTCGCTCGGGAATATTCCCCATTGCCGTAAAAAAAGCTAAGTGCTACGGTTCACGCATGAGCTACATCGAAGGCATGTTTTCCCTCGAGGGCCGGAAGGCAGTCGTGACGGGCGGCGCGGGCGCCATCGCGAGCGCGATCGCGGTCGGTTTCGCGAAGGCCGGCGCAGCTGTCTGTATCTGGGAGCGTAAAAGCGATACGCCGATCTCCGAACCCGTGAAACGGCTCCGCGAGGCCGCCGGGGCAGGCGCGAAAATCGAAGGGCTCGTCGTGGACGTGGGCTCGAAGGACGAGGTGGAGCGCGCCATCGGCGAAACAGCCTCCCTCATCGGCGAACCGGATATCCTCGTGAACGGCGTGGGCGGCAACCGCGGTAAGAGCGCCTTCGTGGACCTCGACGAGGACGTCTTCATGGACGTGGTGAAGCTCAACCTCATGGCTGGCCTCGTGCTCCCCACGAAGGCCTTCGCGCGCCACTGGATCGCCAAGGGCGTCAAGGGCGACGTCATCAACATCGCGTCGATGGGCTCGTACAAGGCCATGTCCGGGGTGTGGGCCTACAACGCGGCCAAGGCGGGCGTTTACAACCTCACCGAAGGGCTCGCCAAGGAACTCGCGCCTCACAAGATCCGCGTGAACGGGATCGCGCCCGGCTTCTTCATCGGACAGCAGAACAAGGCCCTCCTCATCGACGAGAAGACGGGGAAGCTCACCGCCCGCGGAGAGACCGTCATCGGCCGGACGCCCTACGGGAGGTTCGGCGAGACCGAGGAGCTCGTGGGCTCCGTGCTCTTCCTCTGCGCGCGCAAGGCCTCGGAATTCATCACGGGTGTCACCATTCCCGTGGACGGCGGCTTCCTGGTCGACAATATCTAGCTCTTTGATTCGGGGGAAATAAATGGACAAGGCCGACATCGGACTGATCGGGCTCGCCGTCATGGGCGAGAACCTCGTGCTCAATATGGAGAGCAAGGGCTTCTCCGTGGCCGTTTACAACCGCACGACTTCCAAGGCCGTCGATTTCGCGGCCGGGCGGGGCGCCGGAAAGAGGATCAAGGCCTGCGCGACCCTCAAGGAGCTCGTCGGCTCGCTCGCCAAGCCGCGTAAGATCATGATGATGGTCAAGGCCGGCAAGGCCGTGGACGAAATGATCGAGCACCTTCTTCCTCTCCTGGAAAAGGGCGACATCCTCATCGACGGAGGCAACAGCCACTTCTCCGACACCATCCGCAGGACGGCCTACGTGGAGAGCAAGGG
>CAZIEI010000210.1:0-2661 GCA_964538705.1 uncultured Spirochaetales bacterium | reverse complement strand
CGAGGCGGACCTCACCGCCCGGATCCCCGTCAAGGGGGAGGACGAGGTGGCCGAGCTCTCGACGCACTTCAACGCCTTCCTGGACAAGCTCAAGGCTATCATCACGAGCCTCAAGACGGTCGGAGCGCAGAGCCGTTCGCTGGGGACCGACCTCTCATCGAACGCCCAGACCGTCTCGGCCTCCTCCTCAGAGATATCGGCTTCCATGGGGTCGATGAGCGAGAGGACGGCCCACCTCCGCGACGAGATAGCGCGCCAACGTACTGCCGTGGAGCGCGTGGACGCCTTCTCCGTCCGGGTCGTCGAGATGATCCAGGACCAGGCCGCTGCGGTGAACGAGTCGTCGGCGGCGGTCGAGGAGATGATCGCGAACGTGTCTACTATCGAGCGTTCCACGGAGAGCAAGCTCCAGATCGTGAAGGGCCTTGAATCCCTGGCGAAGGAGCTCGAGGAGGGGGTATCCCTCAACGTAAAGGCGATGGAGGAGGCTTCCCAGTCCACGGAGCTCATAGCGGAGATGATCACGGTGATCAACGGCGTGGCGAGCCAGACGAACCTCCTCGCCATGAACGCTGCCATCGAGGCGGCGCACGCTGGCGAGTACGGCCGAGGGTTCTCCGTGGTTGCCGACGAAATCCGCAAGCTCGCGGAGCAGACGGGGATGAACGCGAAGAGCATCGGCGATTCCATCGGCAATGTCGTCGAGGGGATCGAGCGGGCGACCTCGATGGCGAGGGCTGCGAGTTCTTCGATCGAACGGGTCCTTTCCGGCGTCGCGGAGGTGGCGGACGGCATGAACGAGACGATGGCCGGCCTCAAGGAGATCGCCATCGGGAACCGGCAGATCACGGAATCGCTCGGAGCCCTGAATCGCATGACCGAGGACGTGAAGTCCTCGGGCTCGGAGATGCGCGAGGGGACCGCCGGCGTCGAGTCGTCCATGCGGGTGATCTCCGAGATTACCGAGGAGAACTCGGGGGGAATGGAGGAGATGGCTGCCGGCGTCAAGGAGATCGCGGACTCGATTGATAGGCTCACGGGGCTCTCCGCGCAGAACGCGTCGAACATAGGCGTGCTGGACGGCGAGATCGCGAAGTTCAGGACGGAGTGAGCGTCTCGTCCGGCGTGGCGGGCGTAAGAAGAATATCTAGCAGCATGGAGGAGGAATGATGAGAAAGGTGATTCTCGCCTCATTGGCGGCCCTGCTCGCGGCGGGACTCGGCGCGCAGGCCCTGAAAATCGCGACGATGGAACAGACCGCTTTCTACGGCCCGGCCGTTCTCAAGGCCATGAAGGAAGCGGGGTTCGACGGGAAGATCGTGACTATGACCCAACCCGAGATAATAAAGGCGCTCAGCGAGGGCGCGGTCGACGGGGCTTTCTTCCTCGCGGATCCCCTTATAGCCGAGGCCAAGGGTGCGACGAGGGTATCGGTCAGGCTCATGCAGACGGATTTCATCGCGGTGACGCTCGATCCGGCGATCAAGATCGCCAATCCCGGCGATCTCAGGAAGTACAAGGTCGGGATCGCAAAAGGGCAGTCGGCGCACGCGGCGATAACGAGGGGCATGAAGACGGCTCAGGCCGAGACAGACATTGAGGAGTTCAAGCTCCTGGCCGAAGGGAAGGTCCAGGCGATCATCGCGGTGGATAAAGCGGTTCCGGCCCTCGCCGCGGCGTCGGGGCTCAAGTCGTATACGATCCAGCAGCCCCCACTCATCAGGAGCCCGACCTTCCTCGCGCTCTCGAAGGCGCAGGCCGACAAAAAGGCCGCGCTCGAGGCGGTGCTCAAAAAATGGGTCGATGACGGTCGTTGGGAGAAGGAGATGGCCGCGGCCGAGGCGGCGGCGCTCAAGCGCTGAACTGGCGGCCTCGCCGGGAACGATGCAGGCCCCGCTCGAAGGCGGGGCCTATTCATTTTTCTATAATGCCGCCCGCGACGACCCAATCGCCGTCGTAAGCCACGACGCTCTGGCCGGGAGCGATGCCGCGCTGGCCCTCGTCGAAGTCCACTGAGAAGCTTCGTTCATCCGTGACGCGGAGGAGGGCGGGGGCGGGGCGGTGGTTCTGCCTGATGCGCGCGGTCACGCGGAGCTCGACCGGGAGGCCGGGAGCCATGACCGCGTCGGAGGCGCGGAGCGAGGAGGAGTATAGGCTCGCCTCTCGTCCGATGACGATGCGGTTGCGTTCGACGTCGATGGCTTTCACGTAGACGGGCTCGCCGGCCGCCACGCCGACGCCCCGCCGCTGACCGATCGTGTAAAAGGGGAGGCCGCGGTGCTTCCCGATGACGCGGCCATCCTCGTCGACGATGTCCCCTCCTTCGGTCGGCTCGTCCCTGAAGAGCGACTCGTGGTCCCCGCCCATGAAGTCCTGGCTCTCCCTGGCCTCCGCCGACTCGAGGCCGAGCTCGCGGGCCTTCACGCGTACCTCAGGCTTGGTCATGGCGCCGAGGGGGAAGAGGACGCGCGAGAGCGTCGAGGGCGCGAGGCGGTAGAGGAAGTAGCTCTGGTCCTTGAGAGGATCGATTCCGCGCATGAGGCAGGGAGATCCCGCGCGCGCGCCGATCCTGGCGTAGTGGCCGGTCGCGAAGTAGTCGAAGTCCACGCCGAGGCCCCGGGCGCGCTCAGTGCCCACGCGCTCCACGACGCGCTGGCAGGC
>CAZIEI010000209.1:0-2701 GCA_964538705.1 uncultured Spirochaetales bacterium | reverse complement strand
AGAGTAGGTCGTCGCCAGGCTTTTTTATTTTCCTATCGTTGAATAATCGAGCGCCCCCGGGTATGCTCGCGGTGCCATATGAAACCGCGGTTCAGGCTCTCGAGCGACAAGGTCCTCATCTTCGGATACTTCACCGGCGTCATCCTCGCCGGAGCCCTTTTCCTCTGGATCCCCGCCGCGTGGAAGGGCGCTGGACGCCTTCATTTCATCGACGCGCTTTTCACTTCAACCTCCGCGGTCTGCGTGACCGGCCTCGCATCGGTCGATACCGCGCTGTATACCGGCCTCGGCCAAACGTTCGTCATGCTCCTCATCCAGCTCGGCGGCCTCGGGCTCATCACCTTCACCACGCTCCTCATAATGGTGCCGAGGCGGAAGATCTCGCTCGTGAATCGGGGCATCGTCAAGGACTTTTCCATCGATGAGATCGAGCACGACCCCAAGGCGATCGTGCGGAACATCATCCTCGTGACCTTCGCCGTCGAGGCCGCCGGCGCCCTTTCGCTTTTCATCGGCTTCGCCTCGCATGGCGTGGAAAAGCCGATATTCAACGCGGTCTTCCACGCGGTGAGCGCCTTCTGTAATGCGGGCTTCTCCACCTTCAGCGAGAGCCTCGAGGCCTACGCCGGAGATCCCCACGTGAGCCTCACGATCGGTGCCCTCGTCGTAGTAGGCGGCCTCGGGTTCGTGGTGGTGGAGGACGTCGTAAGGGTAGCCCTTCGCCGGAAGCGGCGGCTCGCCTTCTATTCCGGCACCGTGCTCAGGGCAACGGGCGCCCTCATCCTCGCGGGCTGGGCCGTCTTCACGCTCCTGGAATGGAACCGCGCCTACGCCTTCCTCCAGCCCTGGCAGCGCCCGATCGCCGGGCTGTTCCAGTCCATCACCCCGCGAACCGCGGGATTCGACACCGTCGCGCAGAGCGCGCTCTCCGCACCGTCGCTGCTCGTTACGATGGGGCTCATGTTCATCGGCGGATCGTCCGGATCCACGGCGGGCGGCATCAAGACTTCTACCTTCTACATACTCCTCATGCTCGCCCTGAAGGGAACGGACGAGACGAACGGAACCCTTCCCATCAGGGGGCGGGCGATCCCCAACGGCACGATCGTCAAGGCCATGCAGATCGCCATCAAGGCGCTCATGATCATCATGGCAGGCGTCGCGCTCCTCTGCCTCGCGGAAGCGGATAAGCTGGCATCGGGCGAGATGCGTGTCATAGAGGCGATGTTCGAGGTCGTCTCCGCCTTCGGGACCGTGGGGCTCTCGCTCGGCGTCACGATGAAGCTCTCGGCGGCGGGGAAGTTAGTTATCATAGCCCTCATGTACGTGGGCCGCGTGGGACTCGTGGCCATGGCGCTCCCGAAGTCGGAGAAGCGCATGGAGCGCTGGGTGGATTTCGCGGGCGCCGACCATATCGTGGGCTAGGGAGATATCATGAAGCAATTCGCGGTCATCGGCTTGGGGAGCTTCGGGAGGCGCATGGTCGAGGAGCTCTCGGACATCACCACGGAGATCATCATCGTGGACAAAGACGCGGACCTCGTCGAGCGCTTCAAGGACCGGGTCGGGAGTGCCTACATCACTGACGCCCTCAACGAGGAGGCGGTGAAGCGGATCATCCCGCCGGGGATAGACGCGGCCATCGTGGACCTCGGAGATTCCATCGAGGCTTCCATCCTCGTCACCAATTACCTCAAGAAGGTCGGTGTGGGCGACATCATCGTGAAGGCGACCTCGGACGCGCACGGAGAGGTGCTGAGGCTCCTCGGAGCCGATACCGTCATTTTCCCCGACCTCGAGGCCGCACGCCGGCTCACGCCCATGCTCGCATCCTCCCTCCTCTTCAATTACATGCCCATCTCCGCCGGGCTCGTCCTCGCGGAGGTGAACCTTCCGGAGCGATTCGCCGGCCTTACGCTGATCGAGGCAAACCTCAGGCAGAAGTACTCCGTGAACGTGATCGCCTTCCGCAACGAAGGGGGCGGGGACTACCAGTTTTTCAATCCGGGCCACAAACTCCAGGCGGACGAGATCATCCTGGTGGCCGGCAAGGAGAAGGATGTCCTCGAGTTCTCCGGACGCGATACAGGCGCCAAGAAGGGGAAGGGTAGGAACATCTTCAAGTCGATATTCACGCGCAAGCGGGACGAGAAGGAAGAAGCGAAGGGAGCCCGGGGAAATTGAAACAGAACGGAATCGGAACGGGATCGACGGAGAACGGAGCCGCGGGAGAGATCGCTACGGCGGCCATCGTCCTTGTGGGCGCTTATATCGCCGCTCAGATGGTGTCGGACGTCGCGAGCCTTAAGGTTGCGTCCATCTTCGGCCTCCCTATGGACGCTGGCACCTTCGTGTATCCGCTCACTTTCACGTTGCGCGACCTCATCCACAAGCGGCTCGGGAAACGCGCTGCGCGTACGACCATCCTCCTCGCGGCCGGAATCAACGTCGTCATGGCGCTTTTTTTCTGGATCGCCTCCGCGCTGCCTTCGCATCCGTCCTGGGACATGGAACTCGCGCCCGGCTTCGGGATGGGGAGAGCCTTCTCGGCCATCCTGGCGCCTTCGTGGATCGTCGTCGTCGCGAGCATCCTCGCGGAGGTGGTGAGCGAGCTCGTCGATACGGAGGCTTATCGGCTCTGGGAGCGGAAGATGGGCGAGCGTCTCCAATGGATGCGCGTACTCGTCTCCAATGCCGTGAG
>CAZIEI010000208.1:0-2744 GCA_964538705.1 uncultured Spirochaetales bacterium | reverse complement strand
CGAGGAGGTCGATATCCTCGCCCCGGGCCTTCCGCGGGTAGCCCTCACCGTCCCAGCGCTCGTGGTGCTGGAGGGCGATCTGGGCCACGTCGTCCGGGTAGCCCATCTCCCGCGAGATGATCTTGTGCGAGAGGAGGGGGTGGGCGCGCATCTTCTGGACTTCGTCCGCGCTGAGGTCGCCCTGCTTGTGGACGATGGCGTCCGGGATCCGCGTCATGCCCACGTCGTGTAGGAGGGCTCCCGCGGCGAGGTGGAGGAGGCGGTAGGCGGGGAGCTTCATCTGGATCCCCACCGCCACGGAGAGGATGGCCGCGTTCACGGAATTCTTCTCGAGCGGAGAGCCCTGCACGTCCCCGCCGAGGATGAAGCCGATCATCTCCCGGGGATTGTCCTTGACGGCCTGTATGACGGACTGGGCGATGAGGTCGACGCCTTTCTTCTCGGGCTCCTTGCCCGCCTGGAAGGCCTCGAAGAAGCGCCCGAGCTGGGCGATCATGTCCGTGTAGAGCTTATAAGAATCGCGGTTCTCGAAGACCGCGTGGGGCTTGAGGATGGAATCCGGGTGCGGGATCTCGGGGGCCTCCGCCGTCTGGGACCTGGCCTTCGTTTCCGCGACGTCCGGGAGGAGGTCGCCCTCGGTCTGTACCTGGGTGATGCCCCATTTCCTGAGCTGGTCGATGTCTTTTTGCTTCACGGGCACGCCCGCGGGAACGAGGAGGTTCTTCCCGTCCACGAAAACGTCCTGTGAGAACTTCATGCCAGCGGAAATCTTTTCAAGTTGTATTTTTTTCATTTTCCTCCCTCTGCGCCGATGACCGCGGCCAAGATGACCGCTACGGCCTCGAAAAAACGCTCCGGCACGTACTCCCCCACCCCGAGCGGGAAGAGCGCCTCGGCGGCCGCGTCCTCCACGACGGGAACGCCAGAGCCGCGCGCGATCTCCTCCATGCGCTCGGCGGTCCGCCCCTCGCCCTTGGCCGCTACGAGGGGCGCCGGAAGGCCCTCGTAGTAGAGAAGGGCCACGGCGCGCTTCTTGAGGCGCTCGCGTCCTTCCACGCTCACGCCCCGCCTCCGGCTTCGAGCGCGAAACCCGCCCGCGCGAGCCGCTCGCCGAGTCCGGCAGCGGAAATCCCCGGGGGCGGCGCGATCTCGGCGCTGGCCGAGGCCCCGTCGAGCGCGAAGCTCCATGAAGCGCCGTTCGCGGTGAACTCCGCGCCGAGGGAAACGGCCGCTCCTGTTCCTTCCCATAATAACCGGAAAAAGCCCGAGACTACAACGCCATTCGCCTCGAATTCGAAAGGAATGAGCGCCCACGACGGGCGCTGCGCCCCCTTCGCGCCCTCGCGCCGCCCGTCGCTCGGCGATTCCACGTCTCTGGCCGGCGTCGCGCCCTTCGACGATGGCGGATCGGCATCCAACACGCTCGCTCTACCATCGATTATCGAGTCCGCCCATGAACCCGGGCTCGGTTCCGTCGACGCTCCCGCGGCTCGGAATAATCGCCTGACGAAATCCTCGATGCCATCCGGGTCGATCGCGCGCAGACCGGCGGCGGTCCCGCCCCGAGCGGCCTCGTTCTCCGCGCGCGGGTCGCTGCCGCGTCCTCCGCGAGCGTCCGCGCCCACGTCGCCCCGCCCAGCTCCCGTCCCGTCCCCTTCGTCGCCGGGACCGCCGCTTCCGCCGGTTCCGCCGCCGGTCGCTCCTCCTCCGTCAGAACCGCGGCCTTCGCGATCGCCGACCCGCTCCCGCCCGTCGGCTCCGTCTCCGGATTCCCCGCCTTTCCGGCCCGCGTCGACAACGACCCGGTCGCGGACGCCTTTACAGAGCGCGCGTTCGAGGGCGACGAGCGAGGCGGGATCGGGTTCGGCGCCCGCCTCGAGGAGGAAGGCGCCCAGGACGCCCGCGCGCTTGAGGCGGGCCTCCGCCTCCGCGGCGGAGCGGCCCTCGGCCTGTTTTCTGAAGGAAGCGGCGGGATGCGCGGACCGACGGGCCGCGTCCCCGCCGGAGACCGCCCTGAGCCCCGATATCAGGGCCGAGAACGCGGCCAACGAGCCCTGCGAGAGGGGAAGTCCCTTGAGTCCGGGATCGATCTTGATGGAGGAAACGCCTGAAAGGGAGGAAGCGGGCGCGGCGGCGGCCCCGGAAGGGACGCCGCGGGCCGGAAGCGGGGATGCGGCCCCCGCCGTCCCGCCGGGTCGACCGGTCGGATCAGGGGGGCCTACGTCCACGGCGGCGGGCGGCTATTCGGAGGCGGCGGGCGCCTCGGCGCCGTCGGCCTTGTGCGAGCGGATGAGCTCCTTGATCTTGGCGGCCTTTCCGACCTTGCCGCGGATGTAATAGAGCTTGGCGCGGCGCACCTTGCCGGGGCGGAGGACCTCGACCTTCTGCACGCGCGGGGAATTGACGGGGAACACGCGCTCCACGCCCACGCCGTAGGAGTTCTTCCGCACGGTGAAGGTGCGGCCGATCCCGGCGTTCTTGAAGCAAAGCACGAGGCCCTCGTAGGCCTGAACGCGCTCGGTCTTGCCTTCGATGATCTTGAAGTGCACGCGCACGGTATCGCCGACCTTGAAGGCAGGCTTATCGGCCTTGATCTGGTCCGCGGTCATCAACCTCAGCATATCCATGTCCATCCCCCTGGGATCGCAATTCCCTGGCCAGGGCCCGAACCTCTTCGGGCAGTCCCGGGTCCTCGAGGAGCTCCGGGCGGACGCGCAGGGTCTTCTCCACGCGCATCCTGAGTC
>CAZIEI010000207.1:0-2833 GCA_964538705.1 uncultured Spirochaetales bacterium | reverse complement strand
CCATCCTCGGGCAGGGCGACTCCGAGGAGGGCCTCATCCAGTTCCCGATCTTCAGCTTCCTGGCCAAGTTCACCATGACCCTGGGCAACGCTACCTATTCAGCCAAGGGCGGATTCATGGCCAGGAAATTCACCTGCACTGACTCGAGCGGGGCGGTGAAGTTCACCATCTCGAAGGAGTGGGCCTTCAGGGACAAGTTCGCCGTCTCCATCGACGAGTCGGTCCCGGAGGAAGCCGCGATCCTGGCCGCCGTCGCGATCGACCAGAAATTCTTCCAGCGGAACACCTGACCTCATCGTGGCGGAGGGAGGGGCCGGACGGTCCCGCTCCGCGCATCACGACTCGACGTCGAAGGGCCTTTACGGGCCCTTCGATTTTTTTCCCCCGGCGCGAAACCCGGCTGGATGGCGCCATGAATCTATTCCCCTCGCGATGCCGCTCCCGTCCGTCAACTATTTGAATTTCCCACTCGGATCTCCTATACTGCCGTCAAGAAGGAAATACGAACCCCCTCATGCCGCGTCATGGCGGTGCGTTTAGTTTCCTCATACTGGAGGTACCCATATGGATTCGAAAGTCGGAAATCGTGTCAAGACGATCATCATCCTCTCCGCCGTTATCGCCATTACGACCACCCTCTCCTCCTGCGCCATGCTGTCGGGCGGACTCGGCTCCTTCGATCCCCTGGCGGGAGTGAAGCAGAGCGCGGAAAAGCGCGCGAACGCGGAGATAGCCTCCGGCATCGGACTTACCGGAATGACGCGGAAGATGATGTTCAACGTCATTTACGCTCAGGTTTTCTTCATCGGCGGCTTCAACCCGGACATCTACGACTTGGCCGAGACCGAAGGCGCGGTTTGGCGCCTCGAGAGCAAGAACGAGAAAGACGATGAGGCGTCGATCGTCGAGTCGGAACGCGCGCTCCTCAAGAAGAACGCCGACGGATCGTCCTGGTGGTACCTATCCTGGAAGACGGAGAAGGAAGAATGGGCTTTCGAAGCGCTCATGGACGCGGAGATGATGGCCAAGAAGATCCGGTACTACAACGCCGACGTGAAGCGCGTCGAGGAAGCCGTCTTCGAGGAGCCCGCGGAAAAAAAGACCGCCAAGCGGGGAGAAGAGGATAAAGCGCCGCCTCCCGAGGCGCCCTCCTCGGATATGAGCGCCAAGGATCTTCCGAAGTATTCCAAGGGCAGGGAGAAGGTGACGGTCGGGGCGGGGACCTACCAGGCCGAGAAGATCGTCTGGGAATGGAAGGACGAGGAGACGAAGGAGAAAGTCTCCTACACCTGGTGGGTCGACTCCAAAGCCCCCGGCGGCCTCGTTAAGTTCCTTTGGGCCGATAGCGACGACAGCCTGAAGGGCGAGCTCGTCTCCGTGAAAAAGGGCTATTCGACGAAATACAAGTCCTTCTGATCCCGGACGGATCGTCGACTCCGGAAGAGAGAAAAAGGCCGCGCGGAGGTTTCTCCGGCGGCCTTTTCTTCGCTCCTCAGTTCAGCTTGAGGAGGCTCTTCCCCACCTTGATCCGCGCACCCGGCTCTATCCTGACGTACTTCCCGTCGGGCACGCGCTCGCCGTTCACGAAGGTCCCGTTCGTGCTCTTGAGGTCCGTGACGAAGTAATCGCCCTTGATCTTCTGGATCATCGCGTGGCGCTTGCTCACGAGCTTGTTGTCGATAACGATGTCGCAGGAGCGGTCTCGGCCGATCACGATCTTCCCCGTGACGGGGACGCGCTGCCCGCAGAACACGAGGGTCCGGTCGTCGTCCCTGATCGCCTTCTCGAGGCGCATTCCGATGGGGCTCGTGAGAATGATCGTATCCTCGCCCATGATTCCCTCCCGCGCCAGAGCTCAGATGCGGAAATAATAGCTCGAAAACCCCCCGAACGCCAGGCTGAAAAGCCCCGCCCGGAAATTTGAATCCGGGTCCTCAGGGCCTTACACTATACCCGTGGGCCGCCCAGAGGGGCGGGCATTCCGTTCCCGTCTTGATTCGCCCAAGGAGGGTTCGTGAAAACGAAGATCGCGCCGGCGCCTATTCCCCCTCGTATCGTGGAGATCTGGCAGAGCATCGTGGATTCGGCTGCCGCTCTCCTCTCCGTGCCGAGCGTCATGATAAACCGGCTGGAGCCACCCGACCTCCAGGTTTTCCGCTCGAATCTCTCCACCGACAATCCCTTCCCCGCGGGCACGTCCATGCCCATGATGGGCGTGTACTGCGCCTCGGTTGCGGAGCGCAAGGAACGCGTCAGGGTCGAGGACGCCCGTAAGGTGGCGGAATGGGCGGATTCGCCTACGGCCAAGGCTGGCATTTTCGCCTACCTGGGATACCCCATACTATGGCCGGATGGCGACGTTTTCGGGACCATCTGCGCAGTCGATACCCGCGAGAAGGATTGGAGCTCCGAGGCGGACAAGCTCCTCGGGACGCTGAAGGAAGCCATCGAGGCGCACCTCGCCCTCGCGGCGACCCTCGACCTACTCGAACGCAAAAACGTCGAGCTCGAGGCGAGCCTCAAGGAGGTGAAGACCCTCCGGGGCATCCTCCCTATCTGCTCGTCCTGCAAACGCATCAGGGACGACAAGGGCTATTGGAACCAGGTGGAGAGCTACATCAAGACGCACTCGGACGCCCAGTTCAGCCACGGGCTCTGCCCGGATTGCGCCAAGCGGCTCTACCCATCCCTCGCCGAGGAAGCGCTGAAGAGGATCAAGTGATAGTCCGTCGAACAAGCCGATCGAACCATTCTCATGCGTTCGCCGAGGGCGCGGGGGCCTTCACGTCATGCTCGCCGAGCCGTTCCGCCTCGGCCCGCTCCCCGTCGTAGC
>CAZIEI010000206.1:0-2865 GCA_964538705.1 uncultured Spirochaetales bacterium | reverse complement strand
ATTTCGAGCCGCTTCCTCCCGGACAAGGCCATCGACCTCGTGGACGAGGCGGCGAGCAAGCTCAAGATGGAGATCGAGAGCCAGCCCACCGCCCTCGACCAGGCGGAGCGCCGCATCCTGCAGCTCAACATCGAAATCCAGGCCCTGTCCAAGGAGGAGGACCCCGGTTCCGTGGAGCGGAGGGAGAAGCTCAAAAAGGAGCTCTCCTCGCTTTCGGGACAGCGCGACGCCATGAAACTCAAGTGGCAGAACGAGAAGGCCGCCATCGACGAGATCAGGAAGCTCAAGAGCCGCCTCGAGGACCTGCGCATCGAGGAGACCCGCTGGGAGCGAGAGGGGAACCTCGCGAAGGCCGCCGAGGTCAAGCACGGCCTCATCCCCGAGGCCAAGCGCAAGCTCGACGAGCTCGCCGCCAAGATGGAGAAGGCGGGCGGCGGGGGAGAGCGGCTCCTCAGGGAGGAGGTGTCCGAGGAGGACATCGCCGGCGTCGTATCGGCCTGGACCGGCATCCCCGTGTCCAAGATGCTCTCGAGCGAGATCCAGAAATTCCTCGACCTCGAGAAGACCCTCGCGAAGCGCGTCGTCGGGCAGGATGCCGCGATCCGCGCGGTCGCCGACGCCATCAGGCGCAACCGCACCGGCCTCTCCGACCCCAACAGGCCCCTCGGCTCCTTCCTCTTCATCGGGCCCACCGGCGTGGGCAAGACAGAGCTCGCCAAGACCCTCGCGGAGTTCCTCTTCAACGAGGAGAAGGCCCTCACGCGCATCGACATGAGCGAGTACATGGAGAAGCACTCCGTATCGCGGCTCATCGGCGCTCCTCCAGGCTACGTGGGCTACGAGGAGGGCGGCCAGCTCACCGAAGCGGTGAGGCGGAGGCCTTATTCCGTGGTCCTCTTCGACGAGGTCGAGAAGGCCCATCCCGACGTCTTCAACGTCCTCCTCCAGCTCCTCGACGATGGTCGCCTCACCGACGGGCAGGGGAGGGTGGTGGACTTCAAGAACGCCATTGTCATCATGACGAGCAACCTCGGCTCAGACCTCATCCTCGCGGCGCCCTCCATGGAGAAGGTGAAAGGCGCCCTCGACGAGCTCGTGAAGGCCTCCTTCAAACCCGAGTTCCTGAACCGCATCGACGAGATCGTCACCTTCAACAGGCTCGGAGAGGCGGAGATATCCGGCATCGTCCTCATCCAGCTCGAGGCCCTCGCGCGGCGTCTCGCGGAGCGCAAGATCGTGCTCAAGGTAGACGAGGCCGCGCGGAAAGCGCTCGCCGCCGCGGGCTTCGATCCCGCGTACGGCGCGCGGCCCTTGAAGCGCGCGATCCAGTCCCTCGTCCAGAACCCCCTCGCCAAGATGATGCTTTCGGGTGAGGTAAAGGACGGGGACGCCGTAGTCGTCAAGGCGGGTAAGGACGGCATTGTCTTCCAGTCGGGGAAGCCCGCCGGGAAATGACGGACAGCCACGCCCATCTCTCCCTCTGCGCCGAAGGGGGCCTCGACTTAAGCGCCTTCATGAATTCATGGGCCGATGTAGGGAGAGGGCTCATCATGGACATCGGCATACGCCCCGACGACATCTCTACGCGCGCGGAGCTCCTCAGGATGGCGGGCGGAGGTGCCATCCCGTCCTTCGTCCGGCTATCGGCGGGCGCTTGGCCCTATGGTGAGCTCCTCGAACGACCCGCTTCGACCGCGGCGGCCCTCGAGCGCGCGATCGAAGGACTTGTGGCGAACGAGCCCGACGTTCGCGTCGCGGCCATCGGCGAATGTGGGCTCGACTACCATCACATGAACGCGCCCCGCGAACGGCAGATCGAGCTCCTTATGGCATGCGCGGACCTGGCCAAGCGACTGGGCCTCCCCCTCATCATCCATTCGCGCGACGCATTCCAAGACACCCTCGAGGCCGTCAAGTCCTCCGGCTGGGGGGAGCGCACGATAATCCACTGCTACTCCTACGGAAGAGACGAGGCCAAGGCATTCCTGGACGTGGGCGCGTTCATTTCTTTCTCGGGATCGCTCTCCTTCAAGTCAGCGGACAATCTCAGGCTCGCTGCAGCTCTCGTTCCGAGAGAGCGGCTCCTCGCGGAGACGGACGCCCCCTACATGACGCCGGGCAAGGATCGGGGGAAGCGCGCATCGACGCCCCTGGACGTGAAGGCCGTCATCTCGCTCATCGCCGACCTCAAAGCCGCCGATCCCGCGGAAATCGAAGCCGACATCGACCGTAACGCAGCGCGCCTCTTCGGATAACGATCGATCCGACGAGGTCGGCCATGAGCCATCGCGTTCCGGGTATAGCTAGTCATGAGGTATTTTCGCGTAAAACTCGCAAAGACGCAAAGAAGAGGGGCGGCGGCAACGCTCTCTTTGATGTGTCTGAAGCCACTTCGCGATCTATTCGGAATAATCGCGCAAAGAAGAGGAGGAAAAATCCATACACCTAGTACATATACACGATCGTTTCCAACCGTAAATTTTAAAGCTGGGAACCTGCCTCTTCTCTTCTTAGCGTCTCTGCGCGAGCTATCCCCTCCAGAGGCCTCACGGCAATACCTACGCCATCAATTCCCTTCTCTTCTTTGCGCCTTTGCGTCTCTGCGTCTCTGCGTCTCTGCGTCTCTGCGTCTCTGCGTCCTCGAGCGACTTCCTTTCTCCAAGCCTTCAGAGGAATAAAAAAAGGCCGCCCCGAAGGACGGCCCTTGATACGCTCTGAGGATCGATCTTACCAGTTGTCCGGCATGTCGTCCTCGTCGCGGTTGTCTTCGGCGAAGAGGTCGGTGATGGCCCTGAGGTCATCCATGTAGATGTAGTAGGTGCCGTAGGCGTCCATCGGGTCGCACTCGATCTTGAAGCCGACGAT
>CAZIEI010000205.1:0-2875 GCA_964538705.1 uncultured Spirochaetales bacterium | reverse complement strand
TTTCCGGGCATCTGGTACATGAGAATATTCACGAGGAGGAGAAGGCCGCCGCCCACGTAGCCGAGCGAGTACCCGAGCGAGGATACCATGTCCACCTCGCGCTCCTCCGCCACGTCCACGAGGAGGGCGTCGTAGAAGGTATGGGCGCCCGAAAAGCCCAGGACGCCGATGCCGAAGAGCACTGCCGCCGCTACCCAATGGCCCTGCCCCACGAGGGCGAGCGCTGCGACACTCAGGGCGCCCATAAACGCGAAGAAGGCGAGGAAGCCGCGCCTCGAGGACCCGCGGTCAGCGATCGCGCCTAGAATTGGCGCGATGAGCGCCACGACAAGGCCCGCCGCGGAGTTGGCAATACCGAGGAAAAAGGTGCTCCGTTCGACGGGGAGCCCGCTCGCCCAGTAATCCTTGAAGAAGGCTGGGAAAAAAACGCCCATGACCGTCGTTGCGAAAGACGAGTCCGCCCAATCGTACATCGCCCATCCGAATTTCCTCAGCCTCGAGCCCATGCGCCCTCCTCGCGGTCACAATGATTTAAGCATCCCCGGTCTCTCCTGTAAAGCGGAAACGATTCACGAAACCGCTCGTCGCGCGGGGGATGCGAGTCGGAACGTGAGTCCGTCCGCGAGCCGGGGCCTTGCTTCCCTCAGCCGGCGCGGGGCAGAATCGCGCGAGGAGGGGATATGTACGAGGGTTTCGAATCGATGCAGATGCGGGCTTGGCCCGCCGAGCGGGAATCTTGGCTCGGATCATGGCGTCTTCGTTTTTCGCGCGGATTCTCGAACCGTTCGAATTCTGCCTACCCCATGGGCGGCATGGCCCGGGAGGCCGATCCCGCACGCGTGCTCGAGGCCGAAGCCGCGTACCGCTCTGAATCGATCCGTCCCTGCTTCAGGCTCCGCGACGACGCGGAGTGCGCCGTCCTCGACACCTATCTCGGAAACCGCGGGTACGAGACGATCCATCCCACGCTCGTGAAACGCGCGCGTCTACAGGAATCCGCCCTCCTCCTCCGCTCGGGACGGCTCCCCGACGCTCAGATCGAATCACGGGTCGAGGATGGCTTCACGCGCGAATGGGCGGAGACCTACGCCTCGCTCAACGGCCGGAGCGAGGATGCGGCGCGATACGCTGACACCCTCATCGCCGTCGCAGTGTCGGCCCGCGCCTTGACGCTCTTTTCGGAGGGCGATCCCGTCGCCGCGGGATCCGTCATTTTCGATACCACGGGCGAGACCTCGAGCCCCGGGCTTTGGGCCG
This sequence comes from uncultured Spirochaetales bacterium, assembly GCA_964538705.1. GTDB lineage: Bacteria > Spirochaetota > Spirochaetia > Treponematales > JBGSOB01 > CAYNQK01. The sequence goes on along the minus strand of CAZIEI010000205.1, from coordinate 1,618 downwards.
GTTTCTACGACCTCGCCGTGGCCCCGCGCGCGAGAGGAAGCGGCTACGGGAGGCGCCTCCTTCTCGCTCTCGTCGAGGAGGCCTTGTCCTGCGGCGCCGAGCTCGGATACCTCGCGGTCATGGAATCCAATCCCGCCGCCCGCGGCCTCTACGCATCCGCGGGCTTCGTCGATATCTACCGCTATTGGTACCGGAAGGCTCCTTCTTGACGAGCCGGCCGCCCCGGCGAGCGTCCCACCCGCGGCGCTGACCGCCTCCGTCCCGTCATAACGCATTTTTTTTGCGCGCTTCCTTCCCCATGCTTCGCTGAACAGCTATACTTTACCAAGGAGGCCGCGATGAAAACGGCGTTCGTGTTTCTGGCCGACGGATTCGAGGAAGTCGAAGCCTTGACGCCCGTGGATTACCTGAGGCGCGCCGGGGTAGACGCGAGAACCGCGTCGATCACGGGTTCCCTGGTAGTTGTCGGCGCGCGGAAGATCGCAGTGAAGGCCGACCTCCTCTTCGAGGACATGCCAGCCGCTTTCGACTGCCTCGTCCTCCCAGGCGGAATGCCCGGATCGCGGAATCTCGCCGCCCACGCGGGCCTGTCCTCCCTCCTCAAGAAGGCCATGGCCTCCCACACCGTCGTCGGCGCTATCTGCGCCGCCCCCGCCATCGTGCTCGGCAAAGCCGGCCTCCTCGCGGGAAGGCGCTTCACCTGCTTCCCCGGCATGGAGAAGGAAGCCGGCACGGGAGGCGTCCACGTTCAGGACCGCGTCGTCGTGGACGGGAACCTCGTCACGTCGCGAGCCGCCGGAACCGCGGGCGAGTTCGCCATCGCCCTCGTCGAGGCGCTCGCGGGCCGCGACGCGGCCCGCGAGCTCGCGCAATCCGTCCTCTTGAGCGGCGCAGCGTGAACCTTCACTTCATCAAGCTCCATAGCTCCGGGACGGATGTCATCGTCGTGGACGGAGCGACGCTCGGGAAGCTGCCCGTGGACGGGCCGTCGCTCGCCCAGGCCATCCTGAGGCGCAGACGGGGCGCCGGCGCGGACATCCTCGCCATCATCGATCCCCCGTCATTGGAGGGCTCGCGGGGCGATGCTCAGCGCCGCCATGCCAAGGGCGCCGCCGCATACATCGCGTGCTATCTCTCCACGGGCGAGCCCGCCCACGCTGATTCCGATGCCTTCATCTGCGCGGCCCGCTACCTCTTCGATTCCGGCCGCGCCGTGGGCGAACGCTTCGAGATCGCCGGCCCCTCGGGAAAGCGCCGCGTCGAGGTGATGACCTCGTCGGACTTCACCGTGTGCCTCGGGAAGCCGCGCCCGGCGGGCGCTGACGGCGATCCTTCCGCCGTCAAGGACGCCATGCCCTTCACGGTCTTGGAAGCGGGAGGGAAGCGCGTCTCCGTCTGCGCGCTCGAGCTCGGTAGGACATACGTCGCCCTCCTCACCCAGGAGGGGACATCCAGCAGGCTCGAGGAAATCGAGCGCGCGACTGGCGCCGATCCCCGCGGGCCGTCGTCTCCGCGGGCCATCATCGTGCGCCCCATCGCGCGGGACACGCTCAGGATCAAGCACAGCGCGGCCCGCGGGTGGGACGGCGCCTCGGCCGCGGGGGCCGCCCTCGTGGCC
>CAZIEI010000204.1:0-2930 GCA_964538705.1 uncultured Spirochaetales bacterium | reverse complement strand
CGTCTCCACGCTTCCGCACCGCGAGGTTCTTGAGGAAGAATCGGCGGTACGAGGCGTCCGCGCTCGCGTCCTCGTCCTCGCCCGCGTCCGAGAGGTGGATGACCCGCTCCGAGCCGCTCCGCTTGATCCGTTCGCCCCAGAGGTGCGCGCGGAATCCAAAATCCGCTTTTTGCCAGAGGGGATTCGCGATCGTGGGATCGTAGCCGCCCGAGAGGAGGAACCGTGTCCTCGAGTAGAAGCCCGAGTAGCCCAGGGGGAAGAGGCAGGGCTCGCCCTCCTCGCCCGCTTCCAGGTGCACCAGCCTGAGGCCTCCTCCGCGCTCGAAGGCGGGCGCCACCACGCTCGGCCGGGTCGCACCCGCAAGTCCTCGGTGCGTAGGGGTCACGCAGAGCGCGTCGAGCGACCTGAGCCGCTCGACGAAGGCGGCGTCGACCGGCCCGAAGTCGGGCTCCATGTCGCTCATCACGACAAAGGCGAATTCGCCCCATGCCTCCTGGATGCCGAGGTTCGCCATCTCTCCGGGCCCGATGGCCTCCTTGAGGACGAGGAAGCGGAGCCGAGGGTGCCGGGACGACAGCGTCTCCACGTCCAATCCCTCGTTCTTGGTCTCGATGGAGAGAACCGATGGGAAACCGATCCTGTCGAGCGCGTCGAAGATGCCGCGGTCGAAATGCCTCCCCCCTCGGTTCAGGACCACGGCGGAGATGGGCGGTTCCTCGGGACGAGGCGCCGCGCCCTCGATGACGGCGTACTCGCGGGGCAGTCCGCTAATAGTTGAAGGTATAATGCTCATCGCAGGGCCCGCAGAGCGAGGGCGATTCTCCCCCGAGCATCGAGGCGAAGACCTTTCCCATCCCGTCCCAGGCGGCGGCGATCCCGCCTCCCTCGAAGGCGTTTCCTACTGTGAAGGCGCCCCGTAAGTCCTCCCTGCAGAGCGGCACCGATCCGTCGATCCTCACGACGAGATCGCGCTTGACGTGCCAGCAATCCCCGCGCTTGAGCGGGGAGAGGTCACAGACCTCCCGGTCCGGGAGGAATCCGGAGAATCGGTCGTACTTCTGGATGATGACCCTTCCCGCCCGCTCCTTCCAGCCGCGGTAGAAGGCCTCAAGGGCCTCCTCGTTCTCGCGCATACGGACCGCCTGGGGATAGACCCGCGAGGGGAAGAGCGAGAGGAGCCGCTCCGCGAAGCCGAGCGCGCGCTGGAAGCCCTCGCCGCGTAGGCTCCGATACCCAGCTTCGTCCGGGCTGTCGAGCGACACGACCCAATCGATCCTGTCTGCGCCCTTGAGCGCTGCGATCTCGACCACCGCCCCGTCCTTCCAGCCGAGCCCGGAGGTCTCGATGAGGAGGGAGAGCCCGGATTTCTCGAGCACGGCGGCGCAGAGCCCGACTATGTCGCGGTGCATGCCCGGCTCGCCCCAGGGCGAGAGCCCGATCACGGCTTCGCCCGAGAGCGCGGAGGCCTGTTCGACGACCGAGCGGAAGCGTTCGAGCGTCATCTGCCCCCTAGCCTCGAGGAGGCCAGGCATTATGGAAGGATACGGGCAGTAGGAGCAGGCCTGGGGGCAGGCCTCGGTCACCTGTACGGCGTAGTACGCGGGGAGGCTCTGGTGGAGGTCCCGCCTCCGCTCCAGGAATTCGAGGAGGGGGAGTCCCCCCGGCGGGATACCGGGTTCGGCGAGGAGGCGGTCCAAGAAGGTCCATCCCGCCTTCGAGGCGGCCCGGTACGAGAGCCTGTGCGCGCGCATGTCGATGGGGGATATGACCGTCTCGACATCGAAGGCGTTGACGTCCTTGAGAATGGCGGCGTAGAGGGGCTCCGCGGGGATTCCCCGGCAGTCCGCCTTGTCGGCGGAATGCGCGAGGGCCGGAATGGCCGAGACCCGGAGGACTTCGGGCGCGGAGCCCTCGGGATACCCGTCCGCGAAGGTGAATTCCGAAACCGTGTCCCGGTGGAGGGCGATGACCTCCGCGGCGAGGGAGGGATCCATGAGGGCATCGTCCGCGGGGATGAGGATGAGGTCCTCGAATCCCTCGGCCGCCTTCCCCAGCGCCGCCACGAGGCCGGAGAGGTCGTTCGCCTCGGTGCGGATGATCCGCCGCACCTCCGCCTGTTTCAGCGCCTCGTCGGTCGTGCCTCCGTTCGCGAGGACGACGACCTCGGGACCTTCCGGGAGAGCGAGCGCCGCGTTCAGGGCGCGCTGAAAGGCGCTCGGGCCTCCCGCGAGTGGCATGGCGGCGTAGGCGGAGAGGTCGAGCGCGTTCAGGATGGCAATTCGCTTCATATCGATCGCAGTATTCCGCATTTCGCCATCCTTGTGAAGTTGATATTCGCGCGTCTTTTCTCTACGAACGCATAACGAAGGCCCATCGAGCGGACGAAACGCATCATCGCATTATCCAACTTAATGGGCCTTGACTGAAATCGACCTCAATATATAGTATATAAAGCCCTTTTTCAGGAATTTCACGGAATCGATGCCATGTGCGGTGAGAACACCCCCTTCGACGCGGTTCCGTTTGCGCGAACGCGCATTCGTTCATGGAAGAGCGATACGGCTGAGCATGCTCGAGGAGATTTTATGAAGTTCGATCGACACTTCACGCGTTCAGGTTCAGGCCCCTATGAGGGCATCGTCTGGGAAAAACGGAAATCCGAGATCATCGGCGCGAACGGGGAAACGCTCTTCTCGATGGAGGACGTCATCGTTCCGAGTTTCTATAGCCAGATCGCGACGGACATCATCGCCCAGAAATACTTCCGGAAGTCGGGGGTTCCCGCGGACAAGGCCGACGCCTGGAAGGCCTTCGTGCCCGAGAACCAGCGCGGGCCCTTCGGTCCTCCCCCGCATGACGGACGGGAGCACGACGCCCGCCAGGTCTTCCATCGGCTCGCCCTGACCTGGAAGCTCTGGGGGAAGGCTGAG
>CAZIEI010000203.1:0-2956 GCA_964538705.1 uncultured Spirochaetales bacterium | reverse complement strand
CGGGGTAGGGGCCGCGGAAGTTGGCGATCACGGCCTCCGCGAGGCCCGAGAGGAAGACGCCCTCCACGCCCAGTTTCCTTCCGTGGCGCACCGCGCGACGGATGAGGCGGCGGAGCACGTAGCCCGCCCCCACGTTTGAGGGGAGGACGCCCTTTTGGTCGCCGAGCATGAAGACCGAGGAGCGCGCGTGATCGGCGATGATGCGGACCGACTTGTCCTTCTCCGCGTCCGTCCCGTAGGCGTGGCCCGAGACCTTCTGGATGGCCTCGATGACGGGCCCGAAGACCTCGGTCTGGTATACGGATGTCTTGCCCTGGAGGGCCGTGGCCGTGCGCTCGAGGCCCATGCCCGTGTCCACGTTCTGCGCGGGGAGCTTCTGAAGGGTTTTCTCGTCGACCCTGTTGTACTCCATGAAGACGTTGTTCCAAATCTCGAGCCAGTTGGCGGAGTCGTTCCCCTTGTTGGAGGTCTCAGCGGGGACGCCGTCGCCCACCCAGTAGAAGATTTCCGTGTCAGGGCCGCAGGGGCCCACGGGGCCGGCCGCCCACCAGTTGTCCTTGGCGCCGAGGTACGCGATGCGGCCTTCCGGCACGCCCATGTCTTTCCAGCGGGCGGCGCTCTCCTCGTCCCGGGGGGCGTTCTCGTCGCCCGCGAAGACCGTCACGGAAAGCTTCGCGGGATCCAGGCCCAGCCACTTCGCATCCGTGAGGAATTCCCAGGAGAAGGCGATGGAATCCCGCTTGAAGTAGTCGCCCAGGGACCAGTTCCCGAGCATCTCGAAGCAGGTGAGGTGCGAGGGGTCCCCGACCTCGTCGATGTCGCCCGTGCGGACGCACTTCTGGTAGTCCACGAGGCGCTTCCCGGCGGGATGCGGCTCTCCGAGGAGGTAGGGCACCAGGGGGTGCATGCCGGCCGTAGTGAAGAGGACCGAGGGGTCGTTCTCCGGGATCAGGGACTTGCCCTGGATCTGGACATGGCCCTTGGACACGAAGAAGGCCAGGTATTTGGAGCGCAGTTCGTTCGCTGTCATGGTGAGGCGATACTAGGGGCTCCGGAGGAGGGGAGTCAAGACCGAGAGGAAAGAGAAGGGGGGATGCGGATACATAGTGCTGCGCTACCATCTCAATTCTGCGGGGCCTGTCAGAGGAAATTGCGTTTCACTAGTCCTCCTTATCGGGTATAGGTTGGGGCCGAACGTGCGGAATCGTTCAACGCAATTTCCTCCGACACCCGCGCTTTTGCAGTTGGTAGCGCATTCTCCCTGATTCCATCCCCCCTTCTCTCTCCTCTCGGGCTCTCTTCTCTTAACCCCCGGACCTCGCGCATCGGCTGGGGCCGGGGAAAGGGATGAAGGTCTAGGAGATCCGAAATCCGTGTAATCCGTGTAATCCGTGGCTAAGGTTCTTCGTATGGGGCGGGGCTAGAGGCTGTTGAGGATGGCGTGGGAGAAGAGGAGGCGGGTGGAGGGGTGGGCTTTCTTGAAGGCGAGGAGCTTTTCCAGGGATTCGCGGGCGAGGGCCTTATCGGCGGAGTAGCCGCCGGGGCCGATGCCGCGTTCGGCGCCTTCGGCCATGGCCGCGTCTCCTACGAAGATGACCGGGCCCGCATCGTCCCTGAAGAGGTAGGAGAGGCTGCCCTTCGTGTGTCCGGGCGTGGGGATCGACCAGACGCTTCCGTCGCCGAAGACGTCGTGGACGCGGCCGAGGATGGGGAGGGCGGGATCGCCCTTCGCGGGTTCGGACGCGGAGGGGAGGCCACGGATCGCCTTGAAGCCGCGAAGGGAATCGTCTCCGTACAGGAGGGGGACGTTCATCGCGGCCTCGCCCAGGCCGGCGTAGGCCTCCGCGCCCGGCGCGAGGTCACGCGCCCCCGCGATGTGGTCGAAGTGGAGGTGCGTGAAGAGGACGGCTTCGACGTCAGGCAGGTTCGGCCCGAGTGCCTCGGCTACAGAAGTACCGGGGGCCTGCGTGCCTGGTATGCCGAGGAGCGGGACGAGGAGCCCCCGGAGCGCGCCCCGCTGGCGCGAAGCGTAGGCCTTGGAGAGCCCCGCGTCGACGAGGACGATGCCGCCCGAGGGGCGCTCGAGCGCGAGCGATTGGACCCGTATCTGGACCTTCCTGTCGGCGAGGCTTCTCGCGGCGGGCGCGTCGAGGTCGAGGATCTTGGACAAGGGGACGAGGACCTCCCCACTGTCGATCAGGCTCCATTCGCAGACGGGTGCGGCGTCTATGAGGGCTTCCCAGGAGGAGGGTGCGGCGGCGCCGGATACGGTCGCGTCATCGATGAAGCGCGGGCCGCAGGAGAAGGAGGCCATAGCCAAGATCAGGATCGGCGCCGCGGCGCTGAGGGCCCGGCGATGCGCGTTATACATATCGATGCGCTCCTTGATTATTGATTCTCAGGCGAGGATGCGCGGCCGGAGCGCCCAGGTCAAGCGCGGGCGCCCCGGACCTCCCCGCTGTCAGCGGGGGACATAGACGAAACGGTCGAAGTCGGCGGTCCGCGCATAGGACTCCGTATCGACGCAGAAGAGGCCGACGAAGGCGCCCGTGAAGCCGAGCCCGCTGAACTCGTCCGACAGCACCGTCGTGTCCAGGACGGGCCTCAGGGGATTCCAAAGCTCGCCGTCGAGCGACCAGCGGAAGCTGCCGGACGGACCGCGCACCGACAGGCCCAGCCAAACCGGCCCCTTCTCGGGCAGCTTCGTCTCCAGCGAGCGGGCGAAGCCGTGGTTGATCATGGTAATGACGAAGAGCGATCGCCCGACGTTCTCGTCATGGGAGATCGCGAGGAGGTACTGGTTTTCCTCGTCGTAGCGCCAGCACAGGCCCGCCAGGTGCTGGAAGTTTCTCGGGTCGAAGTCGACGAGGGTGGCCGCGTCGAAGTCGAAGTCAGTCTGCCTGCGCGCGAGGAGGGACTGGCCGAAGCAGGAGATGGGCGACTGCCCGCCCCGCAT
>CAZIEI010000202.1:584-3020 GCA_964538705.1 uncultured Spirochaetales bacterium | reverse complement strand
TCGCGGCCCACCGTCGCCTCGCGCACTGAAACGGCGACGCGCCCGGCCTTAGGCTCCGTTCTCCCGTCGCCTCCGCGCCTCGCGCCCGCCCCCGCGGCCTCCCTCGCGTTAATGACCAGGTTTTGCAGAACCTGCTGGAGTTGTGAGGGATCGGCCATGACCTCGCCGGCGCAGGGCCCCTTCTCGATCTCGAAGTCCACCCCGTAGCCCCTGAAAAGGATGGGACAGCTCTCCTCCACCAGCTTCCGCACGGATACCCGCTGGAGCTTGAGCTCGGCCCCGCCCTTGGCGAGGAGGGAGAGCTGGCCGGTGAGCCGCTTGGCCTGCTGTACGGCGCGCTCGGCCTCCTCAAGCACGCCGCGGTTCTCCGACCCCTCCGCCGCGCTCAGCTTGGCGAGGGATATATTCCCGAGCACGGCCATGAGGATGTTGTTGAAGTCGTGGGCGATACCCCCCGCGAGGAGCCCGAGCTCCTCGATCTTCCGGATCTTCTCGATCTCGCGCTCCAGCGCTCTGCGTTCGGAGACGTCCGCGAAGATGAGGACGGCGCCTACGACCTTCCCCTCCTCGCTCACGATGGGAGCTCCGCGCTCGAAGATCTCGCGGAGCTCGCCGTCCTTCCGCTCGAGCCATGAATCGAGGGCCCCCGAAACGATCTTCCGCTCGTCCAAGATCTCCCGTACGGGATCGGGATTGGGCCGCGCCTCCCGCCCGGCGCGCACCCTGAAAACGGAGCCGATGTGCTTTCCCAGGGCTTCGCGCTCGTCCCAGCCGGTGATTCGCGCCGCCATGGGATTCATGAGCGAGATCCTGCCCTCAGTGTCCGCAGCGATGACGCCCTCGCCGAGCGATCGGAGGGTTACGGAGAGCCGCTCCTTCTCCTCGAAGAGGGCGCGCTGGGCGCGCTTCATGTCCGTGATGTCCGTGCCGAATCCCAGGACCGATCTCCCGGGTATCCCCGGCACGGCGAAAGGGGAGAGCGAGAGCTCGACGACGGCCTTCCTGCCCGTAGGCGAGCTGAATGGGGCCTCGGGGAGGAGGATGCTCTCGCCCGTAGCGATCACGTGCGCATCGTCCTCCCGGAAGCGCCTCGCCTCGTCCGGATCGCGGTGGACATCCTCGATCTCGAGCCCGATGATGTCCTCGTCGGGGGCACCGTAGAATTCCGCGAGCGCCTTGTTCACGAGGATATAGCGGCCGTTCGAGTCCCGGGCGAAGATGAATTGGGGCGCCTCGTCGAGGATGTCCCGGAGCAGGCGGCTCTTCTCCGCCAGGGATATCTCGAGCTCCTTGAGGCGCTTCTCTTCCATGAATCCAGTATCGCCCATGGAGGGGGCTTTGTGAAGGGAAGGAAGGCCCCTTGCGGGCGGCGCGCGGGCCGGGCTAGGCTCGTTTTCATGACCCTCTGCGACTACCACGCCCACACCGCCTACTGCGACGGCGACTCCCCTCCCCGCGCCATGGCCGAAGCCGCCCTCGCAAAGGGCCTCGGCGTCTTCGGGCTCTCCGGCCACGCGCCACTCCCCTTCTCCACGACCTGGAACATGGAAGCCGTGGACGCCCCGGCCTATCTCGCGGAGGTCCGCGCCCTCTCGCGCGAATTCGCGGGGCGCATGGAGCTCCTCGTCGGCATGGAGATCGACTGGATGGGCGACTCAGGCGGCCCCGCTCGGGCAGGCCCCTGGGCCGCGGGCCTGGACTACCGCATCGGCTCCGTGCACTTCGTCCGAGCGGAGGACGGAGCCCGCTTCACCGTGGATTCTCCAGAGGACGAGTTCATCGCGGACTTCGCAGCCCACTGCCCCGCGGGCGGACGCCCCCTCGTGGAAGACTACTACGCGCGCATCGCGGCCATGGCCCTGGAGGGCGGCTTCGACATCCTCGGCCACCTCGACCTCCCCAAGAAGAACAACCGGGGCGGCCGCCTCTTCTCCGAGTCCGATCCCTGGTACCGGGACGCCGTCATGCGCGCGGTCGAGGCCATCGCTTCTTCGGACGCCGTCGTGGAGGTCAACACGGGCGGGATCTCGCGTAAGCGCATCGATGAGCCCTATCCATCGGTATGGATCCTCAAGGAGCTCCGCGTCCGCGGCGTCCGCGCCGTCATCTGCTCCGACGCGCACCAACCCGCGGATATCCTCGCGCACCGAGACAAGGCCCTCGCCTCCCTCGTGGAGGCGGGTTACCGCGAGCTCGCGGTGCTCGAACGCGGAGGATGGCGCTCGGAGAGGATCTCGTGAAGAAAACGTATTATCGCGCGGGAGAGAGAACGAGTCCGCAGCGCGAACCCCGAGCGTGAATGGGTCCCGGGCTAGCGGTTCCGGCGCTCCTCGCCCTTTTGGCACTCGATGCACATGACCGCGTAGGGTATGGCTTCGAGGCGGGCGACCGGTATCTTGCGATTGCACTTGACGCAGGTGCCGTAGCGATCCTGCT
>CAZIEI010000202.1:0-574 GCA_964538705.1 uncultured Spirochaetales bacterium | reverse complement strand
TCCGCGCTGTTGCGCGCGATGCTGGTACATGCCCGTGAGCGCGGCGTCGATCTGCCTGAGGCGCTTGAGCTCCTGGCTCCCGACCGCTTCGATCATCTTCCTATCGATATCGTCCGAGGCCACGTCGGCGAAATCCTTGGGGTCCATGCCCTCGACGATGGCGCGAAAATCCGCGTTGTTCGCCATGAGGTTCTCGATGATTTCCTTCTTGAGCGCGACGAGCTTTTCCTTCATGCGCTGTGCGAACGATTCATCCATTGCCGCCCCCCGGTGCCGAAAAGATGCGAAACAATGATGGAAAGCTCTCAAAAAGTCAAGGGGGAGCGCAGTCGCTTCAGCGCGGCGGAAGGGATGCGTTTTACGTGTTCGCGGGGCCTGCAACAGAAAAATACGCGCTCAGTCGGGCGAAGCGTACTTCGATTCCTTCGCGCGTATTATTCTGTTGCACCCGCGCTTAACCGGTGGGGCATCCCTTCCGCCGCGAAGGGGCGTTGACGGCTCCCTTTTCAACCGTTCACTCAGGCGGCTAACGCTCGCTTCGCTCGCTATACTTCGTTCTCCCTCGCCGCGGACT
>CAZIEI010000201.1:0-3145 GCA_964538705.1 uncultured Spirochaetales bacterium | reverse complement strand
TGAAGCTGATCCACGCGGGAGAACAGCTGGTGATCATGGGGAGCGTTCCCTTCTTGGCTATCCGCTCCAGCAGTTCCGTCCCCTCCTCCATGATGGTGAGGTCGGCGGTGAACTGCGTGTCGAACACCTTGTCGAATCCTAATCTCCTGAGGGCCGCCGCCATCTTGCCGGTGACGAGGGAGCCTGGCGCCATGCCCAGGGCCTCGCCCAAGCTCATGCGGATGGCGGGAGCGGTCTGTACCACCACCACTTTGTCGGGGTCGGCTATGGCCTTGAAGACCTCCTCGGTCTCGTCGCGCTCGGTGAGGGCCCCTGTGGGGCAGACGAGGGTGCACTGCCCGCAGGAGACGCATACGGACTTGGAAAGCGCCGCGTTCATGAAGGGCGCCACGCGGGTCTTAAGTCCTCGGCCGGTGAAGTCGATGGCGGAGACGCCCTGGATCTCGCGGCAGACGGAGACGCATCTTCCGCAGAGCACGCACTTGTCGTTGTCGCGGATGATGGCGGCGCCTACCTCATCGATCGCGCTTGTCTTTTTAACACGGGGGAAGGGTTTCTTCCTGATGCCCATCTGCTCGGCCAGGGCCTGGAGCTCGCAGGACTGATTGCGAAGGCAGGAGAGGCAGTCATCTGGGTGGTTGGCGAGGAGGAGCTCGATCACGGTCTTCCGCGACTCGAGAACGCGGGCGCTCCGCGTGTGGACCACCATGCCTTGCGTAGCCGATTGGACGCAGGAGCGGAGGAGTGACTTGGCCCCGTCCACCTCTACCACGCAGACGCCGCAAGAGGCGTTCTTGGCGACGCCCTCGAGCATGCAGAGGCTCGGAACCTTCACCCCGGCCGCCGCGCAGGCCTCCATGATGGTGGCGCCCTCTTTTACCTGGGCGTTCATTCCGTCTATCGTCAAGGAAATCATTTTCCCGTCCATTCCTTCTTCTCCTTCCGATCAACGCCAGGGTGAACGTGCGTCCTTGCGAACGTCGCAGCGGAGACAGCGGGCGGCCTCGGAAGCCGCCTGGTCGCCCGAGTATCCGAGCGCTATCTCGAGGAAGTTTCCCCTTCTCGACTCGGGCGGGATCTGCTTGGACTTGTTCATCCGCCCCTTCACGGGCTCGAGTGGCACGTCCATCGAATAGGAGTAGTCGTGGAAAAGGCTCGCGAAGCGCTCCTGGCCGGACAGGGCCTTGTCGATCTCGCGCGCGGCGGTCTTTGCCTGGCCCATGGCCTCGGCGGCGGTGGCGGGCCCGGTCACGGCGTCGCCCGCGGCCCAGACGTTGGGGAGGCCCGCGGCGAGGGTGAAGGGATCCGCATCCACGCGTCCGTCCTTCGCTATCCTGAGGCCGGCCTTGCCGAAGGCCTCCGCGTCTACGCGTTCGCCCACGGCCACGATAACGTCGTCGCAGGGAATCTCGATGGTCTTGCCGGAGGGCTCAGGCGCGGGGCGGCCGGAACGATCCATCGCGCCGGGCTTCATCACCTGGAAGCGTACGCCGGATACCTTGCCGTCCTTCCCTGAGAGGATCTCTTCGGGGGCGAGCATGTACTTGAACTCGATCCCTTCCTCCTCGGCGCCGAGGATCTCGGCGGCGTTGGCGGGGAGATCTGCGCGAGTGCGCCGATACGCGACGGTGACTTCCTTCTCCAAGCGGAGGAGACTCCGCGCGGCGTCGATGGCCACGTTGCCTCCGCCAATTACTATGATGCGCTTGCCAGTGGCCGGGGGCTTCCCCGCGCCGAAGGCGTCGAGCCACTCGTAGCCGGGATGCACGCCCTTGAGCTGATCGCCCTTGATGCCGAGGGGCTTGTCTCCCTCGGCGCCCACGGCCACGAGGACGGCGTCGTTCTGCTTGGCGAGGCTCTCGAGCTTCAGGTCCTTGCCCACGCGGACGCCGAACACGAAATGCACTCCGAGCCTCTTCCAGAGTTCGAGCTCCTTGTCCAGGACGTCCTTGGGGAGGCGGTAGGAGGGGATGCCGTAACGGAGGATGCCCCCCGCTCTGTCGTGCGCATCGTAGATGGTGACGTCGTGTCCGAGGCGCTGGAGGTAGTAGCCCGCCGCGAGGCCCGCGGGCCCCGCGCCGACGATGGCGACCTTCTTCCCGGTGGGCTCCGCGCGCTCCTTGACGAGGCGGCTCCAGACGGCCTTCTCGCGGTTCATCTTGTACATGGTATCCGCGAGGTAGCGGTGGATCTCTCCCTGGTGCACGGGATCGTCGAGGTTCTCCCTCCTGCAGCGCATCTGGCAATGGAAGTGGCAGATGCGGCCCACGGTGCCGGGGAGCGGGTTGTCGCGGACAGTGAGTTCGAAGGCGTCCTCGATCCTCCCCTCCTGGAGGAGGGCGAGGTAGCCGGGGATGTTCATGTGCATGGGGCAGGAGTTCTCGCAGAGGGCCTCGTAGAGCCCCTCGCAGACGCCCGCCTCGCAGCGCTTGTCCCGGATGTGCCTCATGTATTCCTCTCGGAAATACTTGAGAGTGGTCAATATCGGGTTTGCCGCGGTCTGGCCCAGGGCGCAGAGCGCGGAGTCCTTGATGACCCGCGCGAGCCGTTCGAGCTCGTCTAAGTCCGACTCCTTCGCCTCGCCGCGGGAGACCTCCTCCAGGATGCGGAGCATCTGTGAGAGGCCCTCCCTGCAGGGCGTGCACTTCCCGCAGGACTCGGCGGCGGTGAAGCCGATGAAGTAGCGGGCCACGTCCACCATGCAGGTGTCCTCGTCCATGACCACCATGCCGCCCGAGCCCATGATGGCCCCGATCTCCGCGAGGGACTCGTAATCCACCTTTGAAGCGAACATGTCCGCAGGGATGCAGCCGCCAGAAGGCCCTCCGGTCTGGACCGCCCTGATTTTCTTGTTGGGTCCCGCGCCGCCGCCCATCCCGTAGACGATCCTGTCGATAGGCGTCCCGAGGGGGAGCTCCACGAGGCCGGTGTTCCGCACCTTGCCTACGAGGGAGAAGACTTTAGTGCCGGCGCTCTTGCCCGCGCCTATTCCGGCGAACCAGGCGCCGCCCTTCGCGACGATGACGGGGACGTTGCACCAAGTCTCGACGTTGTTGATGTTCGACGGCAGGCCGAGGTAGCCGCGCTGGGCGGGGAAGGGGGGCCGCGGCAGGGGCCGCCCCGCCTTGCCCTCCGCGCTCGCGAT
>CAZIEI010000200.1:0-3175 GCA_964538705.1 uncultured Spirochaetales bacterium | reverse complement strand
GGTCGTGGCGTCGGTCCTCATGTCCATGGGCATGATCATGCTGCCCCCGGTGATGATCTCGATGCCGTTCAAGATCATTCTCTTCGTCGCCATGGACGGATGGGACCTGCTCACGCGGGAAGTCATCGCGTCCTTCGCGCTCATGTAGGAAAGGAGGCGGAATGGGAATCGGAGAAGCCGTGGCCGTCTTCCGCGGCGGGATCATGCAGGTCGTCATACTCTCGGCACCCGTGCTCCTCATCGCCATGGCGGTCGGGCTCGTCGTGTCCATCATCCAGGCCACGACCTCCATCCAGGAGCAGACCCTCACCTTCGTGCCCAAGATCGCGGCGATCCTGATCGCGCTCTTCCTCCTCGGGGGCTGGATGATCGCGACGCTCAGGGAGTACTCGGTGGCCCTCTTCTCGACGATCTCGGAGCTCAGGTAGGCCCATGCTCGCCGACCTGGTGCTCAACGCCCAGCTTTTCTTCCTCATCGGCGCGCGCGTGCTCGCCATGGTGGAGACCGCGCCGCTCCTCTCCTCGGACTCGGTGCCGCAGATGGCCAAGGTGGCCCTCGCGGGCTTCGCCGCCTTCGCCGTTTTCCCCTGGGTGAAGGACGCGGGATATCCCATCCCGGATTCAGGGACGGCCTACGCCCTCCTCGTACTCGGCGAGGCCGCCATCGGCCTCATCATCGGCTTCTTCCTCACGGTCTTCTACGCCGCCTTCATGATGGCGGGCCAACTTTTTTCCCTTCAGATGGGCTTCGGCGCCTCGGAGACCTTCGATCCCCTCGCGCAAATAGAGATCCCCCTCGTCGGACAGTTCCTCAACCTCGCGGCCATGTTCGTCCTGGTGACGACGGGCGGCATGCGGACGCTCTTCCTCACGGGCGTGCGGGGCTCTTTCATGGCAATGCGAGCCGTCGACCTCGCATCTCGAAGAGAGAATCTCCTCGGCTACGTGATCCGCTCAGGGTCGGACCTCTTCGTGCAGGCCCTCATCCTCTCGATGCCCATCCTGGGCGCGCTTTTCATCATATCGGTGGTGACGGGGCTCCTCTCCAAGGCCGCGCCCCAGATGAACCTCCTCACGGAGGGCTTTCCCCTCTCCATCATGACCGCCTTTCTCCTCATCGTGGCCTCCATGCCCTTCATGCTGGAGGCCTTCTCCCGGCTGATTTCGAACGGATTCGGCATGATCGGGCGCATCGTCGCCGGGGCCGCACCATGAAAGACATCCGTCTCGCGAACGGCGACGCCTCCACGGGCCTCACCTTCGCTGACACGCTCGCGTTCCTCGTCCCCTCGCGCGGGCGCCCCGTCCCGGCTCCGGGCCGCGCGGGCGCGGACAAGGCGCGCGGATACCTCAAGGTCCACCTCCAGTGGTTCGCCGCGGAGGACGAGGGCAGGACCGAGGACGCGACAGAGTACCGGATCAAGAAAGCTCGGGAGGAGGGCCGCGTCGCCAAGAGCCAGGAGCTCGTGGGCGCGCTGGGGCTCCTCCTCCCCTTCATGACCCTCGTGATCGCGGCTCCCTCCATGCTCGGGACCATGGGCGGCATGCTGAGGCACTTCTTCTCGCTCGCCTCGGACGCGAGTCCCGTGGGGCAGGGGAAGGCCATCGCTGCGGACGCCCTGGGCTATTTCGTCCGGCTCGCGACGCCCATCGCGGCCGTCGCGGTGGTGAGCGCCCTCGCCTCCAATCTCCTACAGGTGGGATTCAACTTCACGGTGAAGCCGATCACCCCGGACTTCTCGAGGATCGTCCCGCGCTTCGGGCAGTACTTCAAGCGGACCCTCTTCTCCCTCGAAGGCGCGTACAACCTGGGGAAGTCGATCGTGAAGGTGGCGGCCATCGTCGTCGTAGCCTGGCTCAACCTGAACGCGGAGTTCGGGAAGCTCGCCAGCCTCTACACCCTCGGGCCGCTCGACGCCCTGGAGTACGTCTCCGGGATCGCGGTCCGGGTCGTCCTCGAGTGCGCGCTCATCCTCCTCGCCTTCTCCGTCCCGGACCTCCTCTTCCAGCGCTGGCAGTACCGGGAACAGCTCAAGATGACCAAGGAGGAGGTCAAGGAGGAGCGGAAAATGTACGAGGGCGACCCCCTCGTCAAGGGGCGCCTCCGCGACCGGATGCGGGAGCTCCTCCAGCGGAATATAGCCAAGGTGGTGCCCGAGTCTACGGTGGTGGTCACGAACCCCACCCACTACGCCGTGGCGCTCAAGTGGGAGGAAGCCTCGATGGCCGCTCCCGAGGTGACGGCGAAGGGCGCGGATGAAGTAGCGCTCAGGATCAGGAAGATCGCGGGCGATTCCGGCGTACCGGTGGTAGAGAACCGGCCCCTCGCTCGCGCTCTCTACGCGGAGGCGGAGATCGGGGACGCGATTCCGGAGAAATATTACGAGGCCATCGCGGGCCTCATCGCCCACGTTTACATGATGGACGAGAAGAAGCGCGCGGCGGCGTCCGCGGCCACCGCGAGAGCGGTCGCGGGATGATGGGGGGCGCGCATGGCGGACGTTAGGAAGGCCGTAAGGACGGCCTTCGGGCAGAACCAGCGGGACGTGGCCGTGATGGCCTCGGTGGTGGCCGCGGTCTTCATGATCGTGATCCCCCTGCCCACGGTCCTGCTCGACGTCCTCATGGCCCTCAACCTCGTGGTCGGGGTTCTCATCCTCCTCATCGTGCTCAATACGAGGAAGGCCATCGAATTCAGCATCTTCCCGACCATGATCCTCGTGACCACGGTCTTCGGGCTCGCGCTGAACATCTCCTCCACACGGCTCATCATCTCCCTCGGCGAGGACTTCGACGGGCGCATGATCAGGGCTTTCTCGAGCTTCGTGGTCGGATCGACGGGAGCCCAGGGCCTCGTGATCGGCTTCGTGATCTTCATCATCATCATAGCGATGCAGGCCATCGTCATCACGAAGGGCGCTACGCGCATCGCCGAGGTGGCCGCCCGCTTCACCCTGGACGGCTATCCCGCCAAGCAGATGGCCATCGAGGCGGAGTATAACTCGGGTGCGATCAGCGAGGACGAGGCCAAGAAGCGGAAGGAGGATCTCCAGCGGGAGATCAACTTCTACGGGCAGATGGACGGAGCCTCCAAGTTCGTCTCGGGCAACGTGAAGCTCGGGATCTTCATCTCGCTCGTCAACCTCGTCGCGGGCTTCATCGTCGGCATGGTCTT
>CAZIEI010000199.1:0-3181 GCA_964538705.1 uncultured Spirochaetales bacterium | reverse complement strand
ACTTGGCGTGGTGACTGTGGTGACGGGCCCAAGCGGTTCGGGGAAATCGAGCCTTGTCCATCTCATCCCGCGGCTTGCGGACGTGGGATCGGGAGCGGTCCTCATCGACGGGATCGACGTGCGGGCAATGTCCAAGTCGGCCCTCCGCTCGCAGGTTTCTCTCGTGCTTCAGGAGCCCTTCTTGTATTCGAGGACCCTCGGGTCAAACGTCGCGCTCGGAGCGGAATCGGCGGAACGCGAGGAGCTGGATGAGGCTGCGCGCATGTCGGGCCTGACGGGCGTCGTCGAGGGATTCGAAGAGGGATGGGAAACGCCGGTGGGCGAGGAGGGCGTCACTCTCTCGGGCGGCCAGCGGCAGCGCGCGGCCATAGCGAGGGCGCTCCTCAGGAAGCCGAGGATCCTGATTCTGGACGACTCCCTCTCCGCGGTGGATACGGAGACGGACGCGTGCATCAGGGCAGAGCTCGCGAAGCTCAAAGGGCAGATGACTGTCATCGTCATCGCGCACAGGATCACCACGCTCGCGGGCGCGGACAGGATCATTGTGCTGGACGAGGGCCGCGTCGTTGACCAGGGAACGCACGGAGAGCTCTCTTCGCGGCCGGGCCTCTACCGTTCCATATGGCGGCTCCAGTCGGCGGCCGAGGAATCGGACGGTATAGAGCGCCTCCTCGGCGAGGAGGCGTCCGCGTGAGTGCCGCTTCGGGATGATTTGAGAAAGTGCAAGAACGCCGCAGAACGTTATTCCGCGGCGGCGGATCCGGCAGAGCCGCGATGCGGCGGTCCGATCCGCTCGATAGAAGGAAATCGATATGATGCATGATGAGGAAGAATACAAGAGCGACCTCAACTTCAGGACCTGGGCAGGTATTTTCGCGTTTGCGAAACCCTACGCCGGGCGCTTTCTCTCGGCTCTCGGCATTATGGTGCTCGTCGCCGGGATCGACGCGTCCTTGCCGTTCCTCACGGGATACGTGGTGGACGAGGTCGTCAGGGCGGGAAACGTCGGAGCCATTGCGCCTTTCCTGGCAGCGTATGTCCCCTTGATCGTCGTTCAGGCCTTCAACGTCAAGGCCTTCATCAGCCTCGCCTCGAAGGTGGAATCCGGACTGGCGTACCGGATCAGGAAACGCGCCTTCGCGAAGGTACAGGAGCTCTCCTTCTCCTACTACGACCGCACGAGCTCGGGATGGCTCATGGCGCGGCTCACGAGCGACGTCTCCCGCCTCTCGGACACCGTGACCTGGGGCATGATCGATGTGGTCTGGGGGTCGATCATGATGGCCGCGATGGCGGTCCTCATGCTCATCCGGGACTGGCGCCTGGCCCTCGTGACGCTTAGCGTCGTGCCCGTCCTCGCCCTTCTCTCAATCTGGTTCGAGCGGGCGATACTCGAGCGGTTCCGAGCCGTGAGGCGCGCGAATTCCAAAGTGACCAACGCCTTCAGCGAGGGCATCCGCGGCATGCAGACGATGAAGACGATCTGCGCCGAGGGACGGATTAGCAGGGAATTCTCCTCGCAAGCAGATCGCTTGAGGAAGGCCGGCGTCCGGGCCGGGATCGTCTCCGCGCTCTACCTGCCCCTCGTCGTCGCGCTGGGTTACGTGGGAACCTCTCTTTCCCTCTCCGCGGGCGGACGGCTCCTCGAGGCCGGCGGCATATCTTACGGGACCCTCGTGGCCTTCATCTTCTGCTCGATCCAGTTCTTCGACCCTGTGACCGACCTCGCCCGCGTGTTCGCCGACTTCCAGTTCGGCCAGGCATCCGCCGAGCGGGTGCTCTCCCTCATCGGCACCGAGTGCGAGATCGAGGACGAGGAAGCGGTCCGCACAGCATGCGGCGATTATGGAGGGACTCCGTCCGTGGCACCCCTCGAAGGGCGCGTCACCTTCGAGAACGTGAGCTTCTCCTATGGCGATGGACAGCCCGTGCTCTTTGACTTCAACCTCGACGTCCCGGCGGGGAGCGCGGTGGCCCTGGTGGGGGAGACGGGCTCCGGAAAGAGCACGATCGTCAATCTCGCCTGCCGCTTCTACGAGCCGGTATCCGGGCGCATTCTCCTGGACGGCGTCGACTACCGCGAGCGCTCCCAGCGCTGGCTACATTCGAGGCTCGGCTACGTGCTCCAGGCGCCGTACCTCTTCTCCGGGACCGTACGGGAAAATATCCGCTACGGTCGTCTCGACGCGAGCGACGAGGAAGTGGAAGAGGCCGCTCGGATAGCCAAGGCAGCGCCCTTCATCGAGCGGCTCGAGCGCGGCTACGACACGGAAGTGGGGGAGGGCGGCAACCTCCTCTCCACTGGACAAAAGCAGCTCGTGTCGTTCGCGCGAGCGGTTCTTGCGGACCCGAGGATCCTGGTGCTGGACGAGGCCACCAGCTCCGTCGATACCGAGACCGAGCGCTCGATCCAGGAAGCCATTTCCGCCGTCCTCAAGGGGCGCACGAGCTTCATCGTCGCGCACCGCCTCTCGACCATCATGGACGCGGACATGATCCTCGTGCTGAGCGGGGGTAGGGTGATCGAGTCCGGGACCCACGGCGAGCTCATGCGGCTCCACGGTTCGTACCGGCGTCTCTTCACCAACCAATTCCTGGAGGAGGGCTCCGAGCGAATCCTGAAATCGCCGGCTTAAGCGGCGGCGCGGCCGGAACGCGGGGCGAGGGCTCCGGTCGGTACTTCCGCGATAGAACCGCGGCGGTACCGCCGGTGCCTTGCCCTCGGCGCCTTCCGGGCGTAGAATCGGCGAATGGACATCACGGGAATCATAGCGGTCATCATGACCTTCGCGACTTCGATCGCAATCGTGGGCTTGATCTTCAACGGCCCCAAGGCGAGGGCGAAGGCCGAGATCATGAAGGCGGAAGCGCTCTCCCGGATGGACGACAAGAAAAGTCTCCTCTCGGCAGTAGACGTAGAGGAAACCAGGCTCCTCGTGCAGGATCAGCAGAAGCGCATCGAGGCGCTCGAGGAGGAGATCGGCTTCATGCGGAGACTCATCGAGGACAAGACGGGACGGAACTAAGCGTGGATTTGGTTGCGCCGGTGGCTGGCCTCTTGACGACGAGCCGCTCCGCTTGCTACCTTTTTCCGACCAGCCCAGATGGTGAAATTGGCAGACACGCTAGATTCAGGTTCTAGTGCCGCGAGGTGTGGGGGTTCAAGTCCCCCTCTGGGCAT
>CAZIEI010000198.1:0-3264 GCA_964538705.1 uncultured Spirochaetales bacterium | reverse complement strand
ACCGCGACGTCGACGTGGCGAGCATCTGCGGCACCGGCCATAACACCTGCTACCTGGAGCCCACGCATCCCCTCACCGGGAAACCCATGATCGTGAACATGGAGTCGGGCAATTTCGACGGTTTCCGCCGCGCGGAGTGGGACCTAGCCCTTGACCGCGAGAGCGACCGTCCCGGCGCGCAGCTCGCCGAAAAGATGGTATCGGGCCGTTACCTCGGGGAGCTCGTCTCCCGCGCGGCGCGCGCTATGCACGACGCCGGGCTCCTCCCCGGCTCCGACGGATACCACCGCGCCCCCACGGGCGCCGAGCTGGACGCCCTCATAGCGGAAAGCGGATCGCCCAAGGAAGTCGCGCAGATCGCCTCGGAGATACTTGCGATGAAGGCCCCGGCTCCCGACGCGATCGAGGCCCTCCGCGCCGTCGCCCGCGCGGTCGGCAGGAGGTCCGCCCGCGCGGCGGCCGCGACCTTCGCGGGTACGCTCCTCCGCGTGGATCCCCGCATGGAGCGGCGCCACGTCGTCGCGATCGACGGCTCGCTCTACGAGCGCATGCCCGGATACGACGCGGACATCCGCGCTGGTCTCGAGGACGTCCTCGGGGCGGGCGCGAAGAACATCGAAACGGCCCTCGCCAAAGACGGTTCCGGCATCGGCGCGGCCATTGCGGCGGCGATAGCGACGAAAGGAGAAGCGTGATGGAACTCAAGGACGCCCGGCGGCTCCTCTTCCAGGGGGACAGCATCACCGACTCAGGCAGGAAAGAGAGCCCCGACGGTCTTGGCTTCGGGTACGCGGCCATCGTAGCGGGCGTTCTCGCCACAGATCCCCGCTTCAAGGGCCTCGAGGTCGTGAACCGCGGAGTGAGCGGCGACAGAACGGCCGAGCTCATCGCGCGCTGGGACGGGGACTGCGTCGCGCTCAAGCCGGACGCCCTCTCCATCATGGTCGGCGTCAATGACGTCTGGCGCCTCCGCGGCGAGTGGAACGGCCAGGCCTACATCCCGCCCGAACGATTCAAGGCCAACTACGAGGAGCTCATCGACCGCGCGCGCTCGGGCGGCGTCAAGCTCCTCGTCCTCATGAGCCCCACGACCATCGATAACGAGCGCGACCGCGAGGTCTCCGCTCTCCTGGACGAGGAGACCTCGATCGTGCGCGCGCTCGCGAAGAAAGCCAAGGCCGTCTACGTCCCGACGCGCGAGGAGCAGAAGCGCGTCCTCAAGGAACGGCCGGACTTCCCCTGGACCACCGACGGCTGCCATCCGAGCCTCGCGGGGCACGCGCACATCGCGCGGACCTGGCTCAGGGCCTTCCACGCGGAAGGCTGACGGAGGCTCGAAAGAGCCTTCGCTCGCCTGAGCCCGTGAACGGCCTAGTCGAGCCTAAGCCTGATCGACCTTCGCTTCACGCCTCTCCTGCGTCTTCATCGGCCGCGTCTGCCGATGCTCCCCCGGCGCCGAGCGCTTCCCCCCGCGCCACGCGCATGAGGTCCTCCTTGCAGGTCACGCCGAGCTTGCGGTACGCGGCCATCACGTGGCTCTGCACCGTTCCCATCCTGATCCTGAGCCTCCACGCGATCTCCTTGTAGGTGATCCCTGACGCAAGGAGCCGCGCCACCTCCGCCTCCCGCGCCGAGAGCCCGGTCCGCGCGAGCCAATCGGCTTTCGCTTCCGCGCCCTCTCCGCCCTCCCCCGCCTCCGCTCCTCGCGCCTTCTCCTCGCCGAGCATGAGCTTGAAAATACGAACCAAGTATACGGCGTTAAAGTACGCGTAGAGCGCCGGGAAAACGCGGAAGAAGCGCGGGAATTCCGGGAACCATCGCCAGAGAAGGTAATCGGGGAAGAGATCCACGAACGCCAGGAAAGGAAACGCGGCGATGGCCGCGAACATATACGAGCGTAGGAGGGAAGCCCAGCCATCGCTCTCGGCCGGGGCCTTACGCATAGCCGCGTAAGCCATGGTACCGCGGACGTTGGCGTAGGCGATGGCCGCGAACATGAGGACGAAGGGAATCTCGCCGGATACGAAAATGACCGAGGCCGCGCGCGGCGCCTTCACAGCGATGGCGAAGTACAGGACTGTGGTCACGGCGGCGAGAACGGCGAGAGCCGCCCAGACGATGCCTGACCGCCGCGGGGGCCGCGAAGAGAGCGAATCCATGAAGGAGGGGAGCGCGTAGACGAGTCCACAATTCCCGACGACGCTCGCGACGTAGAGGACCCAGCTGAGGGCGTTCACTGAGGCGCCGAACCCGGTCGAGGAATCCTGGTAGCTGAAGCCCGTGAACGAGATCACGATGCAGGCGAAGGCTCCCGAGAAGAGCGCGAAGCGCGCGTCCCGGGCCGACTTCCGGGAAGCGGCGTAGACGATCGAACCCAGGAGCCCCGCGGCGCCTACCGTGTAGCAGAGAATGTAGTAGAGGAAGATCATTCCCTTCACGCGGGCCGCCTTGAAACGAGTATCCGCCCGCTCTCCGGCGCTGTCAAGATTCGATCAGCGGCGAATCCGCCCGCGATCGTATGAATATACGATTGCGTCCGTTCGGCCGGAGCGGTTCAGTGGACCCGCGCGATCGCGCGAGGAGGTATCATGCAGAAACTGAGAATCCCGCTCGCTGTCATCCAAATCCTGTCCTTCGGTGCCCTCATCGCCGTCACCGAACTCGCGCCGGGCGCCGGACGGGGCGCCGATCCGGGCGCGAGGAACTGGATCATGGCGGCTTTCCTCGGATCGATCGTCGTCTCCGCCGTTTTATCGGGGATCCTCGCCGTAAGGCTCAAGCGGGCGGCCCCCGTATGGGTGATCGGCTCCATCTTCATCCCCTTCCTGGTTCCCTTCATCCTCGCCTTCATGAAGGAAGCGCCGGACGCGCGCTACGTGGCGCCCGACCGATCCGCCTCCGCTCAGCCTCAAGGCGGCACCGCGCCCGCCTTCAACGAGCAGGGCTTCTGCGCGCGCTGCGTCTCCGAGACCACCGACGAGAGCCCCGGCTCCGTGTCCACCACCAACGGCATCGGCACCGCGCTCCAGGGGACGCGCTGGCGCGAGAAGGGCTTGGACCCCTGCCCCGTCTGCGGCTCCGTGGTCCAGCAGAAGTGGCGCATGTTCGGCTGGGGAGTGAAGCCCCTGGGCACGTACCGGATCCTTTACGTCAGAGGGGGGATCTTTTCCAAGCGTTACTTCGGACGCAGGCTCAAGGCGGATCCGGTGCAGAGGAAAACGAGCATCGCGGGTTTCTCCGTTGGCTGAACTCCCGGCCAGTCGG
>CAZIEI010000197.1:0-3400 GCA_964538705.1 uncultured Spirochaetales bacterium | reverse complement strand
GGCAGGAAGATCATCGTGGACACCTACGGCGGCATGGGCCGGCACGGCGGCGGGGCGTTCTCCGGCAAGGACCCCTCCAAGGTCGATCGCTCCGGCGCCTATATGGCCCGGTACATTGCCAAGAACGTAGTGGCCGCAGGCCTCGCCGAACGCTGCGAGGTGCAGCTCGCGTACGCCATCGGCGTCCCTTTCCCCGTATCGATCATGGCCGAGACTTTCGGCACCGGAAAGGTTCCCGACGCCGAGATAGTCGCGGGCATCAGAAAGGTCTTCGACATGAGCCCCGCGGGCATCATCAAGACCCTGGACCTCAAGAAGCCCGTATACCAGAGGACCGCCTCTTACGGCCATTTCGGCCGCGATCATTTCTCCTGGGAGAAGACGGACAAGGCCAAGTCCCTCATGAAGGCCATAGGCTGACATACGCGTTCGGGCCTCCGGTCGGCTAACCTTCAGCCGAACGGAGGCCCGCTCCTTGACGATTTCCTTGCCTACAGTACAATCGCTGCATGCGCTACGTTAGAGTTCCTTGCCTCGCCATTACCCTCGTTATTGCCGCGGCCACCGCTTTCGCACAGAAAAGCGACGTGATCGTGATCACGGGCGCGGAGAAAACCGTTCTCGATGCCTGGTCGGCAGCGGCGGCGCTCGCGAAAAAAGCGCCGGGCGGCGCGATGAGGCACGTCGTCCTCGAGGATACTATCCTGGAATCGGGGTCGGCGCTTTCGGAACGGCTCGCTTCGCTCGTATCGGCTCATAAAGCCAGGGCGGTAGTGGTCCATGGATCAAACGCCGCGCTCGGATTCCGAAACCTCCGTCAGGTCTCGCCCGATTTGATCCTTATCTCGGTATGTCCCGAGGGGCCTTCGTTGGACATAGAGGCCGCGGCCTCCCTCGTGCTCGACGTCGATTGGATCGGCCGGGCCGCCGGGCTCGCGCGCCGCGCCGCCCAATACGGCGTCAAGGAGATCGTCTTCTACCCGGATTCGAAACCGGAAGGCTCCGACGGGCGAAGGGCCTTCAAGCAGGTTCTCATGGCAGCCGCCGCCGATTCAGCGATTTCCTTCATAGAATTCCCGGAAAAGACGGACAAGGCCGCCTTCCTCACTTCGCGCCTCGTTGCCGCGGGAGGCAAAGTCCTTCTCTGGGCGGGGAACGGGAAGGAACGTGTCCCCCTCCTCAAGGCCCTGGCTTCAGGCGGGGGGTATTACCTCGAGCAGGCCTCGCCGTCGATACGGATCGACTACCCCGAGATCCTTGGGTTCTCGGCGGCGTTGAACGCGGGCGGACATTCCCAGCTCGTGAAGATCGCGGAAAAAAACGCGATCGAGATGGGGGCGGCGGGGAAGTACGGTGTATGGCAGTATCCCGCGGATTGGGTCCTCTTGAGGACGGCGATCTCGCTCGCGCAGGACGCGCTCGCCAGGAAAATCCGCGTTACCGACCCCGACCTGATCCGGGAAAAGGCCGCGGCGGAAACCGGCGGCGTGAAATTCAAGTTCGAACCACAGCCCGATCCCGATACCCTCGTCCCGTCGAGGAACCATTTCCTTTTCACTGAGGACCTGTACGTCCTTGGCCGTGGCATTCTTCCCGCGGCCAAGGTCGAAGTCCCGCCGAAATACTACGCTCTCGCCAAGCCCGATAAGCGTTGAACCCTTCGTGGCGCTTCGACGCTTGCTCCTGAGCGACGCGGGGTGTATGCTCCCGCCGTGAAGAACAAGATGACGGGAGAGCTCTGCGTCTGCGGATTCAATGCCGTATCGGCTCTCTGCGAAGCGCATCCAGAGCGCGTGAGGAGGCTGTTCCTCTCCGCCGAGCGAGCTCCGGCCTTCGGCTCCGCCTGCAAGCGCCTCGCGGCCGATCATCGGCCCTACAAGATCGCGGAGGATGAAGAGCTCGAAAAGCTCAGCAAATCCCTACGCCATCAAGGCGTCGTCGCGATGTGCGATCCTCCGACCGTCAGCGAGGCGACGACCGAGGCGCTCGACAGATGGAAGCGATCCGGAGAACGAGTCTGCGTTCTCGAGGACGTCGGGAACGACCATAACCTCGGGGCCATTGTGAGGAGCGCCGCATTCTTCGGCGTCCGGACGATCCTGCTCTGCGGCGAGGGATCCGCATCCATCACCACCTCCGCGTATCGCGTCGCCGAGGGAGGCATGGAGCGCGTCGAGTTCTATTCGACCGCCGATCCCGTTCGTTTAATCCGAGGGAGCGGATTCAAGCTCGTCGGATCGGATTCGCGCGGCGGCGCTCCGCTCGACGGGCCGGGCGCGCTTCCCTCGGGACGGGATGGATGGGGGCTGGTCCTCGGCAACGAGGAATCGGGCCTCACGAGGGAGATGCGTTCAGTATGCGAGCGGTTCGTGAGCATTCCGGGCGCGGGAAAAATGGACTCGCTCAACGTGGCCCAAGCCGCGGCGGTGTTTTTCTCGAGGATGCTGAAGCGCGGCACGGAGAAGGGCGTCGAGGAAGAAAAAAGGCGCCCCCCCTCGCGGAAGGGCGCCTCGCGTCCCGAGAATGCGAGAAATCGAACCGGCTAGAAGCGCTTCACCTTTCCCTCGTCGGTCGGGAAAACCCCGAATAGACGCGAAAACTCGTCCTGGCTCTTGTATGACGATCCCGAGAGCTGGTTGTAGCGATCCATGAAATCCTCGAGCGTTGATTTGTCGCCCGACTTGAGCGCGGTCGCGAAGGCGGCCCTGAAGAGCCCCTTCTCGAACAAACCCGCTACGCCGAGGCTCGCGTTCTCGCGCTGGGCTCGGGAGTCCACGACGGCCTGGGGGCCGTCATAGCCGATGGTGAAAGCGTAATCCTCGATTTTTACCATATCAATCGACGGGGGAGAAGTTGTCCTTCGTCGCGCCGCAGGTCGGACAGACCCAATCAGCGGGTAAGGCATCGAAGGCCGTTCCGGGGGCGACGCCGTTGTCCGGATCGCCGTCCTTGGGATCGTAGATGTATCCGCACACGTCGCATACGTATTTCTGCATGCTCAATCCTCCTCGCTCGTTTTCAGTTCGCGGCCTTCCAGAGGCCGTGCAGGTTGCAATACTCCCTAACCTCGACGGACGACGCGCTCACCGCGAATTCAGCGACGGGGGCGTCTCCCGGTTTCAGGTATTTCCTCATGACGAGCGATCCGGCCTTGAGCTCGATCCACTCGATATAGTGCTTTTCCTCCATGGGGTGAAGGACGGAGCCCACGGTGACCTTATACCCGGCGGCAGTCTTCTCGATGACCGGGACGTGCTTCTCCTTAGAGGCATCGACTGAACCCGCGACGACAAGGGTCATGGGCTGATCGCAGCAGTTCGGAACGCAGGTTCCGGCGTGAATAATTTCCACGATGTTCCCGCATTTCTCGCAGCGATATATCTGGGATTTCTCTATCATG
>CAZIEI010000196.1:887-3652 GCA_964538705.1 uncultured Spirochaetales bacterium | reverse complement strand
GGTCGTGCTCTCGGTCCTGGAGATCGTGAGCGACATGAAGGTCGAGGTCGTGGGGGAGATACGGGCGGAATGAACGGGACGGCGGGAGGACGAGGGGACTGAGCATGGAATATTTCACCGAGACGGCGGAGACGCATTCGAAGGCCATGGAGAAGGTAAGGGCGAA
This sequence comes from uncultured Spirochaetales bacterium, assembly GCA_964538705.1. Taxonomy (GTDB): domain Bacteria; phylum Spirochaetota; class Spirochaetia; order Treponematales; family JBGSOB01; genus CAYNQK01. Next base: position 3,486 of record CAZIEI010000196.1, on the reverse strand, counting down.
GTACGGGGACGCCGCGCGCATCCTCATGCGGAAGCCCGTGAGGATCCCCGGGCTCTTCGGCATATTCTACAAGGACGGCGTGGAGGTCCAGGGCTACCTCGCGCCCGAGCGCGCGCGGGAGCGCGTCGAGGAGAAGCGGGGCGATCTCGAGGAGGAGAAGCGCAAGATCCTCGCCCAGGCCCGTACGGACCAGGCCGCCCAGGCGCTCGAGCGCATGGCCAAGGACATCCAAGCCATCAAGGAGCGCGTCGAGAGCGAGCGGGGCGAGGGACGCTCGGGCGCGGAGCACCCGAACCTCGACAGGATCGCGGGGCTCCTCGACCTCAACGACTTCTCGCCCGCCTACCGGGACGAGCTCGTAGAGCGGGCGAGGAAGGAATTCTCCCTCGCGGAGCTCGAGGACTTTTTCCCCCTCCAAGACGCGGTACTCCGCTGGATCGGCGAGGGCGTCGAGGTCGCGTCCGAGGAGAAGGCCGCGGAGCGGAAACAGGGGCCGCGGATCCTCGTCCTCGTCGGGCCGACGGGCGTGGGCAAGTCCACGACCATCGCCAAGCTGGCCGCCACCTTCTCGGTACGGAAGACGGGCGAGCGGCAGACCTCCGTCCGGATCGTGAGCATCGACAACTACCGGATAGGCGCGAAGGCGCAGATGGAGACCTACGCGGAGATCATGAGGGTGCCCTTCAGCTCCGTGGAGACCTTCGACGACCTTAAGAAGACGATCGATCTCCATCGCGAGGACGCGGACGTCCTCCTCGTGGACACCATCGGGAAGAGCCCGAAGGACTCGGTGAAGCTCGCGGAGATGAAGGACATCCTCGCCGCCTGCGGGCCGGGCGCCGAGCCCCATCTCGCGATGTCCGCCGCTACGAAGGCCAAGGACATGCTCGAGATCATGCGGCAGTTCGAGCCCTTCGGCTACCGCTCCGCGGTAGTGACGAAGATGGACGAGACGATGCACGTGGGAAACGTGCTCTCGGCCCTCCGCGAGCGGCATTGCCCAGTGTCCTTCATCACCACGGGGCAGAGGGTCCCGGTGGACATCGAGCGCGCGACCGTCATGCGGTTCCTCCTCTCGCTCGAGGGCTTCCGCGTGAACAGGATGGAATTCGACAAGCTCTTCCCCGAGGGCGGGAAGGGGAGGATGTGGTCGTGATGGCGACTGGCTCAGGATTCGCCGGCGGAACGGCCGGCCCGGGCGGGAGGGGCGCGTAACGGGTATGGAAGACCAGGCCGAGAAGCTCAGGGAGCTCATGAAGCAGGCTCAGGCGCCCCAGGCGCAGAAACGCACGAGGATCATCGCGGTCGCGTCCGGCAAGGGCGGGGTGGGGAAGACGAACGTCTCCGTGAACCTCGCCATCGCGTACGCGAGGCAGGGGAAGAAGGTGATCGTCATGGACGCGGACCTCGGGCTCGCGAACGTGAACGTCATGCTCAACATGATCCCCAAGTACAACCTCTACCACGTGATCAGGAAGCAAAAGTCCATGAGGGACATCATCCTGGACACCGAGTACGGGATCAGGATCGTGGCGGGGGCTTCGGGATTCTCCAAGATCGCGAACCTGAACGAGGAGGAGCGGCAGAACTTCATATCGGAGCTCTACACCCTCTCGTCGGCGGACATCGTGATCATAGACACGGCGGCCGGGGTGTCCAGCAACGTCCTGGACTTCGTGGCCGCCGCGGACGACGCCATCATCGTGACGACGCCCGAGCCCACGGCCATCACGGACGCCTACGGAATCATCAAGATCATCGCCACTGAGATAGAGAACCTCAACATGGGCTTAAAGCTCATCGTAAATCGCGTGAAGACCGTCACCGAGGGCAAGCGGGTGGCCGAGCGGATCATCAACATTTCCGGCCAGTTCCTCAACCTCAAGGTGGAGTACCTGGGCTGCATCTACGACGACCCGGCGGTGAGCCACGCGGTTCTGAGGCAGAAGCCCTTCATCGCCCTCGATCCCAAGAGCAAGGCCAGCATATCCATCCATCACCTCGTGGGAAGGATCGAGAAGAACGACGTGCGTATGGAACCGGGCATCCAGCGCTTTATAAACAAGTTCTTCGGGCGGGATTGAAAAAAGGCCTTAACTTGACGAGCGCTCGGATTATGCCGTAATCTACGAGGAAGGAGTGAAGGTGTCCATCGAGTGGAAGATGCCGGCCATCGCGGCCGCGGCCGCGTTCGTCCTCGCGATCCTCATCGGCATCTTCGCTGGAGCGCCGTTCTGGACGCTCCTCTTAAGGTCCTTCCTTACGGGACTGGGGAGCGGGTTGGCCGCCTTCGGTCTGCGGTGGCTCGCCCTCAGGTTTCTCGCGGCGCCGGCCGCCGAGGGCCCCGGACGGGAGACGGGACGGAACGTGGACCTCAGGGTCGGCGACGACGCCGCCTTGGAGGCGCGGGCGGCATCCGATGAACGCGCCACCCCGGAAGAACGCGCGGCCCCCGTACGCGAAGAGAGGGCCATCACGGGCGAAGGCGAGATCGCCGTCGAGCGCGCCGGCGAAGCCGTCTCCGCGGAGGAAGAAAGCCCCCGCGAGGACATCCTCGCCGAGGAGCTCGAGGAGCTCAAGGCCTCCCCGATCCTCAAGG
>CAZIEI010000196.1:0-877 GCA_964538705.1 uncultured Spirochaetales bacterium | reverse complement strand
CTGCTGGAGGACAAGGCGGGGCTGCATCTGGGCAAGGAGGCCGAGGAGGAGGAGCGGACCTACGCGCCCGTACGGCCTCCAGAGGCCATCGACGATGTGGACGTCCTGCCGGACCTGGACGTCTTCACTGACGCTTTCGCGCCGCCCTCGGTCGACGGCGGTGAGTCCGAGGCTCCGGTCGACGCCGCCCCGTCGCGCCCGTCTACAGGCGGCGGAAAGGGAGCGGCGGCCGGCGACGATCCCGGCGTTCTCGCGCAAGCAGTGCGGACGATCCTGACGAGGGAGCGGAAAGGATGAAAACGATGTCGAACGCCCCGCTTGACCAGAAGGCCGAGGACGAGCTCTGGGCGGCCTATAAGAGGGACCGCGATCCGAAGCTCCGCGACATGTTCATCCGACAGTACGCCCCGCTCGTGAAGTACGTCGCGGGGAAGGTGGCCCAGGGGATGCCCCACAACGTCGAGTTCGACGACCTCGTGGGCTTCGGCGTCTTCGGCCTCCTCGACGCCATCGACAAGTACGACCCTGACAAGGCGGTCAAGTTCAAGACCTACGCCGTCACGCGGATCAGAGGCGCGATCTTCGACGAGCTCAGGTCCATAGACTGGGTCCCCCGATCGATCAGGCAGAAGACCCGTGAGATCGAGGAGACGATCGTCGCGCTGGAGGCCAAGCTCGGGAGAACTGCCACGGACCCCGAGATCGCAGGCTCCCTCGGGGTGAGCGAAGAGGAGCTTCAGCAGACCCTCCTCAAAATCTCGGGCACCTCCGTCCTCTCCCTCAACGACGTGTGGTACCTCGGGGACGATTCCGACAAGATCTCCATCGGCGAGAGCATCGAGTCGCCCGTGTCCCTCAATCCCGACACGATCGTAGA
>CAZIEI010000195.1:0-3706 GCA_964538705.1 uncultured Spirochaetales bacterium | reverse complement strand
TGCGCTACTACGACAACGCCCAGCTCAACATGGACCGCGCCGCGTACGACGTCCAGATCAAGGAATTCCAGAAGGAAGTCTGGCACCTCTACGACTGCCTCGGCGTGGTATACGACAAGTCCAAGTTCCTGAAGAGGATCTCGGATTTCGAGGACCTCGCTCGGATCTACAAGCGCAGGATCGCGAAGAAGAAGGCCGCCAATCCGGACGATCCGCTCTACGAGGACCTGGCCAAGGCCTGGGACGAGGTTTCCTTCGTCAAAGCCGCGGAGACCGAGGTCGAGAAGATGAACCGGACCTACCTCTACGAGAAAGACAAGATGAAGAAGATCATCATCGCCATGCGCGACAAGCTCAAGGCGATGTATGGCTACCAGTACCCGATCGAGCGCCGCATCATGGAAGAGCGCCTCTCCTTCCTCGATAGGGAATTCACGAAGTTCGACTACATGATCAACCCCTACCACATCCAGCCGGGCCTCCTCCTCGACGTGGACATCGTCTCCATCAAGAGGAAGAAGGCTACGCTCGACGGCATGGCCAACGTACTCAACGAGTTCCTGCACGGCGTGTCCAAGGGTTTCTCCGACGCCGCCTTCGCCTCCTTCTCCCGCCGCCGCTCGACGGTCCGCGCCGACATCGCGCAGTCCTTCGCGGCGATCCCGGCCGAAGAGGGCGAGGAAGCCGCCCAGCAGGCCTACATGAGCGACATCGGGGCCCCCGCCCTCGAGCAGACCCTGATGGCGCCCAAGCCCCCCGCCGTGACCGTGAGGCAGGCGCCCAAGGCCAAGGCCAAATCCACGGCTAAGCCGGCCGCGAAGGCTAAGTCCTCATCCGGCTCCAGGACCATCGCCAAGAAGAAGGGCGTCGTGGACTCGGGCAGGAAGAGCAAGTCCGCGAGCCGCTCGCGCGGAAGGGACTCGGGCCTCAGGGAGATTTAATCGAACTAGAATCCGGAAAAAGCCCCCGCCTCGGTGGGGGCTTTTTTCCATGAAGGGGATGAGCATGAAGGATACCGCCACGACGTACGAACGGCTCGCGATCCGCGACGAATTCAACGCATCGGTCAGGCACATCAAGGGGACGATCTCCATCCTGGATCGCTTCGAGGGAGGGGAAAACCTCGCCGACCTCGTGAACGAGGCCTTGCAGGACAAGGCGATGGTCCAGGACGAGGTGCCGATGGTCGTGAGCATGATCATCGGGCAGAAGCATCCATACGTTTCCGTGTCGGCGAATTTGAAATCGGTCATCGAGAGCCCCTCGGCCGTCGCCGAGGCGGTGAAGGGCTGGCACGCGGCGGACCTCGTCCTCGTCTATCAGCATCCGGACCTCGGCGTACTCGTGCTCAATCCCAAGAACGAAGAGCAGATGGCCGGACTCGACCGCTTCGCCAAGAACGAATGCGTGACCGCGTACGCGGGAGGCTTCGCCAAGCCGGCGAACCAGGCCGTCGCCCTCAGGGCCGCCAAGGCCCTCGTCGCCGTTGTCGAAGGCGCGGGCGGCAAGGCCGATCCGAGCCTCAAGCGCGGCGCCTTCGCTTACAAGCCGCGGAGGAAGAAAGCCGTCAGGGCAGCTCCGGCGCCCAAGCGCTCGCAGGCCGGGAAGCGTCCCGCCGCCAGGGCCGTACCCGCCATGCAGATATCCGCCGCGGACGTCATGGCTTCGCACGCGAAGGGACCCGCCCAGGGCGCCGCGGTCGCCATGCCGCCCGCCGCCACGGCGGCGGCCCCGGTGGTCATCGCCTCCGCGGGAGCCACGAAGATGACGCCGATGTACGCGGTTCTCGTGACCAACGAGCTCTTCCACAACGGGAACGTCGAGGCCTGGAAGCGGATCATCGCCTCCTACACGACCAAGCACCCCGGGCTCCAGGTCTACGTCTACTACGACGGGGAGCGCATCACGAACCTCAACTCCCTCTTCACCTGGGGAAAGGTGAAGCGAGGGACGTGCATCGAGTTCAAGGTCGTAGGGGACGATATAGTCGACGTCGCCAAATTGCAGCGTTATCTCAGGCAGGGAGCCAGCCACATGTTCGAGGCCTTCCTGAAGTTCCCGGTCAACACCGTTCCACAGCTGTTCTAGGGAGGCCGCGATGGGCAAGATGAGCATTCATTTCTTCAGCCAGAAGGATACCGTCAAGGGGAGCGTCGATCCCCAGCTCCTGGGAATCCGGGGGCGCCTCGTCAACGAATTCGCTCAGATGAACCTCCCCATACTACCGGGAATCATCATCGACGCCTCGTGCGCGAGCGACCTCTCGGGCGTGAAGGTGGCCGAGGGCCTCGCGCCCTACATCAAGCGCGTGGAGGCCATCGTCAGGAAGGGCTACGGGAATCCCTCCAATCCCATGCTCTTCAAGATCGTCGTGTCGCCCAACCTCACCATCTCCAATTACCCGACGCTCCACAACTTCGGCCTCACCAAGGACACCATCGCCGGTTTCGAGAAGTTCGTGGGCGACAATTTCGCCGTGCACGAACTCCTTTTCCTCATTCGCGGCATGCTCAGGATCGAGACGCGGATCGCCGAGCTCAAGGGCGATCAGAAGCGCGCGGAGACCGTGGGAGAGCTCGATAAGCGGGTCTCCAAGGCTCTCGGCCAGGAGAAGATCAAGTCCGGCGCCCTCGCCATCATCGAGGGCTTCAAGGCCTACCTCCCCGCGGGTTTCTTCGACTCGCCCATGTCGCAGCTCGAGTCCGCCCTCAAGCGCATCTCGGAGCTCCTCGCCTTGGACGAGCAAAACGACGAGGATACCGCCATCGTCGTGCAGCCCATGGTGTACGGCAACTACGGGAAGGATTCTTCCTCAGGCGCGTTCTTCACGAGGAACATCGTCACGGGAGACAAGGTCCTGCAGGGCGAGTTCTACCAGGACAAGTTCAACGAGATCGGCTCCCAGGGAAAGGACATCCTCAAGATCGGCGAGACGCACCTCCAGACGCTCAAGAGGATCGCGAGCAAGATCGAGGATCATCTCAAGGAAATCAGGCAGATCCGCTTCACCATCGAGAATTCCAAACTCTGGCTCATCGAGCAGCGCGCGGTCGACCAGAAGTCCACGCAGGCGGATATCAGGCTCTACCTCGACCTCAATAAACGGAAGATCGTCGACGACGTCTTCGTCGTCACCCATATAAAGCCGGGCCAGCTCAACGAGATCCTCCATCCCGTAGTGGACATCCGCTCGGTGAAGAAGCTCACGGGCACCGTGGGCGGAATAGCCGGCGCTCCGGGCGCCGCCATCGGGCGGGCGTACTTCACCACCGAAACCCTCCTCGACGCCATCAGGATCGCCCATCAGAAGGGCGAGGATACCCGCTGCATCCTCGTGATGCCCGCCACCTTCGCCGAGGATGTGAAGGCCATTGAGGTATCCAAGGGCGTCCTCTCCTCCGAGGGCGGTTATTCGGCGCACGCCTCCGTCGTGGCCCGCCAGTACGGCAAGGTTTCCATGGTGAAGCCGAACCTCAGGATCCAGGGCAAGAAGGCAGTGATCGGCGACATCAGCTTCAACGAGGGCGACTACATCACCCTCAACGTGCCTTATTACGGGGAGCCCCAGATCTACCTCGGGAAGGCGGACCTCATCGAACCGGATCCGGCGGAGTCCGGCCTCCTCGACTTCATCGCTCTCAGCAAGAAGCAGCTCAAAGCCTTCCATGTGAGGACGAACGCGGACAACCCGCGGGACGCGGCGCTC
>CAZIEI010000194.1:0-3743 GCA_964538705.1 uncultured Spirochaetales bacterium | reverse complement strand
TCTCGTAGGCGTGGATCTCTTTGGTGATGTTCTTGAGGCTGACGCGCCCGAGCTTTTGGGCCTGGAAGTCGATCTTGTTGAGGACGAGGTTGTAGACGTCCTGGGAGATGCAAATACAGCCGGGATGGGCGATGGACTGGAGGCGGCTCGCGATGTTGATGCCGTCGCCAAGGGCGTCGTTCTCGAAGAAGTAGATGTCCCCGAGATGGACGCCGATCCGGAGGAGGAGGGGCGCCTTGGCCGGGTCCTGAGTCCGTTCCTTGTTGAGTTTGTAGACCTTGTCCTGGATCTCGAGGGCGCTCTGGAGGGCGTTCACGGTGTTCTTGAAGTCGAGGAGGAAGGCGTCGCCGATCGTCTTGACGACCGTACCGCCGTGGGCGGCCACCACCCCGGTCACGAGGTCGTTGTGGGCGTGGAGCAGCTCGAGGGTACCGGCCTCGTCCTTCTCCATCATCCGGGAGAAGCCGTGAATGTCCGTGAAGACGATCGCGGCGAGCCGGTAGTCCTTCTGCTTCATATCCAATGAAGATACGGGCATGCCGCCGCTTCGTCAATGGAGACGGGCCGGACGCTGAAACGCCGTCCCGCTGGAGGGACGCCCCCGTCAGGGCTCCTTTTCCAAGGCCGCTAGGCGCTCGGCGAAGCTCGGGTCCATGACGGTGCCGGCGAGGCGCGAGAGGACGCGGAGGTGCTCCTCCGGGGGCTGGCCCTCGGGTGCGAGGAGGACGATGAGGACCTTCACCTTCGCCTCCAGCGAGAGCGTCGGGATGCCCGCCCCGGAGAGGCCCCAGAGGATGACCGGCTCCTCGACCTCGCTCACGTGGGCGTGGAGGAGGACGATGCCGGGTGAGAGCTCCACGGGCTCCTTCTGGGCGATGTCGGAGAAAAGGGCGGAGAGCCGCGTCTGCGCGCCCCGGTCCTCGGGGAAGGCGGCGCGCACGAGGGCGCGCACCGCGTCGGCGAGGGCGAGGGACTGGCCCCAGCGGATGACGCGGCCGCGCCTATCGGCCTCTCCGAGGAGGTCCTCGGGGGCGGGCGCGGGCGCGGGGGCCTCGGGGGCGGGGACGGCCTCGCCCTCCTCGGACTCGGGGACGTAGACGCAGAGGAGCGAGGCCTTGGGCTTCTGCCCGAGGAACGCGAGGGGAAGCTTGTCCACGGCGGGCTGCCAGGCGAGGCTCCCCTGCCGCACGTTGAAGAGCGCGAAGAGTGTGTTGGCCTCGGGATGGCGCGAGAGCTCGGCGAGCGCGACCTTCCAATCCGCCGCGCCGATCCGCTGGAAAGGGATCTGCGGCCGCGCCCGCGACCATTCCGCGGCCACGGAGTCTATGGCGTGGTCAAGGCTGACGAGGGTCACCCTCGCCTTGATCCCCCTCGCGATGGCCTTGACGGCGGCGGCGGCCCTCGTGAAGCCGGCCTGACGCTCTGAGAGCGGAGGCACCACGGCGACGACGTGCGAGAGGAGGTTGAGGGGCGTCGGGGAGCGGAGGACGAGGAAGAGTTGGCGCGTGGACGACACGGCCTGGTCGATGACCTGGCCGTAGGGGCGCTTCATGAATTGCGACTCGGGACCCGCGCCGGCGACGATGGCCGAGGCCCTGAGCTCGGAGGCGGCCTGGGTCACGCCCTCGGAAACGTTGTACGAGACCTTAGTGACGGGGATGACGTTGATGCCCGCGGCGACGCCGCGGAGCACGATCTGGGCAAGGGTCCGCTCGGACTCGGTGAGGCCGCGCTCCGCGTCGGAGGGATCCTGGATCACGTTGGCCGCATAGACGGGATCGCCCGAGTCCTTGGGTGAGAGGAGGGAGGCGAGGTCCACGAGGGCCAGAGCGTGCTTGGGATTAGAAACGATCGCCATCACGCGCTCGCCCCCTTCGCTCTCCTTTACCTGCGCGGAGGACGATCCCATGGCGAGGGCCTTGGCGGCGCGCGCGGAGACGAGGGCTCCCGCCGCCGAGCAGACGATCGCGGCCATGAGGGCGCCCGCTCCGGCCGATCCCGGGATGAGGCCGGAAGCCACGCCCGCGGCGATTATGACCACGCTCAGCTCGGCCTGCCCCGCGGTGATCCCGAGGGCGAGGGCGGACTCCGCGGCTCCGTACCCTTTGAAGGCGCGGAGGGCGAGGGCGGGGAGGCCCCGGGCGAAGAGGGCCGCGGCGAGGACGAGCCCGGCGGCCGCGAGGACCGGGGCGGGGTCCGCGAGGGAGCGGAGGTCCACGAGGGAGCCCGTGTAAACGAGGAAGAAAGGAAGAATGAGCGAATTACCCGCGAAGCGGAGGCGCTTCATGAGGACGGACTTCTCCGGGATGAGGGGATTGAGGCCGAGTCCGGCGGCGAAGGCGCCCGCGACGGGGCCGAGTCCGGCGGCGATGGCGCCCCAGGCGAGCGCGAAGGGCGCGAGGATGGCGTAGGCGAATTCCGCGTGCCCCTCGGGCTTCACGCGCTTCAGGAAGAAGGCGGAGAAGCGGGGGAGGATGAAGGCGGCGAGGCCCGCGAGGGCGAGGGCCGCTGCGCCGGAAACCGCCCAACCCGCGGCGCTCCTATCGCCGGAAGCGGCGGAGACGATGGCGAGCGCCGCGACGGCGACGACATTGAGGACGGCGCTGGCGGTGGAGGCCGCCCCGGCGGCCTTGCTCCGCCCGATGCCGAAGCGCTGGACCGCCGCGTGCCCGATGAGGGAATCGCTCGCGATGAAGGCGCCGAGAGCGAGTGAAGAGAGCGGACCGAGGCCGAGGAGGAAGGAACCCGCGGCGAGAGCCGCGCAGAGCGCGATGGCGGCGCCCGCCGCCCCGAGGAAGAGCCCCTGCCCCCTGCCCCGCCTGATGAGGGCGACCTCCGCCTCGAGGCCCGCGAGGAAGGCGGCGTACGCGAGCGCGGCCTTTCCCGCTCCCTCGGACAGCCCGCCCGGACCGAGGACGCCGAGTCCGCCCGGACCGAGGGCCGCGCCGGCCGCGAGGAGAATGGCCATGGCCACGGCCTTGAAGCGCCCCTCGAGGGCGGGAGCGACGAGGACGACGGCGGCGAGGACGGCGCAGAGGGCGACTGGTTCGGAAAGGGAGAAGGCGTTCATCCGCTCCAGTGTAGTCGAGGCGGACCCGGCGCGCAACAAAAACCGATCCGCGGGCCGCCCGGCGGCATCCGCGATCTCCTCGCGGGCGGCCTCCGCGATCTCCTCGCGGGCGGCCTCCGCGAGCTCCTCGCGGACGGCCTCCGCGAGCTCCTCGCGGACGGCACCTCGCCGCAGCGCCTCAGGACGGCTATACTCGATCGCGGAGGGGCGATGAGGGAAGTCGGATCCGGAACGGTGAACGCGATCATCCGCGCGGCGCTTTTCAGCGCGCTCGCGGCGATCCTCGTCCTCGCGGCCTCGATCCGCCTCGGCCCCGTCCTCGCTTCGCCCGAGACGCGGCGGGGGGGCCTGGGCCCCTATGGCGACCCCGACCTCTACCACGCCCTCGGCCTTAACCTCGCCGAGGGGAAGGGTTTCCAACGCGGCGGGAAACCCGTCGTCTTCCGCGGCCCCGGATACCCGCTCTTCCTCGCCGCCGTCTACGCCGGCTTAGGCGCCGGCCGCGCGGACGGCGGCACGGCGTGGATCAGGACATGGACGGGCGTCCGCGCCGTCCAGTCCCTCATGGACGCCAGCGTCTGCGCCGCGGTCGCCCTCATCGCCTGGGCGGCTCTCGCAGGGGCAAATGGCGTCCTCCGGGCTGCCGGGGCCGTCCTGGCCGCCCTCTTTCAGG
>CAZIEI010000193.1:0-3760 GCA_964538705.1 uncultured Spirochaetales bacterium | reverse complement strand
AGAGCCCATCCATTTGGATGGGCTCTTGCTTTCGGTTTAGCAGGGAGAGGACTCGGCTTCCGGTCGGCGACCTCCTGTCGCCTCGCTCCAGCCCGGCTCGGTCGCTGCCGTGCACATCCTGTGCCCTTATCCTCGCCTTCGCTCGGCGCTCCCTCGCTTCGAGCCCTCTCCCCGGATACCCAGAAAATACAAGAGCCCATCCATTTGGATGGGCTCTTGCTTTCGGTTTAGCAGGGAGAGGACTCGAACCTCTGACCTCCGGGTTATGAGCCCGACGAGCTGCCAACTGCTCTACCCTGCGGCGTGTGGTAAGAAGGTACCGATTTACGCAAAACGTGTCAAGGCGTCCGGAATGCCGGAAATTCCTTGAAAAAGACGGTATCTGCCTATCCGCGGGGCCGCTCCGCGGAGCCGCGTTCGTCCATCGCGCGTTTCCAGGTCTTGTAGCCGCCAGAGAGGTTCCCCACGTCGGTCCAGCCGCGTTGCCTCAGTACGCGCTCTGCGAGAAAGGCGCGGAGGCCTCCCGCGCAGTTCACGAGGATGGCCGTGCCCTTCGGAATCTCGCTGAGGCGCGCGCGGAGCTCCGTGTGCGGAATGTTCACTGATCCCGGGATCGCGCCTCCCGCGAATTCGACGCCCGTCCGTACGTCGAGGAAGAAGGCGCCGCGTGCGCGCCAGGATTCTACCTCAGTCCACGGGACGGGATTGCCCAGGCCGGCCATAGCGTTCTCCGCGACGAAGCCCGCGACGTTGACGGGATCGCGCGCGCTCGAATAGGGCGGGGCGTAGGCCTGCTCGAAGGCGGCGAGGTCGGAGACGGTTCCGCCCAGTCCCATGATGGCGGAGATCACGTCGATGCGCTTGGCCGCGCCCACGCCGCCCACGCACTGCGCGCCGAGTAGCCTGCCCGTGCCCGGGTCGTAGGCGACCTTGAGGCTGAGGTTCCGCCCTCCCGGGTAATAACCCGCATGCTCCCCGGCGTTGACGATCACGGATGCGTGCGCGATGCCCGCCTTCGCGAGGGCCTTGCACGGGAGTCCCGCGGTCGCGACGGTGAGGTCGAAGATCTTGGCGGCGGCGGTGCCGATGGCTCCCTTCCATGCGCGGACGTTTCCTCGCGCGATGTTCTCCGCGCAGATCCGCGCTTGCTTATTGGCCGGACCCGCGAGCGCCACGGATGCCGGGACGCCCAGAATCGGGTGCTTGAATTCGATGGCGTCGCCGACCGCGTAGATGGCATGATCCGAGGTGCGGAGGAATTCGTCCACGCGGATGGCGCCGTTCGGTCCGAGGTCGAGCCCCGCCTCCCGCGCGAGGCCGCTCTCCGGCCGGACGCCGATGGAGAGGAGGGCGAAGTCGGCGCGTACGGCCGCTCCCGAGGCGAGCCGCGCCACGAGGGCCGCGCCATCGCGTTCGAAGGCCGCGATGGGGTCCTTGAGGACGAGTTTCACGCCCTTGTCCCTGAGGCGCGCCTGCACGATGGCGGCCATCTCGAAATCGAGGGGCGCGAGGACCTGGTCGAGGGCCTCGATGACGACGACCGTCCAGCCTCGCTCGCGGAGGTTCTCCGCCATTTCGAGGCCGATGAAGCCGCCGCCGACGACGGCGGCGGTCCCGCCCGCGCCTGCATCGATACGGGCCTTGATGGCGTCGGCATCCTCGACGCTCCGAAGCGAGAGGACCGCCGGATCATCGATCCCGGGTATGGGCGGCCTCAGGGGCGAGGCGCCCGGCGCGAGGACGAGGACGTCGTAGGGTTCTTCCGTCACCGTGCCGGAATCCAGGTCCTTCACTCCGAGCTTCTTGGCCGAGCGGTCTATCGAGAGCGCCTCGTGGCGCGTGAGGACGTCCACGTCCAGAGCGGCCTTGAAGCGGGCGGCGTCCATGAGGAAGAGGGCGTCGCGTTCGCGGATGGCGCCCCCCGCGTAGTACGGGAGGCCGCAGTTGGCGTAGCTCACGTGGGGTCCGCGCTCGAAGACGACGATCTCGGCGTCCTCGTCCAGGCGCCTTAAGCGCGCGGCGGTCCCCGCCCCTCCCGCGACTCCGCCGACGATCAGCACCCTTTTTCTGGCCATGGCATCAAGCCTCCTCGAAGAGCGAGAGCATGGAAAAGCCCTCCCGCGGGGGAGGGCTCCCTTCGTTCAACGCGGTGGACCGCTGTGCGGCGGACCGCTGCGCGGCGGATCGGGGTATCTTTCCGGGCTTTACCGGCCTTTCTTGAGCGAGGCCACGACGTCAGCGGGCACGGAGAGCGGGGTCCGCTTGAAGAGGTCGATGGTCTTCTCACCCTTGGGAGTGAGGGACACGGGAAGGGAGCGCCGGTCCTCCGGGCTCACCTTGCGCTTCACGAGGCCGCTCGCCTCGATGGCGTCGAGGATTCGCGTGATGCGGGAAGGGGAGAGCTCGAGCGCCTTAGCCATCGCCGAGGGCTCACGGGTGCCCTCGGACACCAGGCAGAGGCAGAAGCATTCGTTGAGGGTGAGGCCGGTCTTTTCCTTGAGCGCGTCCGCGAGATGGTCCATGGATTGCTTGAGGGTCCTGATCATGCACATATTTGTCATTTTCTTTCCTCCTGGAATGGACGAGATAGGACAGGATCGATGGGTTCAATGAGGATAGTATACTATCGGGTAAAGCGAATATCCCCTATAACGGGTAAAATACTTCACTTTTTCAGGAGGGCCGCGAAGGGATTGTAGGTCGTGCCGTCATCATCCCGTTCCGCGCGCGCTTGGCCGTCGCGTCCGCCCTGGGGTTTCCCCGATGATCCCGGGGATTTAGATGCCTGCGTCTCGGGCCTCGACGGCGCGGGACCGCGGGCCGGGCCGCGCCCGGAGGCGTCTCCGCGCGCTTGCGCTTGGCCGCGCGGCCGGGCATCTGCTGATTTCAGGCTGAGCCCGATACGCTTCCGCACGGGATCGATAGATATGACGCGGAATTCCTTGACGTCGCCCACCTTGAGCGCCTCGCGTGGATCGCGGATGAAGCGGTCGCCCATCTCCGAGACATGGATGAGCGCGGTCTCCTTGAGCCCGAGGTCGACGAAAGCGCCGAAATCGACGACATTCTTGACCTTGCCTGTCACCATGACGCCCTCGCGGAGATCCTCGAAGGAGAGGAGCTCTTTCTGCAGCACCGGCTTGGGGTAGCCCTCGCGCGGATCGCGGTTGGGCTTCTTGAGCTCGGCGATGATGTCGTCGAGAGTGGAATCCCCGACGGAGAACCGGGCCTTGAGCTCCTCGCGCTCTGCGCGCGTCGGGTCCTTGCCGCCTAGGACGGATGCCCTGAGCTCACGCGCGAGGGGGTAGTTCTCCGGATGCACCCAGGTGTTGTCCAGGGGCTCGGGGCTCTGGGGGATCTTGAGGAAGCCGGCGCACTGCTCGTAGGTCTTGGGGCCCATGCCCGGGATTCCGAGGATGTCCTCGCGCGTCGCAAGGGCGCCCTTGCCGTCGCGGTAGGAGACGATCTTCCGCGCGGTGGAGGAGGTGATGCCGGAGACGTACTTAAGGAGGGCGACCGAGGCCGTGTTTAGGTTCACGCCCACCGCGTTCACCACCGAGCCCACGGTCTCGTCCAGCGCGTCCGAGAGGGCCTTTTGGTCGAGGTCGTGCTGGTACTGGCCCACGCCGATGGAGCGCGGGTCGATCTTCACGAGCTCAGCGAGGGGGTCCTGGAGGCGCCGCCCGATGGAGATGGCGCCGCGCACGGTGAGGTCGAGCTCGGGGAACTCCTCGCGCGCCACGTCGCTCGCCGAATACAC
>CAZIEI010000192.1:0-3762 GCA_964538705.1 uncultured Spirochaetales bacterium | reverse complement strand
CGCGATCCCGAGATCGACCCCGAGACGCTCGAGCTCATGAAAAGCATCGCGGTCTCCCAGGGCTACGACCTCTCGAAGCTCTACCTCGTTCCCCAGAAGCCCCGCTGAGCCCGCGCTCCGTACGGTCCCCGCTCGCCGCGGCTGCGGGGGCCGCGTTGACACCGAGGCACGCGCGCGGATAGTCTTGCCCCATCGTGGCGAAGAAACGCGTGATGATCCTCTTCGGCGGGAAGTCCGCCGAGCATGAAGTGTCCATCCGGTCCGCGCGCAACGTGCTCGCGGCCCTGGATCCCTCGAAATACGAACCCGTCCTCGTCGGCATCGCCAAGGACGGCTCGTGGCGCTCGGGCGATTCGTCCCGGGCCCTCCTGGAATCGGGAGACGGGAGCCTCCGCGCCCTCGCGGCCGACGACGATCCCGTGGCCCTGATCCCGGCCGTCGAGGCCGGACCCTCCGGAGCGCCCGCGCGATCCGGGTCCGCTGCTCTCATCAACCTCGAAAGCCGCTCCCCCGTCGATTCGATCGACGTCGTATTCCCCGTCCTCCACGGCACCAACGGCGAGGACGGCACGGTCCAGGGCCTTCTTCGCCTCGCGGACATCCCTTTCGTGGGCCCCGACGTCTTGGGTTCGGCCGCGGCCATGGACAAGGACGTGGCTAAGAAGCTCCTCAGGGACGCGGGCATCCCCGTGGCCCCCTGGATCACGCTCCGTTCCCCCGCTCCCGGCAAGGATCTCGATATACCCCTCAAGGCGATCCGCGAGGAGCTCGGCTACCCCTGCTTCGTGAAGCCCTGCAATTGCGGCTCCTCGGTCGGCGTCTCGCGCGTTGAGACCGAGGCCGGCCTCTCCGCCGCCATCCAGGAGGCCTTCCGCTTCGATAGGAAGATCCTCGTCGAAAAGGGCATCAAAGGACGGGAGCTCGAGTGCTCCGTCCTCGGAAACCGCGAACCCGTCGCGTCCGTGCCGGGGGAGGTGATTCCGAAGGGAACGTTCTATTCCTACGAAGCGAAGTACGTCGACGAGGACGGCGCCGCCCTCGTGATCCCCGCCGACCTCCCCGAGGCCGACGTCGAGCGCGTGCGCGACATGGCCGTCCGGGCCTTCGTCGCCCTCGAGTGCGAGGGCATGGCCCGCGCGGACTTCTTCCTCGCGGATTCAGGCGAGCTCATCGTCAACGAGCTCAACACCATTCCCGGCTTCACCAGCATCAGCATGTACCCCAAGCTCTGGGAAGTCTCGGGCCTCCCGTACGCGGCCCTCGTGGACAGGCTCATCGAGCTCGCCATCGAACGGCATGAGGAGTCGTCGAGGCTGAAGACGAGCTGCTGAGAGCGGAGCGGCGCTCGCGAATCGAGGATTGAGAACGCGTCGCGCCTTCCTCGATTCGCCGATACGGATATCTTATTCGAATGACGCCTCTTCCTGCATGATCAACGCGACGAGCCGCGTCTGGGCATCCGCGTGATTTACTAGCGTTGCCGCGAACGGCTCGGCGTAGGTCGCGAGGCCGGCGTCGAGCGATGCCTTCAGGGTGAGAAGCGATGGATCGAAGGTGAAGCCGGCGGGCAAGGGATCTCCGTGCGGGATCTCCAGGTACGGGCGGAAGGTGCGAGAGCCGGAAAGAAGAGTGTAGTATCCCGCTTCCGTTTGCGTCAGCGGATAAAGTCCGACCCCGATGCCTCCCGGTACGTCCATGTCGACACTATCATCGAATATACCGTTATCGTCATAATCATAGAAGAACGGGTGCCCGGTAGGTGGCGTCGGTAAGTAAGCGTCATCAAAAGCAAGGTGATCGGGATACGCGGTCATGCCCGCCATACGGTAGATATCGCGCGAGGGAGTCTCTTCATATACTTCATGGAAGGGAGTGCTTTCCTGATCGAAATATATGGAATATCCGCTCTTGCGTCCGGCGCTGCCGGAATGACCGATATATGCGGTCGTGATAAGCTCGTCGACGCCGGCCTCCCTGCTTACCACGCCGGTGAGGGCATGATCCGAAGTTCTGAGCGTTTTCCAGTACATCGAGTAGGCGTCAGGAGTCGGTACGCCCTCCGTATCGCTACTGGTCAAGAATACCTCGCAGTTCCCCGAGGCCTCGTCGTAGGTAGTTGCGTAGTACGCATCGTAATTGGATATCTTAATTACCATAGTGGCATTGACCTTGCCATCGGCCTGCGTGATGTCGATTCGCGAGCGCACCGAATTCGCAATTTCGCTGACCATGACGAGGATCGTGAAGGCGCCGTCGTTTTCAGACCAGTCCGCTTCGACGGTGGCTCCGCCGAGTTCGACCAGATCCGTGAAGATGTGCGAACCTGTCGCGAAGTCCTCCGCCGATAGGCTCTTGAGGAGATGGATGATCTCGCCGTAAAAACCGGCGCATTGAAAATCCATTCCGCCGTTCGCCATCCCCACTAGGTAGAAATCCGAGGTGAGGGGAGGAGTCTCGCTGCCCGGCGTGAAGGGATGCACGACGGGAGAAATATTTCCTGAAGGAGCGGATACCACGGGCCGTCCCATCTCGGCGGGCGTCGGCAGGGCTTCGATGGCCTGATCGATAGTGAGCCTCGCGGCCGGATTCCCGGTATCGCAGGCGGTCAGGGCCAGGATGGCCGCGACAAGAACCATGATCTTCGTCATACGCATTTCACCCTTCAATATCATCGTTTTTATAAAAACCGAATTGATTATACCATAAAGGGGCCCGTTTCTCATATCGATTACGATCGAGCGGCACGCTCCTCAAAGGAAGGGCGTCGCGGAATTCCCGGACGCTTCGTATCGGGGAGATGGCCGTCAGGGCGGCTTTCGGGCTAATATGCCTGCTATGGCCGACTCATCCCGCGAACCGCATCCCATCCTGGGCGCGCTTTCCATCATCGGAGCCTGCGCGCTCTTCGGCACTAACTCGCTCTTCGTGAAGCTCATCTCGGCCAGGGTCGATCCTTGGCGGATCAGCTTCGTGCGCTTCTCCGCCGGCGCGATTCTCGCCGCCGCCGTCATCGCCGTCACCTCCGCGCGGGAACGGACGAGCCTCGCGGAGGGATTCAGGATCAAGCAGCCGCTCACGATGATCATCCGCGCGATCCTCGGCGTGGCGCAGATGACGATCTTCTTCATCGGGGTGTCGATGACCTCGAGCGGCCGCGCGACCCTCCTCAACTGCACGCATCCCATCTTCGCGGCCATCCTGGGGTTCCTCGCGTTCCGGGAGCGGCCGCGGGCGGCGGTGTTCGCCGGCATCGGCCTGGGATTCCTCGGGGCCTTTCTCGTCTTCTGGGACGGCTCCTCCTATCCGCTCCTCGGGAACCTCCTCTGCATCGTCTCCGGCGCATCGCTCGGGTCGAGCATGCATTTCATCAGGCGAGCGCGGAAAGACCACAGCGCGGCCCTCGTGTACCTCGCGCCCTGCGTCCTCGGAATCCTCGTCACGTCCTTCGCCGCGCCGGGCCTGGCGCGGATCGCGCTCGCGGATTGGGCCTTCGTGGGTTGCATCGCGGTCTTCGCGTTCGCGGGGCAGTACCTCATGGGCTGGGGGCTCAAGTACATCGCGGCGACCACGGGAAGCCTCATCGGCCTCTCGGAGGTTCTGTTCGCGGTGTCGATGAGCGCGATCTTCCTTCATGAAGCTATGCCGCCGCGCTTCTTCATCGGAGGCGCCCTCGTGCTCGCCGGCCTCGTCCTGACTATTCTGTCCATCGGGGCGAGGCGGCGTTCCTTTCCCGGAACGCCGCCGGTCGAAGGCGGGAAAGGC
>CAZIEI010000191.1:442-3995 GCA_964538705.1 uncultured Spirochaetales bacterium | reverse complement strand
GACGACGTCCTCAACGAGCAGCGGAAGTTCATCTACTCCCAGCGCGACGACATCCTGGAGGACGCGGATCTCGCGTCTCGCGTCACGTCCTCCGCGCTCGAGATGCTCGACGAGCGCATGGAGGAGTACCGCGAGGACTCGCGCGGAGACCAGCGCGGCGCCTTCGCCTCGCTCTCTTCCTGGCTCAGGGAGAACTTCGGCCTAGCGCTTGAAACGCCTTCATCGCAGGAGGGCTACCGCGCGGACATGGTGAGGGAATCGGTCGCCTCGGCCCTAGCGGCGGACCTCCAAAACAAGAAGGAGATCGCCGGGGAGGACAACCTCAACCAGTTCATCCGCTACCAGTACATCCAGGCCATCGACCAGCAGTGGCTCGATCACCTCGAGAACCTCGAGGCGCTGAGGGAGGCCGTGTACCTCAGGCACTACGGCCAGAAGAACCCCCTCCTCGAGTACAAGCTCGAGGGATTCGAGATCTTCGACGCCCTCATTGCGTCCATCAAGCGGCAGATCGCGACCAGGATCTTCCTCGTGAAGGTGAAGCGGGCCGAGGAGCGGCGCGAAGCGGCCATGACGCGGTCGCGGGAAGTCGCGGCCGTGCACCAGGAAGCCTCGCAATTCGCGAGGCCCCAGGGAGCGGCGGCTCGCCAGCAGCGCGGCCCGATCGAAGACGCGGCGCGTCCCATGATGGAACAGGTGACGCGGACCTACCCGAAGGTGGGACGGAACGACCCCTGCCCCTGCGGATCGGGCAAGAAGTACAAGTTCTGCCACGGCGCCTAGGACGTGTCCCTCAACTGCCTCGAGATAGACGCGGTCCTCGCCGAAATCGGGGCCGAGGGCGCCCTCGTGCAGAGCGCGATCCAACCTACATACGACAGCCTCGTCCTGAACCTCTATAGGCCGTCCAATTCTTTCTCGGTATTCGTCTCGCTCTCGCCGCGCGGCTGCCGCGTCCACCTCACGCGGAAGCCTGTCATGAAGCCGCCACGCCCCCTCAGGTTCATGGAGTTCCTCAAGGCGCGGATCGTCGGCGCCCGAATCGAGGAGATGGTACAGCTCGGTTCCGACAGGATTGTCCGCATGAAGCTCGTCCGCGAGGGCGAGGAGACCCGGCTCTACGCTCGGCTCTGGTCGAACGCGGCCAACGTCATCCTCACGGATTCCGAGGGGACCATACTCGACGCGATGTTCCGCCGTCCCAAGAAGGGCGAGGCGGGCGGGCTCCCTTTCAGGCCGGAGGAGGACGGGCGACTCGGCGCTCCTGCCCCCGCATCGCTCGTCGCTCGCAAATTCCCCGGGGAAGGGAGCCTCTCTGAGCGGATCGAGGCCTTTTACGACGCGGGCGTCGGGCTCCTTTCGGTCGAGGAACTCCGCAAGAAAGTCGAATCGCGCTATTCAGAGGAGCTCGGCAGGGTTTCTTCGCTTATAGCCTCGATCGAGTCGAAGATCGGGGAGGCGTCCGAGGCGGATAGCCTCCGCGAGACGGGAGACGTCCTCCTCTCCCTCGCGCCAGGCTATCCTGACGGCGAATGGGTAGAGGCAGAGGATTATCGCCGGCCCGGCGAAAGACTCCGCATCCGCGTCCAGCGCAAGCTAAGCCTCGCCCAGAACGCTGAGGCATACTACGATCGCTCCAAGCGACTCAAGTCCTCGCGGTCCGAGCTCGAGCGCCAGCTCGCGGGAGCGCATGCGGAGGAGCGGAGGCTCGAAGCCGAGCGCGCGTCGCTCCTCGCGGAGACGGACCCTCTCAGGATCGAGCGGTCACTTAGGTTTAGCTCCACCAAGGCCGGAGCCGGGAAGTCCGACGGCGCTCCGGGGATCCGCATAGAAACCGCCGGCTGGACCCTCATCGTCGGAAAGACGGCCAAGGACAATGACGAGCTCCTGAGACGGCACATGCGGGGCAACGACTACTGGCTCCACGCGCGGGACTGGGCGGGTGCCTACGTGTTCATCAAGGGGCGGAAGAACATGACCCCGCCGCTCGACGTCCTCCTGGACGCGGCAAACCTCGCTATCTACCATTCCAAGGGACGGTCTTCTGGAAAGGGGGATGTGTATTACACCATGGTGAAATACTTGCGGAGAGCCAAGGACGGCCCTAAGGGCCTCGTCTTGCCGACGCAGGAGAAGAATCTCTCGGTGTCGCTCGATCCTGATAGGCTCGCGAGGCTCAAGGGCGCGGACGCCGAGGAGTGAGCGATAATGCGCGGTCGGTCTTCAGTTCGCGCTGACCCGTTCCCCGCCGCTCCGCTCAGCGATGGCGGATTTCGAGAGGATGATGCCGCCCTCCGCGTCCACGTCCACTTGGATCACGTCGCCCGGTGCGGCCTCACCCGAGAGCACCATCACCGAGAGAGGCTCCTCGATCTCCGACTGGATGAGCCTTCGCATCGGCCGTGCACCATAGGTCACCTCGTAGCCTCGGTCGACCATGGACTTGCGCGCGGCGTCGGAAACCCGGAGCGCGATACCCCTCGGAGCTATTCGATCCCCGAGCTCCCCGAGGAGGAGGTTGAGGACGCCCTCGACCTGCGCGCGTTCCAGCGCGGTGAATACCACGATCTCGTCTAGCCGGTTAATAAATTCCGGATTAAACACGCGCTTCATCTCTGAGAGCACGCGGGCGCGCATCTCTTTATAGGAAAGGAGGCGCTCGCCGAGTCCGAATCCCATGCCGCCTGATGAAATTTCCCGCGCGCCCGCATTGCTCGTCATGATGATGACGGTGGTACGGAAGTTGACCACGTGGCCAAGGGAATCGTGGAGCTCGCCCTCCTCCAGGATCTGGAGGAGGAGGTTGAACGCCTCGGGGTGGGCTTTCTCGATCTCGTCGAAAAGAACGACGGCGAATGGCTTCCGCCTGATGCGCTCGGTGAGAAGACCGCCCTCGTCGTAGCCCACGTAACCGGGGGGCGCTCCCGTGAGCCGCGAAAGGTTGTGCTTCTCCATGTAGTCTGACATGTCGATACGGACGAGGGCCTCCTCGCTTCCGAAAAGCGCGAGGGCGAGCTTCTTGGCCACGAGGGTCTTTCCGACGCCCGTGGGGCCGAGGAAAATGAAGGAGCCCATGGGCCGCTTGGGATTTGAGATGCCGGCGCGCGATCGCCTGATGGCGCTCGCGATGGCTCGGATCGCGTCGTCCTGTCCGACCACGCTCCTATGGATCTCGTCCTCCAGTTTGAGGAGCCGCTGCGTCTCGCTCTCGGCGAGCTTGGAAAGGGGTATCCCGGTGATCTGCGAGACGACTTCCTGGATGTCCTGTGCGGAAACGACGTTCTGTCCGCTCTCGATCCCGGTCTCCCATTCGGATCGAGCCTCCTCGAGCCTGAGCTTCAGCTCCCGTACCCTATCTCGGACATGCGCGGCCCGTTCGTAGTTCTGGGTGGACACGAGCGCGAGCTTCTCTTCCGAGAGCGAGCGGATCTCTTCTTCGATCTCGGAGAGGATGGGAGGTCGCACGGCGTTCTCGATCTTCTTCACGGTGATCGTCGCCGTGGCCGTCATGCCGGGGCGCAAGGACAGATCGGTGTTCTCCACATCGAGGATG
>CAZIEI010000191.1:0-432 GCA_964538705.1 uncultured Spirochaetales bacterium | reverse complement strand
CAGGCTTTCCAGGTTCTCGATCTTCTTCTTGGATCCCGCCTCGTCCATGAGGTCGATAGCCTTGTCCGGAAGGAAGCGATCGGTGACGTAGCGCTTGGAGAGGCCGACGGCGGCCTCGATAGCCTCAGACTCGTAGCGTACGCGGTGGTGCGCTTCGTATCGTTCCTTGATTCCTCTGAGGATCTCGACGGCCTCGGCTTCCGAGGGCTCATCGACGATGACGGTCTGGAATCTTCGCTCGAGTGCCGCGTCCTTCTCGAAGTACTTCCGGTACTCGTCCAGGGTAGTGGCGCCGATACACTGGATCTCCCCGCGGGAAAGGGCGGGCTTCAGCATGTTGGATGCATCGATGGTGCCCTCTGCTCCACCGGCGCCGATGATCGTGTGCAACTCATCGATGAAGAGGATCACGTTACCCGCAGCCAGGATCTC
>CAZIEI010000190.1:0-3995 GCA_964538705.1 uncultured Spirochaetales bacterium | reverse complement strand
GAGCCGTTCGGGCGAGAACCTCACGGATTCGATGTAGGATTTGAGGGACTCCGAGGCGTCCTCGAGCTCGTAGTAAGCGTCGTCCAGGCGGCGGCCCAGCGACGAGATGGCATCGTCGATCCCGGACGCGGAATCCATGGCCTGCCGCGCGGCGCGGAGACGAGAGAGAGCGCCCTCGCCCGAGCCGCAGAGGCCGTCGCGAGCGGCGACGAGGAATTCGCTTAAGCGTTCGAACTGCGAGAGCCGCTTCTCCTCTGCCTCGAGCTCTTCCTCCTCGCCCTCCCGGAGTTTCGCCTCCGTGATCTCCTTGATGGCGTAGGAGAGGAGCTCCTTCCGCGACTCGCGCTCGGCCTCGCTCGTGAGGAGGCGCTCCAGGGCGCGCTTCTTCTCCACGAGGGCCGCGAAAACGGCCGAGTACTCGGCCACCTCCCCCTCGATTCCGGCGAATCGGTCGAGATAGGGTCGATGCCGCTCCGGCAGGAGGAGGGACTGGTGCTCGTGCTGGCCGTGCACGTCTACGAGGAGGGAAGTGAAGTCCCTGAGATCGGTCCTGGTGACGGGTACGCTCTGGATGTAGGCCGTGCCGCGTCCGCCGGCCTTGAGCGATCTCCGGACCACCACGGCGCCGTCCTCGGATTCGATGCCGCGCGTCTCGAGCCAGGCGGCGGCCTCCGCGCTGGCGCGGATGTCGAACACGCCCGAGACCATCGTCTCCTCGGCTCCGGAGCGGATCGAAGCTGCGTCCGCCTTGTCCCCGAGGATGAAGCCGAGGGCTCCGATCATGATGGACTTGCCCGCGCCCGTCTCCCCCGTGAGGAGGTTGAGCCCGGGGCCGAATTTCACCGTCATTCGGTCGATGATCGCGAAGTCGCGGATCGTGAGCTCCTCAAGCATCGCGCCCCCCCGACCAGGAGAGCTTGGTGCGGAGCACGTCGTAGAAGGACATGCGGCCGGAGGGGACGATGAGCGCGGGATAGGCCGCCGCCCTGAAGACGACGAGATCTCCGCCGCGGAGAGGCCTGCTCACCTGTCCGTCCATGGTGAGGATCATCTCTCCGCGCTGCTCGTCGTCCATACGCACCTCGACCGTGCTCTCCGAGGGGAGGACGAGGGGTCGGTGCGAGAGAGTGAAGGGGCAGATGGGATTGAAGACGAAGGCTTCGATGTTCGGAGGAAGGATGGGGCCTCCGGCGGCCAGGGAGTAAGCCGTAGAGCCCGTGGGCGTGGAGATGAGGAGTCCGTCGGCCCGGTAGCGCCCGAGGTCCTGGGCGCAGCACTCCGGCCCCGTCGAGACGACGCGGGCGGCGAAGGAGACGAGCTTGGCCGCTCCGCTCCCCGTGATCGCGCCCTCGTTGAGCGCGGAGAAACGCTCCGCGGCCCCCGACTCGCCGCGGAGTTCCGCATGGAGCATGAGGCGCCGCATGGGCTTGAGCCCGCCGTCGAGGAAGAGGCCGAGGCATACCCGCCATTCGTCCTTGCCGATCTCGGCGAGGAACCCGAGCCTGCCTAAGTTCACGGGGAAGATGGGGACACCCTTGGGAGCGAGCGAGCGAGCGGCGAAGAGGACGCTCCCGTCGCCACCTAAGGAGACCGCGAAGGCGTAGTCCCGGTCCGGCACGGCGTGGATAGAGCCGTCGTAGACGCAAGAATCGACGGAGTAGCCGCGCGACTCGAGCTCCGCACTCACCGCTTCGCCCAGGGCGCGGGAACCTTCCTTGAGGAGATTGACGATCAGGCACACCCTCGGCTTCGCAGCCATAACCGTCCGTTTCGCCCGATCAGGGCAGGGTTGACAGTACCTTTATGATCTTCTGCGCCGCTCCGGCGCCGATCCTCGGGTGCAGGGGGAAGAGGACGCAGCGGAGCGCGAGTGCCCTGGCCTGCGGTACGGGCCACTCCTGCTCGTCGAGAAGGGCGATCGTGCAGCCGACCGCGGAGTCCTCGGTATCGATGTCCTTCTTCCTCGCGTACGCGCGCGCATCCCGCGCCCCGCTCCGGAGGACTACCGGGAAGGAATAGTACGAGGGTTCGCCTTCCCCTTCCTGGGCGAGGAGTGCATGCCGCGATTGGAGGAGGGCGCGCTGGAACAGCCCGAAGAGCTCCTTCCTCCGCTCCTGGAAGCGGGGAAATTCCTTGAGCTGGGCGAAGCCGAGAGAGGCGTTCATGTCCGACATCAGCGTCTCCCTGGGCATGCCCTCCACCGCCGACCTGAGCGCGGCCGCTTCCCGTTTCCCGCGCGCGAACACGAGGGCGCCCTCTCCCGAGGTGATGGGTCCGCCCGCCTCGAGAGATACGACGCAGATGGTACCCGAGTCGCCCGCCTTCCTTGAACCCGAATACGCTCCCAGCGTATGGCTCACATCCTCGATAATAGGCGTCCCCGCTTCAGCGAGGGCGTCGAAATTCGGCATGATTCCGAAGGAACCCGATGCGACGATCGCCTTGGCGCCAGAAGCGACGAGCCTCTTGGCTTCCTCGGGATCGATGGCGCCCGAGCCCTGGGCGACGTCCGCCCAACGCGGCTCAAGCCCCTCGGCCCTGACGGCGTAGCCGTAATAGGAAGGCGAGAGGGCGGAGCAGGCGACCATCGATCCCGCGTCCAGCCCGAGACAGCGGAGGGCGACTCTGAGCGCCTCGACGGGGGAGCGGAGTCCGGCGACGTATTCGCAGGCGAGGAATTCCTTGGCTTGGGCCATGAAGCGCGAGTACGCGGAGCCCGGGCCCAGGTCGTCGGTCACGAGGCAATTGAGCACCGAGTCCATGTCCCGGCGCCTGATGTAGGATGAGATGACGGGGGTTTTCATGGTTCCACTCTATTTCCGGAGCTCGCCGATTTTCTGGAGTTCCTTGGCATTAAACATTTTCCTGATGTCCAAGATGATAAGGTAACCGTTCTCCTGCCTGACGACGCCCGTGATGTACTCCGTACCGATGCCGGTGATGATCTGCGGCGGGGGCTGGATCTCGGCCTTCTCGACGGTCACTACCCGCGCGACCCTGTCGATGATGACCCCGAGCTTCATGCCGTCGATGTCGATGATCATGAACCCGGAGAGGAGCTGATCCTCCTCGTCCGCGGATCCTCGCTTGAGGTGGAAGCGGTTGTGGAGGTTGATGATGGGGATTATGTCGCCGCGGAGGTTGATGATGCCCTCCACGTAGGAGGGCGCATTGGGTATGGGCCGTACGTCCTGGAGACCGGAGATCTCCTTTACGTCCATGATGTCGATCCCGTAGAGCTCTTCCCCGATTTGGAAGGTAACGAGCTGGTATTGGCCGTCTTTCTCGCCCATCGACCTCTCCTCGGGGAAATCATAATCGATATTCGCCGGCAATTCAACATCGAACGGGGCCCCGGGAGGCGCTAAAACGGCACCCGGGAAAATAAAAAAGCCTGGCGACGACCTACTCTCCCACCCCTTCGAGGGGCAGTACCATCGGCGTTGGAGGGCTTAACTTCCGTGTTCGGAATGGGAACGGGTGTGGCCCCTCCACAATAATCACCAGGCAAATCTTCTAAAAGGAAGAAGGGCGGGGAACGAAGGTTATCCAAGGGAAGCTGAGCTTCCCTTGGATTTAAGAGTTACGCCTCTGGCGGAACTCCACGCTCAATCCGGCAAGCCGGACAAGCGCGTATGAGAATGGACAATAATATGGCCAAGCCTCACGGCAGATTAGTACTGCTCGGCTAAGTACATTGCTGTACGTGGACCTGCAGCCTATCGACCAGGTAATCTTCCTGGTGCCTTCCGGGGGGTCGAACCCCCAGGGATGGTTTATCTTGAGGTGGGCTTCCCACTTAGATGCCTTCAGCGGTTATCCCTTCCGAACTTAGCTACCCTGCACGTGCCCTTGGCAGGACAACAGGTACACCAGAGGTTCGTCCACTTCGGTCCTCTCGTACTAAAAGCAGCTCCTCTCAACCATCCAACGCCCGTGGCAGATAGGGACCGAACTGTCTCACGACGTTCTGAACCCAGCTCACGTACCGCTTT
>CAZIEI010000189.1:0-4070 GCA_964538705.1 uncultured Spirochaetales bacterium | reverse complement strand
ATTCCTCCTGAGTCTCCTCTAGCGGAGGGGCCGCGAAAGGCGCCCTCCTCGCGGAGGTCGCCATGAATCAGGGAAAAACGCCATCGCCGCGTCGTCGCCGCATCGCGAGCGCGGCGGGCATCGCTTTCGCCCCCGCGGCGCTCGCTGCCGCGCTCGCGACCTCCTGCGCCCCGGAACCGCCCCGGATCGCCATCGTCAGCTACAACGTCCACGACCTCTTCGACGGCGCCGACTGCGGGCGCGAGTATCCCGAGTATTCTGTGGAGGAGGGAACCTGGAGCCAGGCGCTCTACGCCGAGCGGCTCGCCCTCTCGGTCGAAGCGCTCAAGCTCGCCTCCTCCTCCGCGGGAGCGGGAGAGGCACCGGACGCGGTCGCTCTCCAGGAGATCGAGGACCGTGGCGTCGCGCGCGACGTCGCCGAGGCGCTCGGGAGCGACTACCGCTCGCTCGCGGCGCCGGCTCCCGGTTCCGCGACCACCGTCGCGCTCGCGACGCGACTGCCTATCGTCGCGGTACGGACGCATGCCGTCGCCCTCCCCTCGGGTTCGCCCTCGCGTCCGATTTTGGAAGTCGAGCTCGAGACCGCCTCCGGTCCCCTCGTCGTATTCGTGAACCACTGGAAGTCCCAGAAGGGGGGACGGGCCGAGACGGAGGACGACCGGATCGCCCAGGCCCTCGCCCTCCGTTGCGCGATCGAGGCACGGGAGGCAGAGTCCCCGGGCATTCCCGTGATCGCGTGCGGCGACTTCAACGAGGATCCCGAAACCTTCGGGCCGGGCGATCCGCCACATCCCGTCGCGCTCGCGGTGCGCGGCGTCCGTTCGGGGCCGAACAGCGGCATGATCGAGGTCGGTCCTGACGCGGAGGGCCCGGCGTCGCTCGCTTCGCCCTGGCTCATGCCCTCGCCAGCGGCGGAAGGCAGCTACGCGTACTGCGGCGCGTGGGAACGAATCGACGCCTTCTACCTTAACGCTCCGCTCCTCGATTCGCGCGGCCTCGAGTTCCTCTCCTTCGGAGTGCCCCTCGACGGGCGCCTCCTCGGCGCGGACGGCTTCCCGCGAGCCTGGTCCCCGCGCGACCGCGGCGGTTACTCGGACCACCTCCCCGTAGTCCTTCTCCTCCGCCCTTTACCCCCTCCCGGGCCGGGCGTACAATGAGGCCATGCTCACGGACGCGCACTTCCACGCCCTCGACCTCGAGCGGATCGATCCCTCCTGGCTGGACGCGTACCGTGGGTTGGGCGTCCTCGGCGTGGCGAGCTGCCACTCCTCCGAGGAATGGACGCACGCCGACGCGCTCAAGCGCGGGGGCCTCCCCCTCCTCGTCAGCTTCGGAGTGCATCCGCAGCTCCCCGTTCCCGATGAGGAGAACCGAATAGCCGAGCTCGCCTCATCGGGCGGAATAGACGCCGTGGGCGAATGCGGATTCGACCTCTTCGACGCCGCGTACGCAGCGACCGAGCGCGAGCAGTCGGCGCGCTTCTCCGCGATGGCGGACATCGCGCTCGCGAACGGGCTCCCCCTCGTCGTGCACGCGCGAAAGGCGATGGACAGGCTCTTCCGCGCGTCAAGGGAGCTTTCGCGCGCGCGCGCCGTCGTCTTCCACGCCTGGCCGGGATCCGCGGCGGAGGGGAAGGCCTTCCTCGCCCGCGGCGTGAACGCGTTCTTCTCCCTCGGCGCCTCGGCCCTCGCGGGCCGCCGCCGTTCGATAGACTCCCTGCGCGGCCTGCCCGCGGACAGGTTGCTCGTGGAGACCGACGCGCCCTACCAGCCTTCTCCCCGTTCTTTCCGCGCCCCGGACTCACCTCCGCATTCGCGGCCGGCGGACCTTCCATCCATCATCGCTTCGCTCGCGGCGATCCGGGGCGTCCCGCCCGAGGAATTCGAGTCCATGTCGGAGGCGGCGTTCAGGGCGGCGTACGGCCCGAATGCGAACGTTCCGCAATGCGGACTTTAGCGATATTTTCCGTTTTGCAATAATTTTTCCGCGATTTACAAATGGAAAAGCCTCCCCTATACTGGCCCGAGATGATCGACCCGCAAGCTGAATCTACGTCATCGCGCGACACCGCGGATCCCGGGATGATCAAGGCCCTCGAGGACCGCAACAAGGCCCTTTCCAGGGAATTCGAGGGACTCAAGAGCGAGCTCACTCTCGAGTCCCGCAGGAGGGCGGAGGCCGAGAACCGCCTTTCCTTCCATCCCGTCACCGGCCTCCCCACGCACTACCAGCTCGACATCGAGCTCAGGCGCATGATCGAGAGGTTGGATGGCGGGAGGCTCGGCCGCCTCGCGGTCATCATCGTCCAGCTCGGCCCCACTTACGACGCGATCAAGCGCACCTTCAAGAGCTCGGTCACCGAGTGGATCCTCTTCCAGGCCGCCACCCGGTTCAGGGAGGGCCTCGCCGACGGCGACCTCGCCTTCCACACTCGGGAGAACGAATTCATCCTCGTATTCCATTACCAGGACGCCGACGAACTCGAGGGGCGCGTCCGGAAATGCCTCCGCAGGCACCAGGAGCCGCACATATTCTCGGGCTTCAACCTCGGCCTGGGCGGCCACGCCGGGATCGCGCTCTTCCCCTCGCACGGCAAGGACAAGGGACAGGTCCTCCACAAGGCGGACATCGCCCTCGGCGTCGCCATCGAAGAGAAGCGGGCCTGCGTGTACTACGAGGAGACCCACGAGGCCACGGCCATCGACCGCATGGACCTCCAAGCCTCCATCGTGCGCGCAATCCAGGGGCCGGCGGAGCGCGAGCTCTGCTCGCAATTCGCGATACACTTCCAGCCCAAGGTCGCCATCGAGTCGATAAACGGGAACTCGATAAAGGCGCGCTCCATCGGAGCCGAGGCCCTCATCCGATGGAACCACCCCAAGCGCGGCATGATGGCGCCCGACAAATTCATCTCAATCGCCGAGGAGACGGGCCTCATCATGCCGCTCGGCAAGTGGATCATATTCCAGGTCGCGCGTAAGTTCGCGCAGTGGAAGGCCGCGGGCCTCTCGGACACGGGCATCTCGATCAACCTCTCGCCGCGGCAGTTCCGGAGCTCGGAGGTCCTCGACGTCCTCAAGCACATCGTCCGCTCTGAGGGCATCGATCCTGGACTCGTCACCATCGAGGTGACCGAGACGAGCCTCTTCGAGAACCCCTCGTCGGCCCTGGGTATCATCGAGCGCTTCAAGGGAATGGGCTTCAGGCTCTCGGTGGACGACTTCGGGACGGGCTACTCCTCGCTGAGCCACATCCACCGCTACCCGATCGACGAGATCAAGATTGACCGCGCCTTCATCAGGCACTTCCCGCAAAACGGCCGCGACCTCGCCATAGTCGAGTCGCTCGCCTGCGTGGCCTCCCGCCTCGGCATCAGCCTCATCGCGGAGGGCGTGGAGCGCTTCGACCAGCTCAAAGACCTCCACGAACTCGGCTGCTCGGTCCAGGGCTACATCTTCTCGCCTCCCCTCCCGGAGAACGCCTTCATCCAATGGGCGAACGGCGTCCGCGCCGCGGACATGACGATCGAGATCGATACCTGAACCGGGCCCTGCGCGCCCTCAGCCCGCGGAAAGCCCCGTCCCCTCCCCGAGAGCGAACATCAAGTTAAAGCACTGCACCGCCGCGCCCGAGGCGCCCTTCCCGAGGTTGTCGATCCTGACGCAGACGATCGCCCTCTCCTCGTTCCCGAAGACGGCGATGTCCGCGCGGTTCGTGCCGTTGCAGCCCTGCGGATCGAGCCTGCCGTTCCACAGGATCGAGGGATCCGCGGCATCGAGGACGCGGACGAAGCGCTCGCCCTCGTAGCAGGAGCGGTAGACCTCCGCCAGCCCGGCCGCGCCCATGGGCCGCGCGAGCCGCGCCGGATGCAGGGGCAGGGTCACCGCCATCCCGCGGTAGAAATCCCCGAGGACGGGCAGGAAAACGGGCGGAGCCGCGAGTCCCGCGCGGAGCGCCATCTCGGGGAGGTGCTTGTGTCCCTGCGGGAGGGCGTAGGGAAGGGGCGCCCTGAGGGTTTCCCTCGGGGCGTCGGGAGCCTCGTATTCCGCGATGAGCTTCTTGCCGCCGCC
>CAZIEI010000188.1:0-4105 GCA_964538705.1 uncultured Spirochaetales bacterium | reverse complement strand
GCGTCTCCCTCCCTTCGCTCACCACCGTCAATCCCGATTGGGAAGGCCTCGGCGCGAAGGCCCTGGACGCGGTGCTCGACCTTATCGAGGGTAAAAGCGTACCGAACGAGATCCGCGTGTCTCCCCGCCTCATCCGCGCGCGTTCCTGCGGGTGCGTGGAGGAAAACGCGCTCCGCGCGGATTTCAGTCGCCGCCGCATGGTCGCGCTCTCGAAACGGCGATCCGGCGCTGACGAAGCCGCCGACGAGGCCGCTACCGAGGCCCGGACCCGCGCTCGCTCTCTCGCTCCGGCCTTCGCGATATCCCGCGGCCGCGGAAACCGCGGCGACTTCCTCGACGCCCTCGACGAATGCCTCAGGAATTCCATCAAGACGGGGGAGGACCCGCAGGCCTGGCAGGACGCCATAACCGAGCTCGCGTTATCGGAAAGCGCGCGCTCCCTCATAGGCTTCTCGAGGTCGTCCGCGCTCATCGACCAGGCGCGGATCCTCGTCTCGGACGCCGTCGAGCACGCGAAGGCCAGGGAGGCCAACGGAAGCGACGCCCTCGCCACGAGGGAGGAGGAGCTCGGGCAGGCCATCATCTCCTCCTTCGACCAGGAAAGGATCATCGACGCCCGGGCTCCCCGGTCTCGGCGTGGAATCCGCCTGGCTCTCCCTCTACGAGGATCCCGCCCCCTACCGCTTCCCCGAGGCCGCGCCGGAATGGTCCCGGCTCGTCCTTGCCATCAAGGACGGCGTGCGCGTCCCCCTGCCGGAGGGCGGCGTCCGCTTCCGCTCGAAGTCCCTCGCGCCCGACGGGTTCCTCCCCTCGGAGCCGGGCTGCTTCGCCGTGGAGCCCATCCGCTTCCACTCGGACCAGATCGGCTTCATCGTCATGGCCGCGGCCGCGGGCAGGGGCAAGCTCTACAGCGCGCTCTCGGCCGAGATCAGCGCCGGGCTCAAGGGCACGCGGCTCGTCGAGGAGATCGAGCGCCATTCGCGCGCCCTCGAGTCGGGCGTGGCGAGCCTGTCGGTGTCAGGAGAGGAGATGTTCAGGTCGATGGAGGCCGTCTCCGCGAGCGTCGCGAGGCAGGCCAAGGCGGTCGATGACGAGGCCTCTTCGATCCAGGACCTCGATCGCAATATCCTCTCCATAGTCGACGTCTCCAGGGAGACCCTCGCCTCGTCCGCGCGGCTGGACGAGAAGGCGGCTGAAGGCGCCGCATCGCTCAGGACCCTCCTCAGGGTGATGGAGAACCTCCAGGGACACTCGAAGGACATCCTCGGACTCATCGGGCTCATCCAGGAATTCGCGGACATGACCAAGCTCCTCGCCTTCAACGCGGCGGTCGAATCCGCACACCTCGGGGCGGCGGGCAAGGGATTCGGCGTCATCGCCAAGGACATCAGGAACCTCGCGGAGAACGCCGACTCCAACGCCAAGCGTATCGGCGCCATCGTCGAGAAAGTCGCGGCCCTCATAGGCGAGGCGTCGAGTATCTCGCGCGAGACCGGCGCCGGCCTCGACGCTATCCTGGAATTCTCAAAGGAAAATGAGAATTCCGCCGCCAAGCTGAACGCCGCCATGGATCGCCAGGCCGAGGGCTTGAGCGGCATCAACGACGCCACGCGAACCCTCACGGACATCACGGCCGAGATCGAGGGGGCCGTCGTCGAGGAGACGAAGGCGATGAACGACCTCAAGAACGCGCTCGCCATCCTCAGCGCCGACGCCAAGAGGGCCGCGGCCGGCTGATTTCCCCGCGCCGGGCGACGAGCGCCGAGCGCGAGAAGCCATTGCCCGCCCGCGCCTCCCGGCGTAGAATCCCGGCATGGAAGCACCCTCCCGCCGCGCCGCAGCACCTAAGCCGCCCATGGGCTGGAATAGCTGGGACTGCTTCGGTGCGAGCGTGACCGAGGCGGAGATCGTCGCGAACGCCGAGGCCATGGCCGCTCGCCTCAGGCCCTCGGGCTGGGAATACGTCACCGTCGATATCCAGTGGTACGAGCCCGGAGCCGATTCGAGCCGCTACCGAAAATACGCACCCCTCGAGATGGACGGATACTCGCGCCTCATCCCTGCCGTCAATCGCTTCCCTTCGGCCGCGAACGGGGCGGGCTTCAAGCCCCTCGCGGACAGAATCCATTCAATGGGCCTCAAGTTCGGTATCCACGCCATGCGCGGCATCCCCCGCCAGGCCGTCCACTCGGACACGCCGGTCCTGGGAACGGATGCCAGTGCCCGCGCCCTCGCGCACCCCAACTCCATCTGCCCCTGGAACACCGACATGTACGGCCTCGACCCCGAGAATCCGGGCTCGCAGGCCTACTACGATTCCGTCTTCGCCCTCTACGCGGAGTGGGGCGCTGACCTCGTCAAAGTCGACGACATCGCAGCCTCTCGGCTCTACGGCGCGCATCGGGAGGAGATCGCCATGATCCGCCGCGCCATCGATCGCTCGGGCCGCCCCATGGTCCTCTCCCTCTCGCCCGGACCCGCGACCCTCGACTTCGCCGCGGGCTTCGTCGAGAACGCTTCCATGTGGCGCATCACCGACGACTTCTGGGACCGCTGGGAACTCCTCCGCGACATGTTCGACCGCTGCGAGCGCTGGTATCCCTTCTCCGGACCGGGCCACTGGCCCGACTGCGACATGCTTCCGCTCGGACACCTCGGGATCCGTTCCGTGGACGGCGGTGGCGGCGACCGCATGACGCGCTTCACGCGCGACGAGCAGATATCCATGCTCACCCTCTGGTCCGTCTTCCGCTCGCCACTCATCCTCGGCTGCGACCTCGTCTCCCTGGACGACTGGACCCTCTCCCTCCTCACGAACCCGGAAGTCATCGCGGCGAACCAGGAAGGCGCCGATCCCCGCCCCATCAAACGCGAGGGGGAGTGCGTCGTATGGACCTCCCGCGCGTGCGGAGGTGGACGCTACCTCGCCCTCTTCAACCTCGGTGAAACGGAGACCTCCATTTCGGTCGCGCCCGAAGAACTCGGGTTCCGCTCCCCACCCCGCCTCCGCGATCTCTGGGCCCGCGCCGACCTGGCCTCTTCAACGAGCACCATCTCCCTCCCCGTCCCACCCCACGGCGCCCGTTTCCTCCTCGTGAACCCCTGAGCCCTCAGCTGGCCCGATCCCACCACCCGGCGGCGCATTCTCATTCCGCGACTCTGATACGAATGCTGGGAAAAGAGCCCCCCGGAGGAAGCGCGGGTGCCCCGGCTATATGCTCTTTCCCCGGATATCGGCATCCGAGTCCCGGCTTGAACATGCCCCCCGATCCCGTTAGAATCGGGCCAACCAACAGTGTGAACCAAGGAGAAACCCATGAGCATTATTGAATTCGTCGAGGCACGCGAAATTCTCGATTCGCGCGGCAACCCCACTATCGAAGTCGAGGTCGTCCTCGAGGACGGCACCCTCGGCCGCGCGGCCGTACCCTCCGGCGCATCCACCGGCGAGTTCGAGGCCGTCGAGCTCCGCGACGGCGACAAGGCGCGCTACCTCGGGAAGGGCGTCCTCAAGGCCGTCGACAACGTCAACAACACCATCGCCGCCGAAGTCTGCGGCCTCGACGCCCTCGAGCAGGTCGACGTCGACCGCACCATGATCGAGCTCGACGGGACCGAGAACAAGGGCAAGCTCGGCGCCAACGCCATCCTCGGCGTCTCCATGGCCACCGCCGCCGCCGCCGCCAACGACCTCGACATCCCCCTCTTCAAGTACCTGGGCGGGGCCCACACCACCCTCCTCCCCGTCCCCATGGCCAACATCATCAACGGCGGCAAGCACGCGGACAACCTCGTCGACTTCCAGGAGTTCATGGTCATGCCCGTGGGCGCCGCCAGCATCAGGGAAGCCGTCCGCACCACCGCGGAAGTCTTCCACAGCCTCAAGAAGCTCCTCAAGGACGCGGGCAAGAACACCGCCGTCGGCGACGAGGGCGGCTTCGCCCCGGACATCTCCAACGACGAGGCCCTCGACTTCGTGATGAAGGCCATCGAGAAAGCCGGCTACAAGCCCGGCGAGGACTTCATGATCGCCATGGACTGCGCCAGCTCCGAGCTCTTCGACGAGGGCGGGAAGAAAGGCTACAAGTTCTGGAAGTCCAACCCG
>CAZIEI010000187.1:0-4223 GCA_964538705.1 uncultured Spirochaetales bacterium | reverse complement strand
GATGCCCTCGCCGCCGAGTCGGATGAGCGCGGCATGGGTCCCGAGGTTGCGCGGGAGGCCCCGGATGAGCTCGGCCGAGCGCCGCACGCGGAAGGGAATCTCCTCCCAGCGGCCCAGGACGTGCCAGCCGGACCACTCCTCCAGCTCCGCTTGCGAGGCCCCGAAGGCCAGGCCCGCCTCCCGGAGGGCGCCGCGGCGGCGGAAGGCGCAGTGGTCCGCCACCATGCCCGATCGCCCCGCGTAGCGAGCGAAGACGCGGCGGAGGAGCTCCGGCCGCTCGTCCCAGGGGAAATCGATGTCGATGTCCGGAGGATCGCTCCGCCCCTCGTTGAGGAAGCGGTCGAAGAAGAGGTCGTGCTCCAGGGGATCCACGTGCGTGAGCTGGAGGAGGTAGGAGACGATGCTGGAGGCGGCGCTCCCCCGCCCGCAGGTGCGCGGGCAGGAGCGGACGATGTCCCGCACCACGAGGAAGTAGGTGGCGAAGCCCTTGGACGAGATCACGCCGAGTTCGCGCTCGAGGCGCGACGCGATGTCCGCGCGCGCCCTCCCCGCCTCGCCGTAGCGCCCCGGGACGCCCTCCTCGCAGAGGCGCCGGAGGAGCGCGAAGGCCTCTCCCTCCCCGATGGCCGGGCCGAAGCCCCCGCCCGGAAGGGGCGGCTCGTAGGGCGGAAAGACGGGCTTCGCGGAGACGAAGGCGGAAGCCCGCTCCGCGCGCTCCATGATGCGCTCCGCGTTCTCGAGCGCCTCCGGGAGGGCGGAGAAGAGCGAGCGCATCTCCTCAGCCGGGCGGAAGTCCCAGGAGGGGTCCGGGCCGGACTCGGGGAGGTCCTCCATGAGGGCTGCCTCTCCCCTGCCCTCCGGGAACCAGGGCTCGCCCGCCGCGGCGGCGGCCGCGAAGCCCGCCTCGTAGGCTGAGAGGGTGAGGCGGGTCGCGGAGGCGCGGAGGAGGCGGTGGCGGTATCGGTCCAATTCGTCCCGGGCCAGGGCGGCGTTCACCGCGACCGCGCCTATGTCCTCGCTCCGGCAGAAGCGCGCGAGGGAACGGACGGGGAGTCCCGCGGCGAGCTCGCCGTAGACCTCCGGACAGCCGCCCGCTTTCAGCGCGCGGAGGACGTCCGGATGCCGGGAGAGGAGTGCGAGCCCCCGCCCGCCCGACTCGAGGACCCAGGAAAGGGGGTCGCCCGCTTCGTCGAAGGGATCGATCCCGGAAGCGAGGGAGCCCGAGGCGCCTTCCGCCGCTCCCTGGCCGCCGTTCCGCTCGAGCGCCGCGTTCCTGACGGCGAAGCGGCGGGAAAGGAGCTCGCAGAGCGTACCGTAGCCCCGCTTGTCCAGGGCGATGGCGGTGTAGAGGATCCTTCCCTCCCAGGGGATGCGGGCCGCCGCGAGGGCGCCGACGCCGTGGGCCTCCGCGGCCGCGAGGGTCGCGGGGAGGGCGTAAAGGTTCCCCAGGTCCGCGGGCGCGAAAGCGCGATAGCCCTTCTGCGCGGCCCACGCTGCGAGCGCGTCCGGGGAGACGAGCCCCCGCAGGAAGGAATACGAGGAGAAGGGCATGAAGAGCCCCGATGGCGGGGCATCGTCGTCGCGCATACCTATACGCTTGTATAGTAGTATGGAATCGATCCGATCGCAAGTCGGGCAGGCACATATCGCCCTTGACTTTATTTACTAACTTGTTTATGTTTTTCCAGAAATCTACTAACTTGTAGGAGTTTTATGTCAGTCCGTATGGCGCTTCTCG
Organism: uncultured Spirochaetales bacterium; assembly: GCA_964538705.1. Lineage (GTDB taxonomy): Bacteria > Spirochaetota > Spirochaetia > Treponematales > JBGSOB01 > CAYNQK01. The sequence goes on along the minus strand of CAZIEI010000187.1, from coordinate 2,485 downwards.
GGCTTCTCGCAGAGCGGCCCCGCAACGGCTACGAACTCAAGAACGCCTTCGAGGCCCTCGTAGGCGGCGACGTGAACTGGGAGGTGAAGCCCGCCCAGGTCTACACGACCCTGGAGCGGCTCGAGGCCGCCGGACTCGTGAAGCGGACGTCGGGCGAGGGCGAGGCGGCCGCGGGTCCGTCCCCGAGGCCAGAATCGGATACGAGCAAGGGCGCGTACACGATTACCGCCGCGGGGCGCGACGCGCTCAAGGGCTGGTTCGCGCGGGGAACCGACGCGAAGCCCGGCCAGGACGAATTCTTCGTGAAGCTCGTCTCGGCCATGGTGTCGGGAGAGGCCGATCCTGAGGCGGTCATCCAGACCCAGCGGGTCCACCTCCTCAAGCAGCTCCATGACGCCACCGGCCTCCGCGACGGTTTCGACCCCGCGTCCGAGATGGCGCAGATACTCCTCCTCGACAAGGCGATGATGCGCCTGGAGGCGGACCTCCGCTGGCTCGACATAGCCGAGCGGCGATTGGACGACATGATGCGGCAGCCGCCGCGGAGGCCGGAAGCCCGGCCCCGCGGCCGGCCCCGGAAAGGGAGTTCGATATGACGATGATCCGCACGGAGAACCTCTCCAAGACGTACGGGTCGGGCGAAGCCGCGGTGAAGGCGCTGGACGGCGTGTCCTTGAGCGTCGATGCGGGCGAGTTCGTGGCGGTGATGGGCCCCTCGGGCTGCGGGAAGTCCACCCTCCTCCACCTCCTCGGAGGACTAGACCGGCCGTCGGACGGAAAGGCCTTCGTGGACGGCGCCGAGCTCTCCGCCATGGACGACCGCGCGCTCTCACGCCTCAGGCGGAGGCGCATCGGCTTCGTCTTCCAGTTCTACAACCTCATCCCGGTCCTGGACGCCGCGGAAAACGCCTCTCTCCCCCTCGCGCTGGACGGCAAGCCGCCCGCGGAATCGCGGAAGGCGGCGCTCTCCTGGCTCGAGCGCCTCGGGCTCGAGGGCCGCGCGGGGAGCCGCCCCGGAGAGCTCTCGGGCGGCCAGCAGCAGCGCGTGGCCGTGGCGCGCGCCCTCGCGGCGGACCCCGCCATCGTCCTCGCGGACGAGCCGACGGGGAACCTGGACACCCGCGCCGCGGACGACCTCGCCTCGCTCTTAAAACGGGTCTCGAAGGAATTCGGGAGGACCGTGGTGATGGTCACCCACGATCCCCGCATCGCGGCCTACGCGGATAGGATCGTCTTCCTCAAGGACGGACGCGTCTCGGACGAAACCGTCTTCGAGAAGCGCGCCGCCGGGAGCGGGCCGGCCGCGGGAGGCAGGTCATGAGGCTCCAGCTCTCCCTCGCCTGGCGCTACCTCCGCGGACGGAGGCTCAGGACCGCGCTCACCACCCTCGCCGTGGCCTTCGGCGTCTTCATCTTCTTCACGATGCGGATCATCCTCCCCACCGTGACCAAGGCCATGTTCATCGGCATGGAAGCCATCGAGAACGTCGCGGACTTCACCGTCCAGGGCGCCTCGGGCGGCCTCTTCAGGGCGGACTCCCTCGAGGCCGTCCGCGCGGTCGAGGGCGTGCGCGCCGCCGCCCCCGTCCTCTCTCGCTCGATCGGCCTCCCGTCGGACTTCCTGGACCGCGATCCCGATAAGGCCGACCGCGTGAAGGCCGTCGCGCTCACGGGGGTCGATCCCGCCGGCATCCGATCCCTCCGCGCCTTCTCCCTGGAGGCGGGCCGCTTCCTCGAGCCCGGGGACGAGCGGGGCGCCCTCGTCACGCAGACCTTCGCCGACGCGGCGGGGCTCGCCCCGGGGAGCTCCTTCAGCCTCCCCGCCCCGGGCGGGACGGCCTCATTCACGGTAGTCGGCGTCATGCCGCCGAACCTGAGGGCCTCCGCCGAGGAGATCGTGGTGACGCTCGGCGCGGCGCGGGAACTCGCCCGTTCCCCCGACGGCGTCACGGCCATCCTCGTGGGCCTCGAAGACCCGGGCGCGAAGCGGAGCGTCCGCGACTCCATCCTCGAACGCGTCGAGCGCGCCGCCAGTCCCGCGACGCGCGTCGTCGACGCCCTCGCCGATCCCGAGGCCATGGCCACCCTGGACCTCGCCAAGACCGTGATGACCGCCTTCGGCGTCCTCGCGCTCTTCATGGGCGGATTCATCATCTTCAATACCTTTCGCGCCGTGGTGGCTGAACGGAAGCGCGACCTCGGGATGCTCCGCGCCCTGGGAGCTTCCCGCGGCGCCGTCACGGGCGTGATCCTCGCGGAGGGCATCATCCAGGGCATCGCGGGAAGCGCGGCGGGCATGGCGCTCGGCTACGGCGCGGCGGCGGGGGCCCTGGCCCTCGTCGGCCCGATGATGGCACGCTTCATCAACATCGATTTCGGCGCCCCGGAGCTCTCCGCCTCGGCCATCCTCCTCAGTCTCCTCATGGGGACGGGTTCCTCCATCATCGCCGCCCTCCTCCCCGCCCTCTCGGCCTCGCGCGTGACCC
>CAZIEI010000186.1:0-4244 GCA_964538705.1 uncultured Spirochaetales bacterium | reverse complement strand
CAGGGCCTCGAGTTCCTCGGGGCTCTGGGCGAGGAAGTCCTCGATCAGCTCGATTCCGTTTTCCTTGAGGGTAGCCAGGGTCGCGGCCGAGATCCCCGGCAGTTCGTCGATCCTGGTGATCTCCTCCTCGGCGTCCCCGAAAAGCTCGCTGATGGCGCGCTTGGAACCGTAGGAGATATCCATTGCCCTGTACTGGTCTTCCGTCTTGACGTCGATGCTCCAGTCCGTGAGGCGGTTCGCGAGGCGGACGTTGAGCCCCTGCTTGCCGATCGCGAGCGAGAGCTGCGAGTCGGGAACGACGACGAGGGCCTGGCGCTTGGATTCGTCCAGGATGTAAACGTCCTTGACCTCGGCGGGGAGGAGGGCGTTCTTGATGAATCGCTTGGGATCCGGATCCCAGCGGAGCACGTCGACCTTCTCGCCCTCGAGTTCGCGGATGATGCCCTGGATGCGGACTCCCTTGAGCCCGACGCAGGCGCCTACCGGGTCAACATCGTCGCGGTTGGAGTAGATGGCGATCTTGGTGCGGTAGCCCGGCTCCCGGACGATCTTCTCGATCTCGATCGTCTTGTCGTAGATCTCGGGGATCTCGAGCTCGAGGACGGCCTTGACGAGTTCGGTGTGCGTCCGCGAGAGGACGATCTGCAGGCCCGCGGGGGTCTTGTTCACCTCGACGATCAGCGCCTTGATCCTGTCGTTCTGGTGGTAGGTTTCCCTCGGGGACTGGAATTTCTTGGGTAGGATGCCTTCGACCTTGCCGAGGTCTACGAAGATGTTCCCGTTTTTCTCCCTCTGGTAGTAGCCGATGATCATCTCGCCCACTTTGTCCTTGAACTCGGAGTAGAGGGTGTCCTTCTGGATGTCGCGCAGGCTCTGCCTGGCCGTCTGTTTGGCTGTTTGGACGGAGCTCCGGTCGAATTCCGAGAGGTCGACTGGGATGAGGAGCTCGTCGCCGATCTCCGCTTCCGGATCGAGGAGTTTTGCCTCATCGATGTCGATCTCAAGGGCGTCATCGATGACGTCGTCGACGATCTCCTTGCGGGCGAAGACTTCGAGGTCGGCGTTATCGTCGGAAAAGCGCACGACCGCGTTATCGGACGTGCCGTACTTCCGCTTGAACGCGGCCTGGATGAAGCCCTCGATGGTCTTGAGGACGAGGTCCTCGGAGATGCCCTTGTCCTGGACGAGCTGTTTTATCGCTTCCGATAGGTCGGATCCCATGGTCAGCGAACCTCCTCTGCGTGGTCTAATCGTATTTTTGCTATGTCATCGAAGGGGATATCAACGCGGGCCCCGTCGCGGGAGCGGATAAGCACGGAACGGCCCTCGCTGCCTAAGAGGATACCGCCGACCCAGGCGCCCTGGGAGCGGGAATATGCCTTGACGCCCTTCCCCTTGAAGACGTCGTACTCTTCCTCGGATTTCAGGGAGCGGTCGATGCCGGGTGACGAGACTTCCAAGGATACGTCCTGGTCGCCCAGGGTGACCTGGAGCCTCGCCTGGAGCAGCCGGTGGACGCGAGAGCACTCGTCGATGCCAACGAGCGCGTCGGGCGAATGGATGACGACGCGGACCTGCGTAGAGCCCCGGTGACGGCTCACCGACGACTCGACAAGCCTAAATCCGAGCCCTTCCACGGTTTCCCGCAGATCCTTCGTAATGCCCTCGTCCGTACCCCTACCCCCTTCATGTCGCGATCCAAAAAAAAAGAGCCGTTCGCGACGACTCTTTATCAATGGAATTATACTGTACGGTGATCATACCGGCATGCGCGATCTTCGTCAAGCGAGCGGCGCTGAAAAGCGCTCGTAACGCGGCGGATCAGGTTTACAGCTCCCTGACTACGGTGAGGCAGTCCACCCTTTTGGCTCCCGCCTCCTTCAAGGCCGCGGCGCAGGCCGAAAGCGTCGCTCCCGTCGTCACCACGTCGTCGACGAGGAGAATTTCCCCATCGAAGCGCCCTAGGGCGCGGATCCCCATGCCGCGCTTTCCCTCCTCGAGCCGTTCCCGCGCGCCGAGGCGCTTCTGTTCGGCGCTCCGCTCCTTCGCGAGAGCCCGGATCGTTTTTCCTCCCAGGCTCCGCGCGATGCGATCGACCGGATCCCATCCCCGGAGCCTCCTCCTTCGCGGGTCGGCGGGTACGGGGACGATGAGCGGAACCGCACTGCCCTTCCAGCGGGAAGACCAGCCCTCCTCCGATGCGAGTTCGCCGAGCGCGCGGCCGAGGAGATCGAGGGCGCGGAGGTCTCTCCCGAATTTGAAGGCCCTGAGGAGGGCCTTGGCCGAACCGGAATTCGCCCAGAGAGAACGGCAGGTGTCGAAGCGGAAATCCCCTTCGCGGCAGACTAAGCAGAGAGGCGAGCCGATGGCGAGGGGGCGTCCGCAGCGGACGCAGCGGGGAGCGCCGATCCAGGGGAGATCGTCCAGGCACTCCGAGCAGAGCCCTCCTTCGCCCAAGGGGGAGCGGGCATCCGCGCCGCAGGAGACGCAGGGGGATCCGAGGATCGATTCCATGAGGCGCACGGAAGGGATCGGCTGGACGTTGATCGCTACTTCAGTGGTGTTCGAGCAGCCTCGAAGCGGGATCTGTGCGTGCGCGGGTCGAACCTGCCGAGGATCATTCTCGGCAGCCTCATTTTCTTCCCGCGAGCTTCTTCCAGATAGACACGAGGTTCAGGGCTTCGATCGGCGTCATGGCCTCGACGTCGGCCTCGCGGATCTGCGCGATCACGGCTTCCTCGTCGCTGAAGAGGAGACTCTGCGGCGCAGGAACCGTCTTCGCGCGCGGAGTGACGGCCGGGGGCGGAACCGTCGTCGCAGCTCCGTCGGCCGAGGCGGCAAGGCGGCCTTCCCTCGCCTCGAGCCCCTCGCGTATGGCTTCGGCCCGTTCGAGGACGTCCCGCGGGAGGCCGGCCAGCGCCGCCACCTGGATCCCGTAGCTCGACGCGGCCGCGCCGGGCATGACCTTCTTCTGGAACACGATCCGCCCGTCGCGTTCCTCGGCCTCCAGCCTCAGGTTGAGGATCGCCCCGTCCTCGAGCGAGGTGAGTTCGTGGTAATGGGTGGCGAAGAGCGTTCTGGGGCAGATGTCCCGGACGAGCTTCTCGGAGACGGCCCAAGCAATCGAGAGGCCGTCGGTCGTGGAGGTGCCGCGGCCCACCTCGTCCATGATGACGAGGCTTCTCTCCGTGGCGGTGTTGAGGATGAAGGCCGTCTCGTTCATCTCGACGAGGAAGGTGGATTCGCCGCGAGCGAGGTTGTCCTGGGCGCCCACCCTGCAGAAGACCTTGTCCGCCACGCCGATGCGCGCCTCCCGAGCGGGAACGAAGGATCCCGCCTGAGCCATGATGGCGATGAGGGCGGTCTGCCTGAGGAAAGTCGACTTTCCGGACATGTTGGGCCCTGTGATGAGGGCGAAGCGTTTCCCCTCCTCCGCGAGGGAGAGGTCGTTGGGCACGAAGGCCCCGTCCGGCAGGTGGGCTTCGACGATGGGATGCCGGCCTTCCCTGATCTCCAGGGCCTTCCCCTCGTCGAGCACAGGACGGGTCCAACCGCGGCGCGTGGCCGCGAAGGCGAGGGCCGAGGAGGCGTCGATCTCCGCGACCGCCGAGGCCGCGCGGAGGATGGACGGAATCGCGTTCGAGGCGAAGGCGCGGAGCTCGAGGAAGATCCTCCGCTCGATGGCGATGGACCCCTCCCTCGCGTTCTCGATGCGCTCCTCGAGGGAGGAAAGGCGCTCGGTCGTGAAGCGCTCGCCGTTCGCGAGGCCCTGCCTCCGCGTGAAATGGGACGGGACGGAGGAGAGCTGTGCCTTGGTCACCTCGAGGTAGTACCCGATGATGTTGTTGTGCCTGAGCTTGAGGTTCTGGATGCCCGTGGCTACGCGCTCCTCTTCGAGGTAGGAATCGAGCACGGAGCGGGAATCGCGCTCGAGCGAGCGCAGGGAGTCGAGCTCGGAGTCCACCCCGTCCTTGATCATGTTCCCCTCGGTGAGGAGGATCGAGGGCTCCTCCTTCACGGTAGCGAGGATCCGGGAAGCGGAGAGAGCGCAGGCCTCCTCGTCGGAAACGGAAGGGAGGACGCCTGACCAGGCACCCTCTTTCGCGAGGGGCGCGAGGGATGCGAAGACGCTGAGGGCGGTCTCGAGGGAGGACGCGAGCGCAAGGAGGTCCCGGGCGTGCGCGCGTTCGAGAGCGAGCCTGGAGGCGAGGCGCTCGAGGTCTAGGATCCCGGAGAGCGACTGC
>CAZIEI010000185.1:0-4263 GCA_964538705.1 uncultured Spirochaetales bacterium | reverse complement strand
TCGCGATCGCGCTCGCGTCGGCCCTCGCTTCAGTCGGCTGCGGGAGGAGCGCGAGGCCGGCGCCGCCCGCGGACCCCGTCGACGCCCTCTCCTGGTTGGACGGGATATCGAATTTCGGGTGTTCGAGCGTCCTCATGGAGCGCGAGGGGCTCGTCGTCTACGTGGACCCCGCGAGCCTCCCCGATACGAGCGCCCTACCGAAGGCCGATTACATCCTCATCACGCACGGCCACCGGGATCACCTGGACGTCTCGGCCGTGAAGGGCCTCTTGAAAAAAGGCACCAAGATCATCGGATCGTACGACGCCGTCTTCAGCCTTTCCCAGGCGAAGGTATCCGGGACGAAGGCGCTCAAGCCCGGAGACAAGCTCAAGAACAAGGACTTCTCCCTCGAGGCCGTGCCCATGTTCACTCGGGGCGAGACGAGCGATCATCCGCGGGCCATGGATTGGATCGGATTGGTCATGACTATCGGGAAGGCGAAGTACTACTTCGCGGGAAGCTCGGGCCTGACCGAGGAGATGGATTCCCTCACGGGAATGGACGTCGCGGTCGTTTGCACCCATCTCGACGGCGACATAGCGCGGAGCGGGGACATCATCAGGTGGGCCGGCGCCGCCAAGCCCAAGGCCGTCGTGCCCATCCATTGGAAAGAGACGAGCTACGACGGCATGCAGGAAATCGAGGCTCTCAAATCCGGGATGCCCGGAGGAACCGCCCTGCGGCTGCTCGAAAAGCGCAAATAGCCCGCGTTCCCGTCATGCGAGCGAGAACCTGACGCGCTCCTTCCCGCCATCGGCGGGGAGGAGCTTGGCGCTCGATGGACGCTCGCCGGAAGGGCGCTCGCCTCCGGATGGCCGATCGAACCGGAGCGCGAGCTCGTCGCCGAGGAATGCCTCCGCGAGGAAATTGACCGTGACGCTCGAGGGGACGAACCCGGGGAATGATTCCGCGAGCCCGTCCGAGAGCATCTTGAGGTACGCGGTGTTCGTCATGTGTCCGTTCATGTCGAGGTCGCTCGACCGGACGCGGAACGCCGATGCCCCGTCCGCGCCGGGATGAACCTCGAAATCCGAGAGCTTCGCGGCGTCGGAACCGAACGCGCGGTCATCGGTCAGCCGGAATCGCTCGGATAGGTACTCCTCGACTCGGAGCGGCCTCCTCGTCGCGACCTCGACGAGGAGCCATGAGCTCGTTCCGAGCGCGGCTTCCCGGCCCTCGGCGTCGATGATCCTGAAATCGCGGAGCGCGAGGAGGCCCTGGACGCCCCTCGGCCAGGTGACCACCTCGATGACATCGCGGTAGCGCATCGGGCGCAGGAGATCGACGCGCATCCTCGAGAGGATCCAGGTCCTGCCCGCGGGAAGAAGTTCCATGAAGCCGGCGCCGCAGAGATCCGCATGGTAACCGGCGGCCTCCTGAAGCACCTCGAAGACGGCGTCGAGGCGCATCGCGCCGTCGACGCCGCAATCCACCGACCGTAACGCGTATTTTTCCGAATACACCGAAGGGGCCGCGGTCGTTCCATCCATAAACGCACTGTACCAGGGGCGATTCGGACGCGCAACGGGGCCCGAGTCCCATCGAGAAAAATCAGTCGAGGTTGCGCCCGCCCGGGCGAGGGTGTACCATCGAAGGAGGAGGCACGGGATGGCGAATGTCGTCGGGAGCGCGAGCGGCGTGGCCGCGGCCGTGAAGGCCGCGAGGGAGGCGCAGGCCGCCTGGGAGCGCTTGAGCCCTCGAGCCCGCGCGCGGAGGCTCCGCCCCGTTCTCGCGCGCGTCGCTGAGCGCGCGGAGGAGATAGCCGACGCCATCTGCGCGGACATGGGGAAGACCCGCGTCGACGCGATGGCCGCGGAGATCCTGCCAGCCGCCCTCGGTCTCGCCTATTACCTCCGGAAGGGCCCCGGCCTGCTCGCCGCACGGAAGAGGAGCGGTTCCACGGCGCTCCTCTTCAACAAGTCGAGCGTGGTGGCGCGGGCGCCCTTCGGCGTGGTCGGGATCATATCGCCGTGGAATTATCCCTTCTCGATACCTTTCGCGGAGCTCTGCACGGGGCTCCTCGCGGGGAACGCCGTGATCCTCAAGGTCGCGCAGCTCTGCCCCCGTACCGCGCGGGCCATTGACGACTGCGTCGACGCCGCGCGCCTCCCCGAGGGGCTCTACTCTCGGATTGAGCTCCCGGGACGGGAGGCGGGCGAGGCTATCCTCGCGGCCGGCGTGGACAAGCTCTTCTTCACGGGCTCTACCGCGACCGGCCGCGCCATCATGGCCAAGGCCGCGGCCACCCTGACGCCGGTGGTCCTCGAGCTCGGAGGCTGCGACGCGGCGATCGTCCGCGCGGACGCCGACCTCGAGCGCGCCGCCTGGGGCATCCTCTGGGCGGCCTGCGCCAACGCGGGGCAGAGCTGCGGCGGCGCCCAGCGCGTCCTCGTGCACGAATCGATCTACCCAGCGTTCCGCGAATTGATGGCCGCGCGGATCAAGTCCCTCAGGTTCGGGGCGCCCGGGGCCACGGACGCCGACATCGGCCCGCTCGCCTCCGAGAAGCAGAAGCTCGAGTACGAGGAGCAGATCCGGCGCGCGAAGCGCGCGGGTTCCCGCGTGGTGGCCGTCGCCGAGCCCCCGGCCGATTGGCCGGGAGCGTACGCGGCCGCCGTCGCGCTCGAGGACGAGCCGGGGACGAAATTCCCCGGTCCCGCATGGACAGAGGAGATTTTCGGGCCCGCGGTCGCGATGCGGCCGTACGCGGACGACGAGGACGCGATCGAGACCGCGAACGCTTCGATCTACGGGTTGACCGCCTCGGTGTGGTCCCGCGACAGGGCGAAAGCGCGGACCATGGCCCACAGGCTCAAGGCCGGGGCCGTCTTGATCAACGACCACCTCATGTCCCACGGCCTCGCGGAGACGCCCTGGGGGGGATTCAAGGAGTCCGGGATCGGGAGGAGCCACGGGGCCGAGGGGCTCCTGGAGATGACCCATCCCCAGGCGATCGTCGACGACTCGCTGAGCGTCGCGCGGAAGAACCTCTGGTGGCATCCGTATTCCGCGCGGACCTACCGCGGCCTCAAGGGCGCGGTCGAGTTCCTCCACGGGAAGGGCCTGGCGCGCCGGATCAAGGGCCTCGGCGCCCTCCTCGGGATCGTGAAGCGGTACTTCGAGAAGTGAGGCCGATCCGCTCAGGCGGGACGGGGCGGGACAGGCTCCGTCAACCGCGGGCGGCGATGGATTCGGAGAAGGGGGGAGCCCTCTTCAGGACCTCCCTCACGACCGCGTGCTCCGGGGCGATGAGGCCGGGATCGCTCGAAACCATGCCAAAGGCGTCCGCCCGCGCCTCCTCGAGGAGCCGCGCGTCCCGCACGAGGTCGGCGAACGCGAGCTTCAATTGGCCCGACTGGGTCGTCCCCGATATCTCGCCCGGCCCCCTGATGCGCAGGTCCTCCTCGGCGATCTTGAAGCCGTCGGTCGTCTCCATCATGGCCTTCATCCGCTCGCGGCCGTCCTCCGTGAGGTCCTTGGAGTAGACGAGGAAGGCGTAGGACTGCGCCTCGCCGCGGCCGACCCTGCCGCGAAGCTGGTGAAGAGCCGCGAGGCCGAAGCGCTCCGCGTGCTCCACGACCATGCAGGTGGCCTCCGGGACGTCCACGCCGACCTCGACCACGCTCGTCGCGACGAGGACTGATATCCTCCCCGCCTTGAAGTCCGCCATGACGGCGCGTTTCTCCTCCTCTGGGAGCCGCGCATGGATGAGGCCGACGCCCTTGCCCTTGAAGGGGCCCTCGGCGAGCGAATCGCGCATGCTGGTGGCGTCCTTGAGGTCGAGCTTCTCCGACTCGCCCACGAGGGGGTACACGAAATAGGCCCTGTTCCCGCGCTCGATCTCCCTGAGGACGAAGTCGTAGACTTTCTGTTCCTTCCCCTGGACCGCGAGATGCGTCACGACGGGCTTCCTTCCCTCAGGCATCGTCCTGATCTCGGAGACGTCGAGGTCGCCGTACTCGGTGAGCGCGAGCGTCCTGGGTATGGGGGTCGCCGTCATGAGGAGAACGTCGGGCTCGCGCGCCTTGGCGCCGAGGGCCACGCGTTGGAGCACGCCGAAGCGGTGCTGCTCGTCGATGACGACGAGCCCGAGGTTGCGGTAGCGCACGTCCTCGGAGAAGAGGGCGTGGGTGCCGATGGCGAGGTCTACGTCGCCGAGGGCGAGCGCCTCGAGGAGGGGCTTCCTCCCCGCGTCTTTCACGTTGCCGGAAAGGAACGCGA
>CAZIEI010000184.1:0-4270 GCA_964538705.1 uncultured Spirochaetales bacterium | reverse complement strand
GCCATCGACCTGGAAGCCGGGGAGGGCTTCACGGTGAGCGCCCCCGAGAAGGCCATCCACGTTTACAGGATCGTCCAGGAGGCGCTCAACAACGCGGTGCGTCATTCGGGCGCCACCCGCATCGCCGTGAGGCTCGCGCGCGAGGGCGACGAGACCATCGTCGAGGTGAGCGACGACGGGAAAGGCATGCGGGAGCCGCCCGAAGAATCGGACGGGCTCGGGATCAGGATCATGAAGTACCGGGCGAGCCTCATCGGAGGGAGTTTAAGCATGGAACGGAACGGGACAGGCACGCGGATCGCGCTCAGGATGAGGGCCTAGCCATGGCCATGCGCGCGAAGTTCATCGTCGTGGACGACCATCCCCTCTACCGGCACGGCGTGGCTGACCTCATCGCCCAGGAGCTCTCCCTGGAGAGCGCGGGAGAGGCCGGCACGGCCGCGGAGGCCTACGAGCTCCTCGCCCGGACGAAGCCTGATCTCGCCATCATCGACATCTCGCTCAAGGGGCAGAACGGCCTGGACGTCGTGCGCGCCATCAAGGCGGACTATCCCGGGACCGCGGCCATCGTCCTCTCCATGCACGAGGACGGGCTCTACGGGGAGCGCGCCATCAAGGCGGGCGCACGCGGGTACGTGATGAAGCATGAACCGCCCGGCGCCCTCCTGGACGCGGTGCGGGAGGTAATGGGCGGGGGAACCGCGGTGAGCGACCTCCTCCGCGAGCGCCTCATGGAGGCCGTGGGAAGCGCGAAGGCGAACGAGGATCCCGTGGAGCGACTCTCCGACAGGGAGCTCCAGGTCTTCAGGCTCATCGGGAAGGGCTTCGGCGCGGCGGAGATCGCCAAGGAGCTCGGCCTCTCCGTGAAGACCATCAACGCCTACCAGGACCACCTCAAGGAGAAGCTCAACGTCCCCTCGGCGGCCGAGCTCAGAAAATACGCGATCGAGTGGTCGAGCGCGGGTACGCAGGGGGAGGGAGCGTAGCGCGCGATCGGCGCCGCCCTCCCTCCCGCCCGAGTCCCTACATCGCCATGCCGCCGTCCACGCGGATCGTCTCTCCCGTGATATACGAGGAGAGGTCGGACGCGAGGAAGAGGACCGCGTTGGCCACGTCCTGCGGCGTCCCCATGGTCTTAGTCGGGATGTAGGACATGATGCCGGCCTTCACCTCGTCGGAGAGCTTGTCCGTCATCGCCGTCTTGATGTAGCCGGGGCAGACCGCGTTGGCCCTGACGTTGCGGGAGGCGAGCTCCTTGCCCACGCTCTTCGCGATCCCGATGACGCCCGCCTTGGTGGCGGCGTAGTTGGTCTGCGCCGCGTTGCCCATGAGGCCGATCACCGAGGAGATGTTGATGATGGAGCCCGAGCGCTGGCGCATCATCACGGTCCCGACTTTCTGCGTGAAGAGGAAGGTCCCCTTCAGGTTGATGGCGATCACCGAGTCCCACTCGGCCTCGCTCATCCGCATGAGGAGGTTGTCCCGCGTGATGCCCGCGTTGTTGACGAGGATGTCGATCTTCTTGAAGCGTTCCTGCACGAGCTTCACCACCGCTTCCACCTCGGCCGCGTTGGAGACGTCGCACTTATAGGCCTCGGCCTCGACGCCCAGGGCCGCCACGGCCTTCGCCGTCTCCTGCGCCTTCTCGAGGTTCACGTCGATGAGGGCGATATTCGCGCCCTCCTTGGCCAGGGTCATGGAGATGGCCTCGCCGATCCCCTGCGCGCCGCCCGTCACGATCGCTACTTTACCGCTTACGAGTCCCATGTTGTCCTCCGGTTAAAACGTTATAAGGCTTATACCTGCGATGAATTCGCCCGGTGTTTCGAGCGCCTGTTCTGACAATAGTACCTATTATGTCAGATTGGGTAAAGGCCCTGCCCCGCCCGCGAATCCCCGGCATGAGGGGGACAGAGCTCCCGCCCTTTCCCCCTCTCCAGGCGCCAAACTGCTCTACCGCGGGGCTGCCCCCGCGCGGGAAAGCCCCCCCCCCTATCCCGGGAGCACCAGGGCGGGAAAAAGGCTTGCCGCGAAGAGAACGCGGGACGAGAATTCGGAATGGGATGCCGCATACGCGGCGTCCGGGGAGCGTGCCATGAGCGCAGGGAACGACGCGCTCGCGGACCTCGTGGCCGCGCGGGCGGAAGGGTACCTCTCGGGCGAGCGGCGCTCGCCCCGCGTCATCCGCGCGCTCCGCGCCGTCGACCGCGCTGACTTCCTCCCCACCGAATGCCGCTCCCTCGCCTACCGCGACGAGCCCCTTCCCATCGGCCGGGGCCAGACCTGCTCCCAGCCCTCCATGGTCGCCTTCATGCTGGACGAGCTCCGCCTGGAGCCGGGAATGCGCGTGCTGGAAGTGGGCGCGGGTTCCGGCTACGCGGCCTGCGTCGCCGCCGAGCTCGTGAGTCCCGGGGGCTCCGTCCTGGCCTGCGAGATCAAGAGCGAGCTCGCGTCGGCCGCGCGCTTCAATGCGCGGCGCTGGTCGGACGTCGTGGAAATCCTGGAGGCGGACGGCTCCGCCGGCCTGGGCCGCGAGGGGGAGTTCGACCGCATCTTCCTCTCCGCCGGCGCCATCCCGGGCCGCTTCAGCGAGGAGCCCCTCGTCCGCGCGCTCCGCGCGGGCGGCGAGCTCATGTACCCCGAGGCCGCGGGCGACCTCATCGCCCTGCGCCTGGCGCCGCGCGGCCGCGTGCGCCGCTCCTGGCGCGGCGTCTCATTCGTCCCCCTCAAAGGGGAGAACGCCTGAAATGGATAGGGCCGCCCCCGAGGGCGGCCCTATCTCGCTCATCGCTCCGTGTCGCTTTGCGGCGAACCGCTCTGCGGCGAACCGCTCCGCGGCGCGCGAGGCTTAATGCATCTTGAGGACGCTCTTGTCGTAGTCCGCGGGCGGGACGTAGCCGCAGAGCTGGATGCAGGTCGCCGCGAGGCTGGATATCCCGAGGCCCTCATTGAGCTCCTTCGCGTACTCGCCCTTGCACTCGGGATCGTAGATCACGCAGGGCACGGGATTGAGCGAGTGGCTCGTCTTGGCCTTGGGGGATCCGTCGGCCTTCGTCGAAACCGCGCCGTCCTTCTTGTGCTCGAACATGTCGTCGGCGTTGCCGTGGTCCGCGCTGATCACGAGGATCCCGCCCGCCTTGCGTACCGCCTCGGCGATGCGGCCGATCTGGAGGTCCATGGCCTCCATGGAGCAGACCACGGCCTGGTAGACGCCCGTGTGCCCCACCATGTCGCCGTTGGGGAAGTTGAGGCGGATGAAGTCGTACTTCCCGGAACCCGCCGCCTCCATGACCTTGTCCGCGATTTCGGCGCACTTCATCCAGGGGCGCTGCTCGAAGGGGAGGACGTCGGACTTGATCTCCACGTAGGTCTCGAGCTTCTCGTCGAACTTGCCGGTGCGGTTGCCGTTGTAGAAATAGGTGACGTGCCCGAATTTCTGCGTTTCGCTGATCGCGAGGATGCGGATGCCCGCGGCCGTCATGTACTCGCCCTGGGTGCGGTCGATGGAGGGCGGCTCCACGAGGTACTGCGCAGGGACGTGGAGATCGCCGTCGTACTCCATCATGCCCGCGTACTCGACCTTCGGCCGCCTCTGGCGGTCGAACTTGTCGAAGGCGTCCTGCTCGAAGGCCGCCGTTATCTCGAGGGCGCGGTCGCCGCGGAAGTTGAAGTAGATCACGGAGTCCCCGTCCTCGATCGTCCCGATGGGCTTTCCACCCTCCGTCACCACGAACTCCCGGAGGTCTTGGTCGATGATGCCGGGAATCTCCTTGCGGTACGTTTCCACGGCCTCGCGCGCGCTCGCGAAGGCCCTGCCCTTCCCCAGGACGTGGGCCTCCCAGCCACGGCGCACCATCTCCCAGTCCGCGCCGTAGCGGTCCATGGTGATGTACATCCGTCCGCCGCCCGAAGCGATACGGTAGTCGAAGCCGCCCTCCCTGAGCCCCTCGAGGTGCTTCTCGAAGGGCTCGAGGTAGTCGAGCGCGCTCGTCTCGCCCACGTCGCGGCCGTCGAAGAGGACGTGGACGCGGGCCTTCTTGACGCCCTCGGCCTTAGCGCGGGCGAGCATGGCCTTGAGGTGATCCAGGTGCGAGTGGACGTTGCCGTCGGAGAAGAGGCCGATGAAGTGCATCGCGCCCCCGCTCTTCTTGACGTTGGCGACGAGCTTCTTCCACGTGGCGCCCTCGAACATCCTCCCCTCCGCGATGGAGGCGGAGACGAGCTTGGCGCCCTGAGCGAAGACGCGTCCGCATCCGATGGCGTTGTGCCC
>CAZIEI010000183.1:0-4294 GCA_964538705.1 uncultured Spirochaetales bacterium | reverse complement strand
GAAGCGGCACGCGCCGCCGGGATGCCCGTGCGGCGCGACACCGTGCTCTCGCTGGCGATATCGGGCGCGTTCGCGGGCCTCGCGGGCGCGACCATCAGTATGGGCGTCTTCGGTTTTGGGCGATTCCTCCCGAGCTTCGAGGGCTACGGGATGGACGGGATCGCCGTGGCCCTCGTGGGCGCTAACGTGGCCCCGGGCATCCTCCTTTCCTCCGTCCTCTTCGGCGCTCTCAAGGCTGCCGGTCCCCTCATGCAGTCGGCGCAGATACCCAAGGAGATCGGTTCCATCATATCGAGCTCCATCGTCCTCTTCGTCGCCATGCGCCTCGGAATAGAACGCCTTATAGAACTCCTTCCCGGATTAGGGCGGGGACGGACCCGGAAGGACGCGGAAAAGCGGGGCGGCGGTGAGAAAGGCCGCGAGACCGCCGAGGAGCGGGCATGAACGTGTTCCTCGGAGTCATCCCCATCATCCTCGGCTTCTCGACGCCCCTTGTGCTCGCGGGCCTGGGGGGGCTCTTCTCGGAGCGATCCGGCATTGTAAACATCGCCCTCGAGGGCATCATGATGGTCGGCGGATTCGCCGCCGCGACCGTGACCGTCCTTCTCGAGCCCGCGATGGGCGATGCGGCGGCCTGGCTCGGGCTCCTCGTGGGCACGGCGATAGGGACGCTCTACGCAATCCTCCACGCTTTCGCCTCGGTCAATCTCCGCGCGAACCAGGTGATATCCGGAACGGCGCTCAACATACTCGCGAGCGGCCTCACCGTATTCCTCTGCCAGATCATCTTCCATCAGCAGCGGACCGCATCGTTCTCCCGCGGACTCGTCAAGGTGGACTTCCCCGTCCTTGGCGCCCTGCCCGTGGTGGGGGCGGCGCTCTTCAAGAACGTGTACCCGACCTTTTACATCGCCCTCGCCCTCGTCTTCCTGTCCTGGTACATACTCCAGAAGACGCCCTTCGGGCTCCGCCTCCGCTCTTGCGGGGAGCACCCGCAGGCGGCCGCCTCCCTGGGGATCTCCGTGGCGCGGATGCGCTACGCGGGCGTCCTCGTATCGGGAGCCTTTGCGGGGCTCGCGGGCGGAACCATGGTGCTGACCTCGGACATCCAGTACACGGTCGCCTCCATCCACGGATCGGGGTTCATCGCGCTCGCCTGCCTCATCTTCGGGGCCTGGAACCCCTTCGGGGTGCTTGGAGCGGCCCTCTTCTTCGGTTCTTCCCAGGTCCTCGCGTACTACGCGAAGGACATCAGGTTCCTCGCGCGGCTTCCCGTGGAGGCGTTCAACCTCCTTCCGTACTTCCTCACCGTCGTCGCCCTCGTCGTCTTCGCGGGACGGGGCCGCGCCGGTCCGAAGGCGGCCGGCGAGATCTACGACGCGGGGAAACGGTAGCCCTATGGGAACGGGCATGTTCCGCGCGTACGTGATCCTCACGGGCTTCGCCGTCGCGAGCCTCGGCGGATTCCTCACCCTCTACCTCTATAAATGGGAATCGCGCAAGAATTACTTCCTGATCACCATGATCGTCGACGCGACGGCCTGGGTCTTCGCCTGCCTCATGGAGGTCGTCCTCCCCCGCTACGAGGAGAAGGCTTTCTGGTACCAGGCGCAGTATGCATTCCTCATCTGCATACCCCCGCTCTGGCTCGCGTCAACCGTGCACATGAGCGGCATGAGGAAATCGCGGGCGAACGCCTCCACGATCCTCACCTTCGCCTTGGCCATCGTCCTCCTTGCGGTATTCCTCACAAACGGCCTCCACGGGATCGCCTTCCATTCATTATCATTGAGCGGAGACGGAGTCACGATCGTCAAGGACGCCGGGCCAGCCTACTATTTCTACCTCGTGTACCTCTTCACCTCGCTTATCGTCGGCGCGACCACCGTCATCAAGGGTGCGATCGGCGGGGAGGCCCAGCGGAAGCGGAGGGCCGCCCTCACCGTGGCGGCCATCAGCATCCCCGTGGCCGCCGGCCTCGCGGACACCCTTTTCCCCGAGCTCATGGGAGACCTCGAGATCGCGCCCATCGCCGCGCTGCCGACCTGCGTCGTGCTCTTCTTCGGCGCGGCGCGCTATCGCTTCCTCGATCCCGTCCCGCTCGCGAAAGCCGATCTCGTGGAACGGCTCGCGGATCCCGTTCTGGTGTTCGATGTCCAAGGCTCTCTCCTCTACGCTAACGCCCGCGCGCGTTCCCTCATGGGATGCGAAAACGGGGCCGCCATCGGGAGGGACGGGCTCCCCTCTGGCGAGGCCGCCGCGAGCGTACGCGTCGCCGTGAGGGGCGCATCCGCGGGGGATGGGATCTCCCTTGCGGGGCGCGAATGGGCCGTAGCCGCGGAGCCCGTGACGAGCGGGAAGGGCGAACCAGTCGCGCGGATTGTCTCCCTCCGCGATGTCACGACCGCGCGCGAAGAGGCCCAGCGGCTCGAGGACATGGTGGCCGAGCGGACGGCCGGGCTCGCCGAGGCGAACCGAAGCCTCGCGGGCGAGGTCGAGAAATCACGCAGATCCGAGACGGCGCTCAAGCGTTCGCTCGAGGAGAAGGACCTCCTTCTCCGCGAGCTCAACCATCGCGTCAAGAACAACCTCCAGGTCATCTCGAGCCTCCTCCGGCTTCAGGCTTCCCGTGCCAGGGACGGGGATGTGCGCGAGGCGCTCGAGACGACGCAGGGCAGGATCAAGTCGATCGCGCTCGTACACGAACGACTTTACCGCGGCGGCTCCCTCGGGACAGTCGGCGCCTCGGACTACCTCAGGGCCATCGCGGAGGGAATCGCGTCGCTCCACGAGGCGGAGAAGCGGGGGATCTCGGTTTCGGTGGACGCGGACGGGATCGAGCTGGACCTTGACGCGGCGGTCAATCTCGGCATTATGGTGAACGAGGCGGTGAACAACGCCTTCAAGCACGTGTTCGACCCCGGGAAGGGGAAGCGCCTGGCCATTTCGCTCAAGCGGGGAGGGTGCGGGGGCCTCGTACTCCGGGTCGAGGACGACGGTCCCGGCTTCTCCGCGGAGGATGGGAAGGCCGGACTGGGGCTCACGATCGTGAACGCGGTCGCGAGGCAGATGGGCGGGAAGGCGGTGTTCGGTGCTCCGGGATCGGGCGTGCTCGAAGCCGAGATAAGCGTTGAGCCGGCCGGTAACGGAGCCGGGAGCGGTCCGGGCGGGACCGAAGGGGAGATACATGTCGCGCAAGACCGTACTGGTCGTTGAGGACGAGCCCATCATCGGGCTCGAGATCGTCGATACCCTCCGGAGGCTCGGCTACTCGGTTCCGGAAGCCATATCCTGCGGGGAGGACGTCCTCGACGCGGTGAGGACGACGAAGCCCGACCTCCTCCTCATGGACATCCGTCTCCACGGTTTCCAGGACGGAATCGAGACCGCCTACCTCGTGGGCCACGAGTACGACATCCCCATCGTCTACCTCTCCGCCTATTCCGACGAGGAGATGATCAAGCGCGCCTCCTCCACCAAGGCCTACGGCTACCTCGTGAAGCCCTTCGACGAGCGGACTCTCAAGACTACCATCGACCTCGCGCTCGCGCGGGCGGCCAAGGACCGCGAGGAGCTCGTTGGAACGGCGCGCATCCGCTTCGGGAGCCTCCTCGAGGAGACCCACTCCCCCGTCTTCGTCTGCGACCTCATGGGTCGCATCGCCTTCGCCAACGCCCAGGCTGCCGGCCTCCTCGGGAAGGATTCGGGCAATGCCTGCGAGGGGCTCCTCCTCACGAGGGAGCTCGGACTCGCGCTCCCCTGGGGCGTCGGCGGGAAGATGGAGGGGGAGGACGCCGTGAGCGAAGTCCAGGCGGACGGTAAGGCATGGAAAGCACGATGGACGGCGCTCTACACGGAGAAGGGATCGTTCAAGGGCGCCCTCGTCTCATTCTCCGGCGTCTGAGGGGGCGGCCTCGGCGGAGTCCTCGCGCATCCAGGGCTTGTTGAGCCCGAAACGGAAGAGCACCTCCATGTGCGAAAGCATATTCTCGGTGGGGAAGGCTATGGTGAAGGCGCCCGACTCGCGGAAATCCGTGCTCGAGGGATAATCGATGATGCGCCTGTCGAAGACCACGTCGATGCCGAGCGAACGGAGGTCTCTGAGCGCCCTGATCGCTCCCTCCTTCTTGAGACGGCGGACTACGTACATCCGATAATCGAAGGATACGTCGAGGCGCTTCGCGGCGGCCTTCCAGGACTTGAGGTCGTCGCGCATAAGGCGAGCGGCGAAGGGGAGGACGTCCGATCCGAGGAGGTGCGTCACCTCCACGCTGGCACCGGGGAAGAGCGCGAT
>CAZIEI010000182.1:0-4297 GCA_964538705.1 uncultured Spirochaetales bacterium | reverse complement strand
CACGTCCATCGGCCTCCAGAACAACATCCACTACCTCAAGGCCATCACGGACCTCAAGACCAGGCTCTACAACAACGCCTACATCCGCACGAGGCTGGACCTGGAACTCGCGCGCGTCAGGCGCTACGGCTTCGAAATGGCGGTCATGCTGATCGACGTGGACCACTTCAAGAAATTCAACGACGCCTACGGACACCTGGCCGGAGACAAGATGCTCATGCGCATCGCCGAGGTCTTCATGGAGTCCATCCGCAAGGGCGACGTCGCGGGACGCTTCGGGGGCGAGGAGTTCGTGGTCATCCTCGTGCAGTGCAACCGCCAGAACGCGTGCCAGGCGGCGGAACGCATCAGGAAGCGCGTGGAGCGCATAATAGTGGAGGAGCGGGGGAAGGAACTCAGGGCGACTATCAGCCTCGGGCTCAGGCATGTCACCAAGGAGGACGTCAAGGACGCCGAGGAGATCCTCGGCCAGGCGGACCGGGCGCTCTACCGCGCCAAGGCCTCCGGCCGCAACAAGGCGTTCATCTTCAAGGCCATCTCCAAGGATCCCGAGGCGGAGGCGGAGGGGGCAGCGCCGCCCGAGGAATCCGACCGCCCGTAGGACCGCCTGCGCCGCGTCGGTCTCATAGCGGCCTTCACATCTTCTTTACGCGTATCTCACGCCGTTTTCACCCGGACGGGGCCGGAAGGGGCTTTATTCATCTTATGGAATCTTCCATGATGGAGGCCAAGAGATGAAGAGAATCGCCGTAATAGCAGTAGCTGCAGCCCTCGCCGCCGCCGCCTGGGCCGACCCCGAGCTCGTCCTCACCGTGGACCTGGACCGCCCCGTGATCAGCGCGGGCGCCCGCCAGCGCGCCTACGTGAAGATCGGGCTCTCGGGATTCGAATGGGCCCGGGGCGGGAACCGGCCCCCGCTCAACGTCGCCCTGGTGCTGGACCGCTCCGGTTCCATGGAGGGCGACAAGCTCGAGCGCGCCAAGGACGCCGCGGAAATGGCCGTCGGCTTCCTCGGGCCGAAGGACGTGCTCTCGATCGTCGCCTACGACGACGAGGCATCGGTGATCTACCCCGCCGCCCGCGTCGGCGACCGCCGCCGCGCCGTCAGCGCCATCAGGAATATCTATTCGGGCGGAAGCACCGCGCTCTTCGCGGGCGTCAGCAAGGGGGCCCGCGAGATCCGCAAGGCGCTGGACCGCCAACGCGTGAACCGGGTCATCCTCCTCTCGGACGGCCTCGCCAACGTCGGCCCGGACAGCCCCGGAGAGCTCGCCGACCTCGGCGCCTCCCTCCTCAGGGAGGGCATTTCCGTCACCACGATCGGCCTGGGCCTCGACTACAACGAGGATCTTATGGCCCGCCTTGCCGCCGCGAGCGACGGCAATCACGCCTTCGTCCGCGAACCGGCGGACCTCGCCCGCATCTTCGACCTGGAGTTCCGCGACGCCTTCGACGTGGTCGCGCAGAACGTGATCCTAAAGATCAGGTGCGGTAAGGGCGTCCGCCCCGTCAAGATCCTCAATCGAGAGGGCGTCATCCGCGACGGGGAGATCCGCATAGACCTCAACAACGTCTACAGCCTCCAGGATCGCTACTTCCTCATCGAGGTGGAGGTCCCCGAGACCGCCGTCGGGCAAAAACTGGACGTCGCGGACGTGAGCGTCTCATATCTCAACATGGCCTCCTCCCGGCAGTCGAGCCTCTCGGGATCGGCCAGGGCCGTCGCGAGCCGCGACGAGCGGGAAATCGCCCGCGCCAAGAACGATGACGTCGTGGAAAAGGTCGCGATCCAGAATTCGGTCCTCGCGAACGAGCGGGCCGTCCAGCTCCGCGACGAGGGCAAGGTGAAGGAAGCCAAGGAACTCCTCCGCACCACCGCGGCCGAGCTCCAAGTCCTCGGCGAGGAGCTGGAATCGGATGAGCTCCTTCAAGCCAGTGAAGCCAACGCCAGCGACGCCGACGTCCTCGCGGACGATGAGGATTGGCGCAAGAACCGGAAGAAGATGACCGATTATAACTACGGGGCGAAATCCCAGCAGAGGTACTGAGGCTTGAGGAAAAGCATCGTCGCCGTCATCGGAGCCGTCATCCTTCTCCCCACCGCATTCGCGCTGTGGATGGGATGGCGCTCCGTGCGCGACGAGCGCGGACGGGCCAGGGCCGCCGTTTCGAGAGCCCTAGGCGCACGCCTCTCAGACCTCGCCTCTAAAATCGAAGACAACGTTAACGCAATCGAGTCCCGCCTCCTCGATGACCTGGACGCGCTCGGGGAGGACCCGAAAGCGCTCCGGGAATTCTCCGAGAGCGACGGCCTCGCGCGGCAGGCATTCCTCGTCGAGGACGGGGAGATCGTCTTCCCGCCCGTCGACGGCGCGAGCGTAGTTGAGGCGGATTTCCGCGTCCGCGCGGCGGCGGCTTTCGCGGGAGGCGCGCTGGACAGGCCCGTCGGATCCGAGAGCTCCATGTCCTCGCCCGACTCGGGGTGGGTCACCTGGTTCCACGGAGAGGGCCAGCAGTTCGCCTACTGGATGCGGAAGCGGAGCGGCGCCATCGTCGGCGCGGAGCTCAACTCGGCGGCCTTCCTCTCCGTCGTCTCGGGTGGGCTGCCCGAGGCTCTCGTGAATACCGCCACGCGGGAAAAGGTCGCATCTCGCTCCCCTCGCCGCGGAAAGGAGCGCATCGTCCTCGTGAACGCCGAGGGCGGGGACTTCCTCCGATGGGGCGACTACGAACCAGCGGGGGGCGAGGAGCCGCTCGCCGCGCGCAGGCTCTCGGTCCCCTTTCAGGGCTGGGAATTCCGGAGCTACGCCGACACCCTCGCGCTCGGTTCCATGGCCGCGGGCGAATCCTGGTTCCTCGCCGTGTCGGCCGCCCTCCTCGCGGCCCTCATCGGCGCCGGGGTCTATTACCTCTCTCGCGGCCTCCGGAGCGAGATGGCGGAGGCACGGCAGCGAGTGAGCTTCGTGAACCAGGTCTCGCACGAGCTCAAGGCCCCCCTCACCAACATCCGCCTCTACGCGGACCTCCTCCGCGAGGGCGGCTGCGACGATCCATCCTCCTACCTCGAGGTCATATCGGCGGAGTGCGAGCGCCTGAGCCGCCTCATCCACAACGTCCTCAGCTTCGCGCGCCGGGACGAGGGCGAAAAGCGGCGAGGCGAGGAGGCGGACTGGGACGACGTCGTGGGCGCCTCGCTCGAGTGCTTCAAGCCCGCCTTCGCGGAGAAGGGCATCGAGCTCGACTTCAGGCCCGGCGGATCGGGCCGCTACGTTATCGAGGCGGACGCCGTCGGGCAGATCATCGGGAACCTCGTCTCCAACGCGGAAAAGTACGCCTCGTCGGGGCGCTACGTCCTTGTGGAGACGGGGGCGGGCGAGCGCGGCCCCTGGGCCCGCGTGCGGGACCGCGGCGATGGCATCCCGGAAAAAGACCGCGAGCGGATCTTCGAGCCCTTCACGCGCCTCTCGGACTCGGTGAGCGAGGGCGCCTCGGGCTCGGGCCTCGGGCTCTCGATTTCGCGGGACCTCGCGCGCCAGCGCGGAGGAGATCTCGTCCTGGAAGGACCCGGCGCGTCGGGCGGCGGAGCGGGGGATAAGGGAGCGAGCTTCCTCCTCACCGTCGCGGCGGAAAGGATCGATTGATGCGCGTTCTCATCGCGGAGGACGATCCCTTCACCAGGAAGGCGATCGCGGAGATCCTCGCCAAGGAGGGCTGGGAGCCCTGCGTGGCCGAGAACGGGAAGCGGGCCTGGGAGCTCTTCTCCGGCGCTTCCTTCGACCTCGCCTGCCTCGACGTCATGATGCCGGGGATGTCCGGCTACGATCTCTGCCGCAAGATCCGCGAGTCCGGCTCCGCGGTTCCGGTGATCTTCATCAGCGCGAAGGCGGAGGAGATCGACAAGGTCCTGGGACTGGAATTGGGCGCGGACGATTTCCTCACCAAGCCCTTCGGCTCCCGGGAGCTCGTGGCGCGCGTGCGGGCCCTGCTCAGGCGGCTCCGCCCGGGAAGCGGCGAGGCGGATGCCGCCGAGCGCTTCTCTTTCGGCCCCTGGGAGGTGGAACCCGGTTCACTCAGGGCCAGCTCGAACCGGGGGACGATAGACCTCACCAAGCTCGAGGCGTCGCTCCTCTCCCTTCTCCACGAGCGGCGCGGAAAGGCCGTGAGCAGGGACGCCTTCTTCAAGGTATGCTGGGGCTGGGACTCGGCGCCCGAGTCGAGGAGCCTCGACCAGCACATCGCCTCGCTCCGGAAAAAGCTCGAACCCGACCCAAAGAACCCTTCCCTCATAGAGACCGTC
>CAZIEI010000181.1:0-4305 GCA_964538705.1 uncultured Spirochaetales bacterium | reverse complement strand
GAAGCTCTTCACCGCGCCGTGCACCTCATCGCCGATGTTGGTGTGGGCGAAGAAGTCCTCGCGGTGCTTCTCGACTTCCTGCTCCATGAGGTTTCGCCGCGTGACGACGATGTTGACCTTCTTCTCGGAGTAGAGGCGGTCGATATAGAAGCGCGAGGCGACGCCGAGGAGCTTCTCGGGCTTCTCGACCTTCTGGATGTCGGCCTGGGAGATGGGGAGGAAGGCCCTGAAGCCGTGCCCTTCACGGTCTTCTCGATGGTCCCCTCGACCGGCTCGTGATTCTTGAAGGCGTTCGAGACGTTCCGCCAGTATATCTTCTCGTCGGCCCGCTTCTTGGACACGACGACCTTGCCGTCGTGCGACTCCTTCTTGAGGAGGACGACCGGCACGGCGTCGCCGATATTGGGCTTCGTCGGGAATTCATCGAGGGGGATGGTCCCCTCGGACTTGTACCCGACGTCGACGAAGACGGTGTCATTGGTGACTTGGACGACGATGCCGTCGACGACATCGCCTTCTTCAAGCTGCTCGAGCGATTTTAGATATTGCTCCTGCAATCGTGTCTGGATGTTACCCGCGGAAACCGGGGCCGCACCCTGCGCCACTTCCTTCTGATCCATACGCTTCCCTTGTAAGTTGATCTTCCGAACTACTTTCGCATAAACTTCATCGATGGTCAAGCCGGACGTGTCGATATAGTCGACGCCTTCCGCCCGGACGAGGGCTCCCTCGGCCTTATTCCTGTCAATCTCGTCCCGCATCTCCAGGTTCTTCCGGATCTCCCCGATTCCAAGCCCTGTCAGCCCTTGGTCATGCCTTCTCGTAGCGCGTGCGTCCACCGAGGCGTCCAGGAAGAAGCGGACCTCTGCGTCCGGGAACACGACGCTGGTCATATCCCTGCCCTCGACCACGGCGTCGCCCCGCGAAGCGAGCTCCTTGACGAGGGCGTTAGCCTGCCTCCTCACGGGAATATAGCGCGAGACATGTGACACCCAGCGGTCCACGCGCTCCCCGCGGAGCTCGCCCTCGACATCTCTCCCGTCCAGGAAAAGCCTCCCTCCCCGGTAGCAGATGTCTACCCGTGCCGCCTCCGCCACGACCGCCGCCTCGTCCTCGGGGTCCGTGCCCGTTTCAAGGATATGGAGCGTGATGGCGCGGTAGATGTTCCCCGAATTGACGTACGTGTATCCGAGCCGTTCCGAAATCAGCTTCGCGATCGTGCTCTTGCCGCAGCCGGCTGGTCCATCAATGGCTACGATCATGCCCCGCCCCTCCCCTTATCCCGGCCAGGCCCATGAGCCCCGCGACCTCGTCCCCGTCGAGGATCCGATACGCACCGTGGGCGAGCCCTCCAAGCCCCAGTTGCCCGATCCTGACGCGCTCGAGCGCTTTGATCCTGATCCCGGCGGCCTCGAAGACCCGCCTAATCTCGCGGTTCTTCCCCTCCACGAGGACGATGTCCGCTCCCTTCTCCCCGCAGGCCCGGGCGGAAACGGCGCGGTACGTCTCGCCTCCCGCGTGGATGCCCTTCTCGAAGGAATCGAGGAATCCCTCCGGCAGGGGATCGACGGCCTCGACCAGGTATTCCTTCTCGATCCCCGACGAGGGGTGCGACACCGCCCGAGCGAATTCCCCATCGTTCGTGAACAGGATGAGGCCGGACGACCACTGGTCCAGGCGTCCCACGTTATAGAGCCGCTCGCGGAACTCCTCCTGCAGGAGGTCGAGCGCGAGCTTCCGCCCCGCGGGATCGGAGGACGCGCAAAGGTAGCCCGCGGGCTTGTTTAAGAGGACGTAAACCTTGCGCGTTTCCAGCTCCAGGAGCCGTCCGTCCAGCTCCACACGGTCGCCGGGGTTCCAGGAGCGGCCCATCTCCGTGACGGTCTCGCCGTTCACATGGACCCGCCCCTCCGCGATCATGCGCTCCGCGGCGCGCCTCGAGGCCGCCCCCGACCGGGCGATGAAGGCGTGGAGGCGCATAGGACCCGCGCCCTCCTCACTCCTTTGGTTCGAGCTCAAAGCGCTCCTCGTCCAGCTCGTCGAGTCGCGGCAGGTCCGCGATCGAGGCGAGCCGGAAGAATTTCAAGAATTCCTTTGTAGTCGCGTACTGGATCGGCTTGCCGGGCGCGTCCTTCTTTCCCGCCTCGCGAATGAACCCGCGCTCGGCGAGGAGCCGGATCATGTTGTCAGCCGCCACGCCGCGGATGGATTCGATCTCCGCCCGCGTCACGGGCTGGGAATAAGCGATAATGGAGAGCGTTTCGAGCGCCGCGCGTGAGAGTTTCTGCTCGTTCTTCTTCCCGTATCGGACGCGGAGGTATTCCCAGAGGTCCTTCTTGGGGACGAAGACCCAGCCGCCCGAGAGCTTCACGAGCTCGAGCCCGGAATCCGACCGTGCCGCCCGCTCTTTGAGCGCCTCGAGGGCCTTGTCCACAATGTCCTTGGCGAGGCCCGAAACGCGAGCGAGTGTTTCCTCGTCCACGGGATCGGACTCGAGGAAAAGTATGGCCTCTACGAGGGCGATTTCGTTATCCATGCTGAATCCCATCCCCTTCGGCCTCCGTCCCGGTTCGTTCAGCCGCGTCCGTCGCGTTCCGCGCATTCGTCGCGTCCCCGGCCGGGGCCGGCTCCACCGGCGTCGCCGATTCCGCAGTTTCCTTGCGACGCGATATCCGTATGTCCCCAAAGAGACGGTGCTGTCGGATCGAGATCATCCTCATCTTCACCGACTCGAGGATGGCGAGGAAGGCGCAGACCACGTCCAGGAGCGAGTCCTTGCGCACGATGAGGTCCGTGAAGAGGATCTCGTCCCGGGACGCGAGGAGCTCGTCGAGGAGGGTCACCTTCTCGTTGATCGAAACCTCCTCGTAGAGGTCGATGACGCGCTCGGAGGACATGCTCGACATGAGCGCCGTGAAGGCCTTGAGGAGGTCCCAGACGTCGAGCTCGTCCCACATCGACTCGTCTTCCTCGAAGGGGAGCGGCCGCTGGAGCTTACGGCGCTCGATCACCCACTCAGACTCGAGTTCCTTCACCTCCATGAGCTCGGAGAGCTTCTTGTAGCGCTGGTACTCGATGAGGGTGTCCACGAGGACGGCCCGCGGATCGTCGTAGTCCTCGTCGTCCGTGGCCTCTATGGGGAGGAGCATCCGCGACTTGATGAGGAGGAGGGTCGCGGCCATGGAATAGAACTCCGTGAGGTAGTCGAGGCTCACCGACTCGGCCCAGGAGAGGTACTCGAGGAATTGCTCGGTGATGGAGGCGATGGGGATGTCGTAGATGTTTACTTCGTTCTTCTTGATGAGGAAGAGGAGGAGGTCCAGCGGCCCCTCGAAATCCTCTAGATGGAAGAACCGCGCGGGGTCAGCCTCGCGCTCGATATCGGCGACGTCGCTCATCGGTGTGTAAAAAACTATACCGGGTCAGGCTGGAATAGTAAATACCCTGCGTTCCGATCGCGTCAAAGGCGTCCGCTAGGCGCCGCCCATCCGGGAGGGCAAGGCCAGGCTCGAGCTCGAGGAGGGGAAGGAGGGCGAACTTCCGCTCGAGGAGCCCCGGGTGCGGGATCGCGAGGCGCGGTTCGTCGATGACGACGTCGCCGTAGAGGAGGAGGTCAACATCGAGGGTCCGTTCGCCCTTCCTCCGCTCGACGGAGCGGTCGCGTCCGAACTCGGCCTCGACGGCCTGTGCGGCGTCGAGGAGCTCAATTGGCGACAGAGCGCATTCTCCCGCGACCGCCATGTTGAGGAATGGCGGCTGGTCGGTGACGTACAGAGGCAGGCTCTCGTAGACCGAAGAGGAGCGAATCCCTTCCAAGATGGAGGAGAGCCGCAGGACGGCGGAGTCGAGGATCTCGCGGCTCCGCCCCCGGTTGGATCCGAGCCCCAGGTAGGCGACGGGCACCCTAGAAGAGGCCGGAGTCCCCGGCCTTGTCCTTCGGGGCGCGCGGCGCTTTTGCGGGTTCGGCGGCCTCCGTCGCGGCCTTGGCGGCCTCGGCTTTCCCTGCTCCCGCCTTCACCCCCTCGGGCGGGGCCTTGGGCTTCGCGGGCGCCGAGGCCTTGCCCTGGGCGGCCTCGCGGGCGGCGGCCTCCGGGAAGACGCGCTCGCGCACCTTGCGCTCGATTTCGGCTGCGAGGTCCGCGTTGGTCTCGATGAAGGCCTTGGCGTTCTCCCTGCCCTGCCCGATCTTCTCCTCGCCGTAGGAGAACCAGGCGCCTGACTTCTTCACGATGTCGTACTTGACGGCGGCGTCGATGAGGCCGGAGGAGGCTGAGACGCCCTTCCCGAACATGATCTCGAGCTCGC
>CAZIEI010000180.1:0-4362 GCA_964538705.1 uncultured Spirochaetales bacterium | reverse complement strand
CGCCGCCGTATTCCTCGTGGAAGACCTCCTGGCCCACGGGCCACTGCGCGTCGGCCGGAGGGGCGCGGCGGGGCAGGGCGGCGACGAGGTCCTCGGGGAGCTCGTAGAGGAAAGAGGAGGGGCGCATGAATTCCACGCGGCCGCGGAGGCGGCGGCTCGAGCACGCGGTGAAGTGGATCTCGTCCATGGCCCGCGTGATGGCCACGTAGAAGAGCCTACGCTGCTCCTCGAGGTCGTCTTCGTCGTCGTCGTCGCGGGGGAAGAGGCCCTGCTCGAGTCCGGTGACCAGGACGACGGGGAACTCGAGACCCTTGGTGTTGTGCATGGTGATGAGGGTCACGGCCCCGCCGGGGCCTGCCGCCTCGCCGCCCTCCTGGCGGGAGCGGTCGAGGGCGATGGCCTCGAGGAAGGCGAGGAGGCCCTCGCGGCCCGGGGGATAGAGCGAGGCCGCGTTGGAGAGCTCCTCGAGGTTGGCGGCGCGCTGGGTGCCGGCGATCTCGTCCTCGGAGCGGTGGAGGTCGAGGATGCCGGACTCCTCGATGACGCGATGGACGAAGTCGTAGAGGCCGCCCTCGGCCGTCGCGAAGGGGCCGTCGAGGGCCTTGCCGAACGCGGAGACGAGCGAAAGGAATTCGCGCGCGCCCTTGGAGGCCTTCGCGGGGAGGTCGGGCTCGGCGAGGCGGAGGGCCTCGGTCATGGGGCAACCGTCGCGGTCGGCGAGGGCCATCACCTTGGAAAGGCTTGACTCGCCGAGGCCGCGGGCGGGCTTGTTGGCGATGCGTTTGAAGGAGACTTCGTCACGGTCGTTGGCGAGGAGGCAGAGGAGGGCGAGGGCGTCCTTGATCTCCTCGCGCTCGTAGAATTTGAGGGAGCCCACGACGCGGAAGGGGATGCCGCGGTTGGTCATGGCGGTCTCGAAGGCGAGTGACTGGGCGTTGGTGCGGTAGAGCACGGCGACGTCGGACCAGGCTCCGCCCGAGCGGACGCGCTTTTCAGCGACCTTGCAGCAGTAGAGAGCCTCCTCGTCCTGCCCCGTGAGGAGGGCGAGCTCGGGCTTCTTGCCGCCCTCGCGCACGGCCACGAGCTCTTTGCCCATGCGGCCCTTGTTCTTGGAGACCACAGAGTGCGCGGCCCTGAGGATGTGCGCGGTGGATCGGTAGTTGCGCACGAGGCGGACGATGGCGGTTCCGGGGAAGGCATCGGGGAAGCCGAGGATGTTGCGGACTTCGGCGCCGCGGAAGCGGTAGATTGACTGATCGTCGTCGCCCACCACGCAGAGGTGCGCGCCCTCGCCGTAGAGGAGCTTCAGGAGTTCGTACTGCGCGGCGTTGGAGTCCTGGTACTCGTCCACGAGGATGGCCCTGAAGCGCGAGCGGATCCTATCGGCGATATCGGGGAACTCGTGGAGGACGCGGATGGGGAGGGCGATGAGGTCGCCGAAGTCGACGTTGCCGGTCCGCCTGAGGCGTTCCTCGTATTTCGCGTATACGTCGGGGAAGTCGGCGCCGAAGGCGGCGCAGGCGGGATCGCCGGGGAGGATGAGCCTGTCCTTGGCGCGGGAGATCGATTTCACCGCCTGGGCGGCGTCCGTCCTGCGCCAGTCGGGGAAGGCCCCCTGGAGGAGGGCGGCCTGGTCGTCCTCGTCGTAGATGGTGAACGAGGAATCGATGCCGAGCCGCGAGCCGTAGCGCCTCAGGAACCAGCAGCCGAAGGAATGGAAGGTCCGGATCATGACGTCGGCCGCGCGCGGATCGAGCTTGGCCGCACGCACGCGCATCTCGGCGGCTGCTTTGTTGGTGAAGGTGACGGCGAGGATGGAGTCGGGCGGCATCCCAAGCTCGCTCACGAGATAGGCGATCTTGGAGGTGATGACGCGGGTCTTTCCCGAGCCCGCGCCCGCGAGGATGAGGAGGGGCCCCTCGGAATGGAGAACCGCCTCTCGTTGTTCGGGATTGAGTGCCTCGAGGTGCTCAGCGCCCACCGGCGGCCCCCGCGAGGCGCGATCCATCGACGGGTCGGGCGTCGAGGTCGATGCCCGCGGCGCCGAGGATCTTGCAGCGGACTAGGTTTCCCGGCGCGGGCGCGTCCCCCGTGATGACGGTGAGGCCGTCGACCTCGGGGGCCTGGAGGAAGGCGCGGCCCAGGGAGAGCGCTTCCTCGTCCTCGGTCGCCTCGCTCACGCGCTCCTCCACGAGGACGTCGAGCTCGCGCCCGGCGAAGCGCGTCATGCGCTCGCGGGAGATCGAGTCCTGGAGAGCGCGGAAGCGCTCCGCGCGGCGCTCGGCCTCGCGCTTGGAGACGCGTCCCTTCATCGAGGAGGCGTCGGTGCCTTCCTCGCGCGAGTACGCGAAGAAGCCGGCCCAGTCGAGGCGGGCCTCGGAGATGAAGCGTTCAAGGGCATCGAGGTCCTCCTCCTCTTCCCCGGGGAAGCCGAGGAGGAAGGTAGACCTTATCACGGCGTCGGGGAGGGCCGCGCGTATGGACTCGACGAGGGCGAGGTTCGCGTCGGTATCTCCGCGCCGGCGCATCCGCTCGAGGACGCGCGGCGAGGCGTGCTGGAAGGGGACGTCGAAGTAGGGGAGGAGGCGCGGATTCGCCGCGGCCACCTCAAGGATGCGCTCGGGGAAATGGTCGGGGTGGACATAAAGGATGCGGATCCAGGCGGAGGACGTCGCGCCGAGGACCGACTCCGCGAGCTCGGGGAGGCGCTCTCTGTTCGTCGCGTCGGAACCCCAGGCGCCGAGGTCCTGGCCCACGAGGACGATCTCCTTGATCCCGCGGCGCTCGAGGGCCGCGGCCTCCTCCGCGACGGAAGAGGCGCTCCGCGAGCGTAGATCGCCCCTGATGAGGGGAATGGCGCAGTAGCTGCAACGATTGGAACAACCCTCGGCGACCTTGAGGAAAGCGGAGCCCGGAAGAGAGAGGAGCTCGCGCCGAACGGCTCCGGAGCATGGCGCCGCCCGTTCGGGGCGCAGGGAGGGAACGGGCGAGCCTGAGCGCCTCTTTTTCCCTCCCGCGTCCAAGATCCCGCGGAGGAAGGCGGGGGCCGCGGAGAGGTCGCCGTTCCCGAGGAGGCCGTCCGCCTCCTCGAGGCTTTGCGCGAGGTCATCGGCGTAGCGCTCGGAGAGGCAGCCCGCCATCACGACGCGCTTATCGGGGAACTCGCGCTTCAGGGAGATGAGGGCCTCGATGGACTCGCGCTTAGCGCTCTCGATGAAGCCGCAGGAGTTCACTATGAGGAGATCGGCGCCCTCGGGGCCCTCCGTCATCGACCAGCCCGAATCCTCGAGGAGGGAGATGAGGATCTCGGCGTCGACCTGGTTCTTGGCGCAACCGTGGGGATCGAGCCAGAACGAGGGTCCGGCCATCAATCCACGGGGAGGGAGGTGAGGGCCCAGGTCCCGCCTTCGGTCTGGACCCACTTGATGTTTTTCACCACCACCTCGCCGGGCCTGCCGAGCTCCACGTTGACGGTCTTGCCGCCCGCGACCACTTGCACCACGCAGGCGGAGGCGTTCGAGGCCCAGATCTTGACGCCGTCGTTGGCGCTCGCGGAGATCTGCTCCGTCTTCCGGTAGTAGCGTTCGGTCCGCTCTTTCTTGCGGTCAACCTCGTGCCTGAACATGCAGTACTGGCGGAAGGTGACGTTCATGGTGAAGGGATAAGGGCTTCCGCGGGACTCGACGAGGACCTGGCCCTTGCCCGCCACGGCGACGGGGGCTTCGGAGGATGAGGGAGCCGCCGATCCCGAGAGGCCGGAGGCCGCGGGAGCGGAGGCTCCGGGAACGGGGGAAGCGTCGGCCGCGCCGGCGATGAGGGCCGCCGCGCCCGCCGGCGCGAGCCTGATCATCGCGCCCTTGTCCGGCGAACCGCGGACGAAGTCGCGGACGGAGCCGGTCACGTCGCTCTCGTTGTCCGAGTCGAGGTCGATGCCGAATTCTTCGCCGAGGGCGAAGCGGAGCTTCCCGGTCGGCGACTGGATGAAGACCGCGTCGCTTATGTCCGTCACCTCGAGCTTGTACTTCTCTCCGGAGTGCTCGACGATGACGCTGTCCCCGCGGTAGAGGCGCTTCTCGAGGGGCTCTCCCTTGAGGTCGTAGGATTTCTTCTCGGGCGGCGCGCTTCCCTCCGCCCGGTCCGAGGGACCCCTGGCGGCGAGGACGATGGCAAAGATCGCGATTACGACCGCGGCGACGACACCCCCCGAGATGCCGAGGATGGCGCCGGGCGAGAGGGCGCGCTTCCTCGAGACGAGCTCCTCGACGGGGACGGGCTGCTCCTGGATGCGCATGTTCCGGTACGCCGAGGCGAGCTCCTCGCCGAGGGTCGTTTCCATCGCGGGGAGCATCGCCATCCCGCTCG
>CAZIEI010000179.1:0-4483 GCA_964538705.1 uncultured Spirochaetales bacterium | reverse complement strand
TCGAACTCGCAGGCCTGGCCGATCACGATGGGTCCCGAACCGATGATGAGGACGGATTTAACGTCGTTGTTGGGCATAGTGCCGTATCCTACTCGAGCCGCGGACGCGCGGCAAGGGCCGCTTCTGGTCATGTTTTCACGCTATCGAGGGCATCACGTTTAGGTATGCGGGGCCTGGCACGGAAGAACGCGGCTCATTAAGCCTCCCTTATCGGGTATAGACTAGGGTCAAACGTACGGAATCATTCGCCGCGTTCTTCCGTGCCACCCGCGCTTTTTCGTAAGCCATGCCCTCGATACCGTGAAAAAATTTACCGACTAAGCCTTGCGGCGAGTCCGGGCGCGGTTGGAGTACGGTGAGCGGGGAGATCGTGGTACAATCGCGGCGTGAAAATGGATCGGGTGCTGGGGATTATCGTGATGCTGCTCAACCGGGAACGGGCGAGCGCCAAGGAGATGGCCGAGCGGTTCGGGGTCGCCGTGCGGACCATTTACCGCGACCTGGAGACCATCGACGCCGCGGGCATTCCGGTCATCGCGCGCGGAGGGCCGGGCGGCGGGTACGGGATCGATCCGGACTATAGCATCGACCGGAGCATCATGGGCGCGGAGGATCTTTCCGCGGCGGTGAGCGCCCTCAAGGGGGTCCATGAAGCGATCGGCGATGCTTCAATCGGATCGGCGCTGGAAAAGCTCGGCGGGCTCATGCGGCGCGGCGGGAAAGCGCGCACCCCGGAGGAACGCGTGGTCGTCGACCTCTTCCCCTGGGGGAAGCGCGAGGACGAACGGGAGCTCTCACGGACGGTCGAGCGCGCCATCGCTGAAAAGCGCGTCCTCAGGTTCGCGTACGCCTCATACGGGCGACCCGCGGAGGAGCGGGCCGTCGAGCCCATGACCCTCGTCTTCAAGTCCTACGCCTGGTATCTCTGGGGCTACTGCCGCCTGCGCGGGGATTTTCGCCTCTTCAAGCTCGCGCGGATGCGGAACGTCCGCCTGGTGCTGGAGCGCTTCAAGCGGCGGCCGGAGGCGTACCGTCCCGCGGACTTGGGCGCGAACATCGAATTGATGGATGTCCTACTCCGTTTCGAGAGCGAGCGAGCGGCGGACGCGGAGGAGTGGTTCGCCCAGGACGACATGCGCGCCGCGGACGACGGGAGGCTCGAGGTGACTCTCAGGGTCCCCAAGGGCGCCTGGATGGTGAACACTCTCCTCGGATTCGGGCCAGGGGTGGAGGTCCTGAAACCCGCGTCCCTCAGGACGGCCATGGCGGAAGCGGCGCGGAAAATCGAAAAATCGAACGGATGACGGAAAAACGCTGACATACCGGTGTCAAAGCCTTGCGCCATGATTCGCGTCGACATCGAATCGCAAGGAGGAACCATGAAACCATCGGTCATCGTTCTTATCGTCGCGGGCGTCCTCGTCGTTGCCGCGGTCCTGGTCGCGCTCATTTTCTTCGGGAAAAAGCCCGACTTAAGCGCCTACCTCCCCCTCAAGGAGCCGCGAATCGCGGACAAGCCGAGCGAGCTCGTGCTCGAGGTCCCCTTCTCCGGGAGTAAGGACGCCGTCATCGCGGAGGCCTTCGGGAAGATCTTCAATGCGTATTATTCGCTGAAGGGCGTCCCCAAGGGGGGACCGTCGTTCAAGGCGCCCAAGGCCCGTTTCCGCTTTCCAATCGATCTATCCATGCCCGCGGAGGAGCGTTTGAAGGCGATCGCGGGCAATCCCTGGGAGGGGGCCGTGGGCATCCCTGTGCCGGAGGGCACGGTCCTCACGGAGCGGGCCAAGGCCGCGGGCGCCCGGCTCGCGCGCTGGGAATACGGAATGACGGCGGAGATCCTCCACCTCGGTTCCTACGCGACCGAGCCGCCAACGATCCAGAAACTCGAGGATTTCATCAAAGCGCGGGGGTACCGCGTCTCAGGCGACCACGAGGAGGAGTACCTCCGCGGCGGCGACGGCCGGGGAACAAAGCCCGAGGACTTCTGGACAATCATCCGGTACCGCGTGACGAAGTGAGGCGGCGGCGGTCCGCATCGGACAGGCCGCTCCGCCCTCAGGTGTCCTTGTACCCCGCGAGCATCGCCGAGTAGGGCCGCTCCTCGATCTCGGATTCGCTTATGCCGATGAGGGCGAGGACGGCGACCTCGCGGGCGCGGACGCTCTCCACCAGGGCGGCCTCGGGTGCGAAGGTAGGCGGCGCGCCCGGACCGATCGCCCCGCTTCCGGCGTGAAGGGCCTCGCCCGCTCGCCCCTTGTCCGCGGACGCATCGACGACGCACTCGATCTCGACGAACCAACCGAGGGGCGGGACTTCGCAGAATTCCACCGTAAGGCCGTCCATCGCGTACTCGCGCCCGATCTTCGTCTTGGTGAAATAGGGCTTCGCGCCGAGCGAGGCGAGGAGTTCGATCAAGGGCTCGGGATCGTCCACGCGGCATTCGCGCTCCAGGTTCACCTCGAGTCCACCCCGCTTGCTCCGCTGTTTCCAGGTGAGGTACGCGCCCTCTCCGTCGGACCTGGCACGGAAGTTCTTCCCCTGCCCCGGCTCCGCGCCCGGAAGGAGGAAATAGCGGTCGGATTTCCGGAACTCGCGGACGAAGGCGGCGCGGCCGGACGCGACGAGTCCGTCCAGCGCGCGGCGTACGGCGGCGGGATCCATCGCATGGGCCTTAAGCTCGATCTCGAATCTCATTGCGGCCCCACTATAACGCGCCGCGCGCTCCTTGATCGACCCACCTCCGGAAATCCGCGGCCATGTCCCGCGTCTTGCTTATCTTGACCCAGGAGTCGAGCCAGCCGGGTACCTTAAAACCCGTCTCAAGCAGGGATTCGTTGAGGAGGAGGCTCGTGCCTTCGCGCCCGGTCTCGCGCACCTCCCAGTAGCCGCCGATGCGCTTGAAGTCTCCGCCCGCGTCGCGCCAGGTGATCCGGTAGGCCTCGCGGTCGTAACGCATCTCGAGGGTGTAGGAATATTTTTTGAAGAGGATGGTCACGTGGTATTCGATGAGGGCTCCGTCCGGACCCGAGCGGCGCACCACGGCCTCGTCGCAGTCGGGATAGAGGTCGGTGATGATGCGATCGTCGGTGAGGAGGGTCCAGGCCTCGTCGCGCGACGCGTCCAGCGTGAAGGCGAGGCCCACGCCGGGAACGCCGTCACGCATGAGCCGCTCCACGATCACCGTACCCGCGAGGAGCTTCTCCATGTCCAGGTCTCCGGGGAAGTCGGGCTTGGGAGGCGCGGCCTGAGATGCCGCGAGCAGGGCGATGAGGCCGATGACGATCCGATCGTATTTTCTCATCATGATGAGGAAAGTATATACCGCGCCCTCGCCGAATTCGCGCGCTGGGCGCCGACGTTTTCCCGCCGGACGGCTATACCGAACGCGCGTTCAGAATCATAGCGCCCCACGCGCTAGGAGGTCGCGCTCCGCCGCAGCGATCCGCTCCTGTATCCAGGGGATCTCCCCGCGAATCCCCTCGACGACGCGGCAGACGGCGATGACGAGCCCCCACCGCCTCCACCTCCGGGGATCGAAGCCGCCCGCCTTTTCGAAGAACGCGCGGCGGTACGCGCGGGACGCGAGCGCGCGGAAGGCGAGTTCCGCCGCGCCCATGCGGGCATCGTCCCGGGACGGAGCGCGGCCCCGCTCGAGGAGGTAGACGGTCCGCGCCGCGTCAGCCATGGGCTGGCCGCGGTACGCGCCCTCCCAGTCGATCACCCTGAGCCCCGCCGGGGACGCGAGCACGTTCTCAGGATGGAAATCACCGTGGCAGAGGGAGGTCCCGCCCTCCTCGTCGATGAAGGAGAAGAGCGCCCGCTTCAAGCCCTCGCTCGCCCATTCGGAGTCGCGTATCCTCCAGCCGTAGGCTTCGGAGAACCGCGGGAGGGCGCCCGGATCCACCGCGGTCCGGCAGATGCGGGCGTGGAGTGCGCCCATGTCCCGCGCGACGCGGAGGCCCTCGAACGGACGGGTATCGAAGATCCGCCCCACGGCGGGGCCCTCGATGAGCTCGTACCGAAGACAGGGCATGCCCCCGCGTTCGGTCCGGCCGCGGAAGCGCGGAGCCTCGGGGCGGAGTTCTTCCACGAGACGGGCACGGGTTTCTTCCTCCGCGGCGGCGCGCACGGCCTCGGCGAGGCTTTCGAAGCGGTCGAGCCTCAATACCTTTATTGCCTCGCCGCCCGGACCGCGATATACGTTCCCGTTGCGCCCGGAACCGATCATCTCGAGATCTTCTTCGACGGCATGTACCATAAGGGTGCCAGGATACCCGAAGGTGCCGGGCCGGGAATACCGGCCGCCCCCGGGGCGGTCCACGCGCACGGCTCCATTGACAATGTCCGTGCCCGGGCGTACCTTCGTATCAAGAAGCCAGAGCGATCGGGCCGTCCACCGCACCCCTCGGGGCGGCAGGAGTCGAACGGTCCGCCGCAGACAGGGCAGGGAACATTCACCCAGTCAAGGATGGCCGCCAGCGGG
>CAZIEI010000178.1:0-4539 GCA_964538705.1 uncultured Spirochaetales bacterium | reverse complement strand
GTCATCATCAAGGCCGACGTCCAGGGCTCCGCGGAGGCCGTGAAGGCATCCCTCGAGAAGCTCTCGACCCCAGAGGTCAGGCTCAACGTCATCCGCTCGTCGGCGGGCGCCATCAGCGAGGACGACGTGTACCTCGCCTCGTCCTCGGAAGCCGTCATCATCGGCTTCAACGTGAGGCCCACTCCCAAGGTCAAGGCCAGGGCGGACCAGGAAAAGGTCGAGATCCGCAAGTACAACATCATCTACCGCGCGGTCGAGGAGATCCAGCAGGCCATGGAGGGCATGCTGGCGCCCGAGCTCCGCGAGCAGGACCTCGGCTCGGCGGAGGTTCGCGAGGTGTTCAAGGTCCCGAAGTACGGCGTGGTCGCGGGCTGCATGGTCACGGAGGGCAAGGTCAAACGGACAGCCCTCGTGCACGTCACGCGCGACGGCATCGAGATATTCTCCGGCAAGGTGGGCTCCCTCAAGCGCTTCAAGGACGACGCGAGGGAGGTCGAGGCCGGCTACGAGTGCGGCATCGGCATCGAGGGCCTGCAGGACCTCAAGATCGGGGATACCCTGGACTTCACGGAGCAGATCGAGATCCAGCGGAAGCTCGCGGACACGGTCGGCTGAGGAATGTCCGAGCTCAGGCAGCGCCGCGTCGAGGAGCAGCTCGCCCGGGAGATCGGGAGCCTCATCGTCTCGGGCGAGGTGAAGGACCCGCGCGTTAACAGCTTCCTCTCGGTAACGAGAGTGGAAGCCGCGCGGGACTACTCCTCCGCCCGCGTCTTCGTGTCCACCTTCCAGGATTCGGGCGAGCTCGAAGCAGGAGTCGCAGGACTCAACTCGGCGGCGCCATACATCCAGTCCATCGTGGGGCGCAAGCTCAGGATGCGCCTCACGCCTAAACTCAAATTCCTGCCCGATCGCGGCGTGCGCGAGGGCATGGACATCATCTCCAAGATGAAGGACCTGTGAGGCGCGGACTCGCGAATTCCATCGACGGAATCATTCCCGCTGACAAGCCCGAGGGCCTGACTTCTCAGGCCCTCGTCTCCCTCGCGTCCCGCGCGACCAACTGCGGCAAGGCGGGCCATTCGGGCACGCTCGATAAATTCGCCTCGGGAGTCCTTCCCGTCCTCGCCGGCCGCTATACGCGCCTCGCGCGCTTCTTCATGGGAAGCCCCAAGCGCTATCGGGCATCCGTCTCCTTCGGAACCGCCACGGATACCCTCGATCCCGAAGGGGAAGTCATCGCGCGCGGGCCGCTTCCCGCTGAAGCCGATATCCGCGCTGCCATCCCCTCGTTCATAGGCGAGGTGCTCCAGCGTCCCCCCGAATACTCCTCCGTGCACGTCGACGGGAAGCGCGCCTACGAACGGGCCCTCGCGGGCGAAACCGTCGAACTCGAACCCCGCCCGGTCCGAATCGACGACATCCGGCTCCTCTCCTACGGGGACGGCGTCGCGGTCATCGAGGTGGATTGCGGTCCCGGAACCTACATCAGGGCCATCGCCCGCGACATCGCCGCCTCATGCGGGACCGTCGCCCATGTATCGCGCCTCAGGCGCACATACGCGGGAGGCTTCGACGAATCAGAGACGATCCCCGCCGATGCCCTCGCGCCCGCTTCCCTCATGCCCTTCACTCCCGCGATCGCTCTACGGATCGGCCTCGGGACGACCTATTTGCCGGCCAGCGATGCGCCGGCCTTCCTTATCGGGAAGACCATCTCCGCGTCGCGATATCGCGGCGTGTCGATGCCCGATCTCCCCAGCCACGCCGTCTTCGAGGAGGGCACGGAAAGGCCGCTCGGCGTCGTCCGCGGCGTGACGGCAAAACCCGAGTACGAGCTCGTGCTGGGGCGTCCCGAATGAAGATCATCGATTGGCCGCCTCGAGAGGAGGCGCCGTTCGCGCCGCGGGGAAGCGCTATAGCGGTAGGGGTTTTCGACGGCGTCCATCGCGGGCACGCGGAGATCCTGAAGCGCGTCCTCGTCTTAGCCTCCGGTTCTGGCGCCGAGCCCGTCTGCTTCACCTTCAAGGAGAATCCCAAGCGACTCCTCGCTCCGAGCGGATATCAGGGGGATATTCTAAGCCTCGAATCGAGGCTCGATCTCATCGCGGAGGCGGGAATCGGTTCCTGCGTAGTCGCGGATTTTGACGCGACGCTTCGCGAGACGGACGGTGAGGAGTTCATCCGATCCCTCCGCTCCGTCCTCGGCGCCGTTTCCATGGTACTCGGGGAGAATTCCCGGCTGGGAAGGGGCGCCTCGCTCGCGTCGCGCGACGCGGCGGCTTACGCGACCTCCCTCGGCATGGCTTCCGAGGTCGTGCACTCCCTCCGCGACGGGAATGCGGTGATATCCTCCAGGGCCATCAGGGAAGCGATACGCGAAGGGAGGCTGTCCGAAGCCGCCTCCTTCCTGGGCCGCCCTTACGTGATTAAGCCGAGCGAGTTCGCCGTCGAACCCTCTGGCGCCGCTTTCCGCGCCTTCCAGGCGGGTAGGGGATTCGCGCTCCCGAAGGCCGGACGCTACGGAGCCGTCGCCGTCCTCGATTCAGGCGAGAGGATGCCCGTGGAGGTCGAATTCCTCGGAGAATCGAGGGATTCCCGGTCGTTCCTCATCCCCGCGCCCTTGCCGAGAGCC
Organism: uncultured Spirochaetales bacterium; assembly: GCA_964538705.1. GTDB lineage: Bacteria > Spirochaetota > Spirochaetia > Treponematales > JBGSOB01 > CAYNQK01. The sequence goes on along the minus strand of CAZIEI010000178.1, from coordinate 1,907 downwards.
CTGGAATTCGTGTAGAATACCGCTAATTTGATGTGATAGAAGGAGCAAGAAGAATCATGGCTGTTACCAAGGCAGCGAAGGCGGCGACGATCGCCGCGTACGGGAAGAACGAGAAGGATTCCGGAAAAACGGAAGTTCAGGTTGCCCTGCTCACCGAGCGGATCAATTCCCTCACCGAGCACTTCAAAGCGCACAAGAACGACACCAACTCCCGCCGCGGGCTCCTCATGCTCGTCGGCCAGCGGAGAAGGCTGCTCAAGTACCTCCAGCGCACCGACCTCGAGGGCTACCGCTCCCTCATCGAGAAGCTCGGACTCCGCAAGTAACTCCCCCGGGGCGCGCCCAGCGCCGCGAGGGGTCCCCACTGCGGCATCCGCTGCCGGGACCGCGGCGGCTTTCCTCCGCCGACCTTACGGCGCGCTATCGCGCGTCCTCCTCATCCGCCCTCGGGCGGGAACGCGCCCGACGGGCGCCCGTCCCCGCCATCGCGGAATGGCACCGATCGCGGCGACGCAGGGCGTCCGCCGCGGAGGGGGCGCGGATCCAAAGCCCGCGCTTCCTCTCACCAAGAAGGAAAGCGATGCTCCATAGAGTAAGCTACAAGATCGGGAACGACGAGATCGTCCTCGAAACCGGACGGATGGCCAAGCAGGCCAACGGATCCATCTTCGCCCAGTATGCCGGCACCGCGGTTATAGCGACCGCCTGCTGCTCGAGCGAGGCCAAGGAGGGGCTCGACTTCGTGCCCCTCACCGTCGAGTACAACGAAAAGTACTACGCCGCGGGTAAGATCCCCGGCGGATTCATCAAGCGCGAGGCTAGGCCCAAGGACAAGGAGATCCTCGTCTCCCGCCTTATCGACCGGCCCATGCGCCCGCTCTTCGACAAGGCCTTCGGCCGCGAGATCCAGATCGTCCCCACGGTCCTCTCCGCGGACCAGGTCAACACCCCCGACGTCCTCGCAGTGGTCGCCGCCAGCGCGGCGGTGGTCATATCCGACATCCCCTTCGGCGGCCCCATCGCGGCGGTCCGCGTCGCCTCGGTTAAGGGCGAGCTTGTCGTCAACCCGACCTTCGACCAGATCGCCGCCTGCGAGCTCGAGATCGTCGTCTCCGGCACTGAGGAGGGCATCACCATGGTCGAGGGCGGCGCCAAGGGCGTGAGCGAGGAACTCATGCTCGCCGCCATCGAGAAAGCCAAGAAGCCCATCGCTGACCTCTGCCAGCTCCAGCTCAAGCTCAGGGAGCTCGCCGGGAAGCCTAAGCTCCCCATGGCCGCCACCACCGTCGAGATCAAGACCAAGGACGAAATCCGCTCCTTCTGCTACGACCGCCTCAAGGCCGCCTGCTTCGTGAAGGGCAAGATGGAGCGCTACGCCGCCATCGGCGCCGTAGTTGCGGATACCAAGGAGAAGTTCAAGGATTCCCTCGCGGACGATATGCAGCAGAAGCTCTTCGCGAACCTCATGGACGACTTCCAGTACGAGATCCTCAGGACTTCCATCCTGGAGAAGGGCCTCCGCGTGGACGGCCGCGGCCTCACCGATATCCGGCCCATCACCTGCGAGATCGGAGTCCTCCCCCGGACGCACGGCTCGGCGCTTTTCACCCGCGGCGAGACGCAGTCCCTCTCCACGGTCACCCTCGGCACCGTCTTCGACGAGCAGATCTTCGACGACATCGAGGGCGATAGGCGCGAGCGCTTCATGCTCCACTACAACTTCCCGCCCTTCTCCGTAGGCGAGACGGGCAGGCTCGGGACCGGGCGCCGCGAGATCGGCCATGGCCACCTCGCGCGAAGGGCCCTTGAGGCCATCCTGCCGACGAAGGACGCCTTCCCCTACACGATCCGCGTAGTGTCCGAGATCCTCGAATCGAATGGTTCATCGTCGATGGCCACCGTCTGCG
>CAZIEI010000177.1:0-4603 GCA_964538705.1 uncultured Spirochaetales bacterium | reverse complement strand
CTTGATGGTGATGCCCCGCTCGCGCTCGATGTCCATGTTGTCGAGGATCTGGTCCTGGAAATCCCTGTCCTCCACGATGCGGGCCTTCTGGATGAGCCGGTCGGCGAGCGTGGATTTGCCGTGGTCGATATGGGCGATGATGCAGAAATTCCTGATGAGGGATCGGTCGTGCATGGGGCTGAGGATACGGGAAAACGCGGGATTCTGCAAGGACGGCCGGCTCCCGCCCCTCCCGGGGGCTTTCCCCCGGAAGGGCCCCCGGCGTAATATGCGGAGGGAGGGACGCATGATCGACGAACGGGACAGGGAAACCGCGAAGGACCTCGCCGTGAGGGCCTATTCCACGGGCGCGCTCACCGAGGAGCGCATGGAATCCGCGCTCTCGGAGATCATGTCGGCCTCGGATCCCCGCGACCTCGCTCGCTTATCCGAGGCGCTCAAGCCCCTGGCGGTGACCTCCTCCGCCTCTCCCGAGGTCCAGGTCCTGAAGATTTCGGCGGCGGGGATGCGTAAATCCGGGGACTGGCTCGCGAGCGACCGCGTCCGCCTCGAGTCGGACCGCTCCACGATCCGCCTCGACTTCTCCGCCCTCGCCGATAGCCCGGGCCGCTCCATCGTGCTCGACCTCGACATCGACGGCTGCGTCCTCAAGGCGCTCTTCCCCCGCGGAACGGAGATCGTCGACGAGATAGAGAACACGGCTTCCGTCATCCGTTGCCGGTCGAGGGGAGAGAATTTCCTCGGCCTCAAGGTCTTCGCGGCTGGCCGCGCGAAGGGCTCGGTCGTGGCGCTCAAGGCTAACCGCCGCGTCCGCTGAGGCCCCCGCCCGCGGTCGCTTGCGTTCGGAAAGCCGTTTTCGGTACCATAGGCTCCGATGCCCGGAGAAATCTACCTCGATTGGGCCGCGTCCGCTCCTCCCGAGCCCGAGTGGCTCAGGGCCGGGACGGAAGCGTCCCTCGCGCATTACGCGAACCCTTCCTCCGCCCACGCCGCCGGTGTCCGCGCGAAGCGCGCCCTCGACGAGGCCCGCTCGCGGCTCCTCGCCTCCTTCGCGTCCGGGGGCTCGGCGACGCTCTGCTCGGGCGCGACCGAAGCCAACGCGATCGCCCTCGGGAGCGTGCTCGTCCGCTCGGGGCAGGGCCTGGTCGCGATCTCCGCGATCGAGCATCCTTCCGTCCATGAAGCCTGCAAAGGCCTCTCGCGCTGCGGATTGTCCGCTACGACGATCGGCGTCGGCCCGGACGGCCGCGTCAGTTCTGACAGCCTAAGCTCGGCGCTCTCACGGCGCCCTCGCCTCGTGGCCGTCATGGCGGTCAACAACGAAACGGGCGCTATCCAGGACATACCCGCCGTCGTGGCTGCGGTCCGCTCCATCCAAGGCGGCGAGGACGTCCGAGTCCACGTCGACGCCACGCAGGCCCTCGGGAAAACGCCCTTCGACCCTTGGGCGCTCGGAATCGACTCCGCCGCGTTCTCCGCCCACAAGATCGGAGGACCGCGCGGAATCGGCCTCCTCTGGACCCGGAAGCCCCTCGACGTCCTCTGGAAAGGAGGCGGCCAGGAGGAGGGCATGCGCGCCGGCACCGAGAACCTGGGAGGGGCAGTATCCTTCGCCCTCGCGGCGGAGGCCGCCGCCTCCTCGATGGCGAGCGAAAAGGCGAGGATCGATTTACTCTGCTCAGCGGCCATCGAAGGCATCCGCTCGCTCGGCGGAACCGTGATCCCGGCCGCACGCGTCCCCGCCGATCCCCGCTTCTCCCCGTGGATCCTACAGGCTGCCCTGCCCGGCCTACCGGCCGAGGTCCTCGTCCGCTTCCTCTCGGCCCGCGGCGTCCTCGTCTCCGCGGGCTCGGCCTGCTCATCGAAGCGCCGCGATCGCCGCGTTCTCGCGGCCATGGGCGTCGACGAGAAGATATCGCTCTCGGCGTTCCGCGTCTCCTTCGGAAGGACGAGCTCGGCGGCCGACGTCGAGGCCTTCCTCGGCTTACTCGCCGACGCAAAAAAGGAGCTCTCATCGTGACGGGCGAGCGCCTCTACCTCCTCAAGCTCGGCGAGCTCGTGCTCAAGGGCGAGAACCAGGACCGGTTCCTGAAACAACTCCGGTGGGACCTCAAACGGCGCTTCGAGGGAACCCGCCACCGTATCGAGACGAGCGATGGCCGCTTCTTCATCGCGCTCGAGAGCGAGGATCCCGCGAGGACGGAACGGATCCTTTCGCGGCTCCCCGGCATCACGGGCTTTGCCCCCTGCCTCCGCGTGGAGAAGTCCATCGACGCCATCCTCGCCGCCGCAACGCTGCTCGCGGAAGAGGGGCCCCTACGCGCCGGGAAGCGCCGCTTCAAGGCCGAGAGTAGGAGGGCGGACAAGAGCTTTCCCCTCGACTCCTACGGCATATCGTCAGCCGTGGGGGCAGCCCTCCTCGATCGCTTCGATTCAGTCGTCGTGGACGTGAGAAAGCCGGAATTCACGGTCAGCGTGGAGATCCGCGACAAGGCCTTCGTCTACGTGGACGAGCACCGGGGCCTCCGCGGCCTGCCGGCTGGCTCGTCGGGCCGGGGCCTCCTTCTCCTCTCGGGGGGCATAGATTCGCCCGTGGCGGGCTACCTCATGGCGCTCCGCGGCCTCTTCATAGAGGCCGTCCACTTCCACTCATACCCCTTCACGTCCATGGAGGCGCAGAAGAAGGTGGAGGACCTCGGGACCGTGCTCTCGCGGTTCTCCGGCCCCGTGCGCCTCCATATCGTTCCTTTCACCGAGGTGCAGACCCTCATCAAGAAGGGCGCGAAACCGAACGAGACGACGCTCTTCCTCCGCGCCGCGATGATGGCCGCCGCGGACGCGATCGCGCGCGAACGGGACGCGCGATCGCTCATCACCGGGGAGAGCCTCGGGCAGGTGGCGAGCCAGACCCAGGAGAGCATCCGCTTTTCGCAATCCTTCACGGACCTGCCGGTCCTCCGGCCCCTCATCGGCCTCGACAAGCAGTCGATCGTCGAGACGGCTCGTGCCATCGGTACCTTCCCGATCTCGGTCCTGCCCTACGAGGACTGCTGCGTTTTATTCTCGCCCAAGCACCCCATCCTCGCGCCTGACCTCGCCATCGAACGGGAGGCCTACGGATCGCTCGGTCTCGGAGACGCCGTCTCGGCGGCCGTGGCCTCGCGCGAGGAGAAGGTCCTCAAGGACGACTGGGGGGCCGCGTAGCGCCCCTCGCCGCTCAGCCCTTCTTCCCCTCGAGGATGGAGAGCACTTCGCGGAGCTCCGGGTCCCGCGCGTAGTAGTGCTTTTCGAGCTCGTCCTTCTCGAGTCCGACGAGCTCGTGGCTCATGTAATGTATCCAGCGATCCTCTTCCGGGCCCGCGATCTCGTGGATCCTGCAGTAGTAATCGGGCTGTATGGGAAGCTGGTCCTTCCGGTCCAGGAACCGCTTGTAGTCGTGCACGGCTACCTTCACGTCCTCCCTCGGGATGCCCTTCTCCAGGATAATCCCGACGAGGTGGTTGATGGTCATCCCCGAATCGAAGATGTCGTCCACGAGGAGCACCTTGTCGCCCGTCCGGAGGTGCTCGGGGGAGTAAGTCCATCCATCGACGCGGACGGCGCCGTTCTTCTTGACGTCCGCGTAGGACCGCGCGACAACCGCGGCGTAGAACACCGGCCGCCCCGACCCGCGCAGGATCTTGAAGTATTCCGAAATGACGTTCCCCATATACGCGCCGCCGCGCAAGGAGACGTAGATGACGTCCGGCTCGAATCCGTCGTCGCGGATGCGCTTAGCGAGCTTGAGCGCATTGTCGCGCACGGTCTCGTAGGGGAGAAATTCCTTCATCTCGTCTCCTCGACCCCGCCGCGAGCCCCGGGGAAGCGCGCTGGCCTCCGCGTTCAGGCGGGCGTCAAGACCCCATTATCGTATTCTGGCGAATGAAAAGACAAGGGCCGCCCAGGTGGGCGGCCCTTGTCCCTGGCTATCTCGCCTAGGTGGATTACTTTTTTCGAATGTGGGCGGGTGTCTCGAATTCCTGGCTGTCCCTCTTGTAGCGGAACATGATCTTGTCTCCGCTCTGGTTGAGGCGCTCGAAGAACTCCTCGAGGCTCTTCACCTTCTTCCCGTTCACCTCGACGATCTCGTCGCCCGCCTTGAGGCCCATGCCGGCGGCGGGAGTAGTTGGTATCACGGAGACGACTACGAGCCCTTCAGTCCTGTCCGGCCTGTCGAGGGCCTTCGCGGGAACGACCACGAAGCCCGGCCAGAGCTTGGCGTTGTCCGCAACGACCTTCTCGTCCCTCGCCTCGATCCTCACGGGAAGGCGCCTCTCGGTCTTCGCCCGGAGGAGGGTCATTTCCACTCTCGATCCGGCGGGGACGTCGCCTACCATGCGCGTGAGCTCGTTCGAATTCTCCACGGCCTTTCCGTCCATCTTCACGATGAGGTCGCCAGGAAGTATGCCGGCCTTGTCAGCGGGGGAACCCTGCACGAGCTGTTCCACGAAAGCGCCCTTCTTGCCCTGGAATCCGAGGGACGCGAGTGTCTCCGCGTCCGGCGATTGCAGCCGCACGCCTAGCCAGCCGTAGCTCACCGCCTTCTTGTCGATGATGTCGCGCA
>CAZIEI010000176.1:0-4649 GCA_964538705.1 uncultured Spirochaetales bacterium | reverse complement strand
CAAAGGGAAGGGCGGAGATGATCCTCATCTCCGGCGGCGACGGCGGAACGGGAGCCTCGCCCCTCGGCTCCATCAAGCGGGCCGGCCTCCCCTGGGAGCTCGGGCTCGCGGAAACGCACCAGACCCTCGTCATGAACGGCCTCAGGTCCCGCGTCCGCCTCCAATGCGACGGCGGCATCAGGACGGGAAGGGACGCGATCATCGCCTGCCTTCTCGGCGCGGAGGAGTTCGGCTACGCGGCCTCGGCCCTCATCGCCGAGGGCTGCCTCATGCTCCGCCACTGCCACCTCAACAACTGCTCGGTGGGTGTAGCGACCCAGGACGACCGCTGCGCGGGCCGCTTCTCTGGGCGCCCCGAGTACGTAGCGAACCTCATGCTCCACATCGCGCGCCAGATGCGCGAGACGATGGCCGAGCTCGGCTTCCGCTCAATCGACGAGATGGTCGGCCGCTCGGACATGCTCGAGGCCTCGCCCGCGGCCGCCGAAGCCGGCCTCGACTTTTCCCTCGTCCTCCACAGGCCCGCTTCCGAGGGGCTCGTCCGACGGGACCCCGCCCTCGTCCATCCGGACCTCCGCGCCCCGCTCGACCTCAGGATCATCGAGCTCGCGCGCGACGCGATCGACCGGGACGAGCCTGTGCGGATCGACCTCCCCATCGCCAACACCGATCGCTCCGCGGGCGCCCGGCTCTCGGGCGAGATCATGAAGCGGCGCGGCGAGGCGGGCCTCCCGCCGGGGACCCTCCGCGTGGAGCTCTCGGGCGTCGCGGGACAGAGCTTCGGCGCCTGGCTCTGCAGGGGCGCGACTTTCTCGCTGAACGGAATGGCCAACGACTACGTGGGCAAGGGCCTCTTCGGCGGCACGCTCGTCGTGAGCCCGGGGGAGGGCGCGGATTTCCGCCCCGAAGACAACGTCATCATCGGGAACGTCGCGCTCTACGGCGCCATCTCCGGCGAGCTCTTCGTCCGGGGCCGCGCGGGCGAGCGCTTCTGCGTCAGGAACTCTGGCGCGGTCGCGGTAGCGGAAGGCGTCGGCGACCACGGCTGCGAGTACATGACGGGCGGGACCGCCATCATCCTCGGGCCCGTCGGGCGCAACTTCGCGGCGGGGATGTCCGGCGGCATCGCCTTCGTCTGGGACCCAGAGGAATCCTTCGCGTCCAAGTTCAAGGGCGAGTTCGCCGACGTCGAGCGGCTCTCGGATTCCGACGCCGCGGACCTCAAGCGGATCATCGGCAGGCACCGCGAGCTCACGGGCTCGGACAGGGCCGCGGCCATTCTCGCCGCCTGGGATGAGAACCTCGCGCGCTTCCGCAAGGTCATGCCGCGCGACTACCGCGCTTATCTCGCATCGAAGGGAGGCTCCGAGCATGGGAGATAACCAAGGCTTCCTCAAGCACAAGCGCTCCTGGGCCGAGTACCGCCCCGTGGACGAGCGGCTTTCCGACTTTCGGGAGGTGGAGATCCTAAGGGACGAATCGGAGACCGTGGCACAGGCGAGCCGCTGCATGGACTGCGGCACGCCCTTCTGCCACGGAAACTGCCCCCTCGGGAACTACATCCCCGAGTGGAACGACCTCGCCTACCGCGGCAAGTGGAGGGAGGCCTGGGAGTCCCTCGCGCTCACCTCCGCCTTTCCCGAGATCACGGGCCGCCTCTGCCCCGCCCTCTGCGAGGGCGGTTGCGTGCTCGCCTACAACGACGACGCGGTCTCCATCAGGCAGAACGAGCTCGACATCGTCGAGCGCGCCTTCGCCGAGGGATGGGTGAAGCCCCGGATCCCTAAACGGGTCGGGACGAGGGTCGCCGTGATCGGTTCGGGCCCCGCGGGCCTCGCCGCCGCCGACGCCCTCAACCAGGCCGGCCACGAGGTGACGGTCTTCGAGCGCGACGCGAGGCCGGGCGGCTTCCTCCGCTACGGCATCCCCGACTTCAAGCTCGACAAGGCGATCCTCGATCGGCGCGTCCGGCTCCTCGAAGAGGAGGGCATCATCTTCTCCTGCGGCCGCGCCGTCGGCGACGGGCACCACGGGACGATAGACGCCCGCGCCCTCGAGCGCGAGTACGACGCGGTCCTCCTCGCGGGCGGCTCGCGCGCCCTCCGCGACCTCAAGGTTCCCGGACGCGATCTCGAGGGCGTCCACTTCGCCGTCGACTACCTCGCGCGCTCGAATCGCGCGGTCTCAGGCGAGTATAGCGACCTTCCGGAGATTAACGCGAAGGGAAAGCGCGTCGTGGTCATCGGCGGCGGAGACACGGGCTCGGACTGCGTCGGGACCGCCAACCGCCAGGGCGCCTCATCGGTCATCCAGATCGAGATCCTCCCGAAGCCGCCCGAGAAGCGCCCCACCACCCAGCCCTGGCCCGTCTTCCCCCGCGTCTACCATCCTACGTCAAGCCACGAGGAGGGCGTGATCCAGGACTTCCTCGTGAACACGAAGGCCTTCAAGGGGAAGGACGGGAAGCTCGAGGCCCTCGACTGCGTGCGCGTCGAGTGGGACATGTCGGGTCCGCGGCCGGCGATGCGCGAGATCCCCGGCACCGAGTTCGCCATTCCGGCCGACATGGCCGTCCTCGCCCTGGGCTTCACGGGCGCCGAACAATCCCCCTTGACCGAGGCTCTCAAGCTCGAGTTCACTCAACAGGGAACGCTGAAGGCCGACGCCTCGTACATGACGAGCGCGAGCGGCGTCTTCGCCTCGGGCGATATGCGCCGGGGGCAATCATTGATCGTTTGGGCCTTCATGGAAGGCAAGCAGGCCGCCGCGTCCATCACGCGCTGGCTCGCGGAGCGTTGACGGTAAACGTGCGCGGCGATGCGCGCGAGGAGGCTCCATGGACATCGATGAGCTGAAGACAACGGCCGATCTCGCGAAGATCGAGCTCGGCGAGGGCGACGCGGAACGCCTCGGGGCCGAGGTCGCGCGGATGATCGAGTACTTCGAGACGATGCGCTCCTTCGACGTCTCGGGGCTCGGTCCCACGACGCACGCCCTCGTGCGCGGGAACCGCGTCCGCCCCGACGCCGCCGACGATCCTCGCCCCGGCGAGGATCGCGAACGCGCGAATGATCGCGAACGCGCGAATGATCGCGTACGCGCCGTCGCCGATATGCTCGACCAGGCCCCCGACCTCGAGGGGCGCCACATCGTGATCCCCAACGTCCTTTAGGAGGCGAGCCGAGATGCCCGATCGATACGAGCGGTACAGGAACGCCGCTTCCGCCCAGGAATACGAACGCTTCGCACGCGCCCGCGACAAGGGCCTGAGCTCGCTCCTCGAGTTCCGCCCCGCCAAGGCGGGCGCGCCCGCTGCCTCCGCCGCCGAAGGAGCCCTCGCGGGACTCCCCTTCGCCGTCAAGAACAACATCGCGGTCAAAGGCTGGAAGGTCACCTGCGGCTCCAAGATGCTCTCCGACGTCGTTTCGCCCTACAGCGCCACCGCCGTCGAACGGCTCGAGGCCGCGGGCGCCGTCGTCGTCGGAACGACGAACCTCGACGAATTCGGCATGGGCTCCTCGACGGAGAACTCCGCGCTCCAGCGCACGTGCAATCCCTGGGACGCAGAGCGCGTGCCCGGCGGATCCTCGGGCGGATCGGCGGCGGCCGTGGCCGCCGGCATCGTGCCCTTCGCGCTCGGGAGCGACACGGGCGGCTCCGTGAGACAGCCCGCCGCTTTCTGCGGCGTCTACGGCCTCAAGCCCACCTACGGAACTGTCTCGCGCTCCGGCCTCGTCGCCTACGCCTCGAGCCTCGAGGTGATCGGAGTGCTCTCCCGCGACGTCGACCTCGCAGAGGCCGCGTTCAAGGCGATGCGCGGGAGCGATCCCATGGACCAGACCTCGCTCGACCATCCCGACGACGGCCCCGGCGCCCCGGCGGCCCGTCCGCTCAAGCGCGTCGCCGTCCTCGCGAGCGCCGAGGGCCTCGAGCCCGAGGTGGCAGCCGCTCTACGCGATTCGGTCGAGGCGCTCAAGGCGGCTGGCGTCGCCGTGGAGGAGGTCCCCCTTCCCCTCCTCGAGTACGCGGTCCCGGCCTACTACACCATCGCGGCCGCGGAGGCCTCCGCCAATCTCGCGCGTTACAACGGGATCCGCTACGGGCTCAGGCCCTACTACGCGGAGAACCCCGACGACCTCATCGTGAAATCTCGGACCGATGGATTCGGGAGCGAGGTGAAGCTCCGCGTCATGCTCGGCACGTACGTCCTCCGTTCGGGCTTCCAGGAGCAGTTTTACGTTCGCGCCCAGAAGATCCGCACCGCCATCAAGCGCTCCTTCGACGAAGCCTTCGCGCGCGCGGACCTCTTCCTCCTCCCCGTCTTCCCCACGCGCGCCTTCAAGCGCGGGGACCGCTCGATGGACTCCTTCGCCCAGAAAAAGGCGGACGTCTTCACCGTCACGGCCAACCTCGCGGGCCTCCCCGCCCTCTCCTTCCCGGCGGGCATCCGCGGCGGACTCCCGACGGGCATGCAGTTCATGGCCCCGGCCTTCGGCGAACGTTTCCTCTTCGATGCGGCGCGGATCATGGAAAAGGCAATGCCCCCCTCCCCCTGCCCGGGATCGGATTACGCGGGAGGCGCAAAATGAGCGGCTACGACGTCTTCATCGGCCTCGAACCGCGGCATTTGCGGGCACGACGCAATGATG
>CAZIEI010000175.1:0-4658 GCA_964538705.1 uncultured Spirochaetales bacterium | reverse complement strand
GTTCGACTGGGCGATGTTCTTGTAGTTGACGTAGATGCCCTGGGCGGTCTCCGGGCGGAGGTAGATGAGGCCCGTGCCGTCGTCCACGGGGCCGATGTGGGTCTTGAACATGAGGTTGAACTTGCGGGTATCCGTGAGCTCGCCGCCGCATTCGGGGCATTCCTTCTTGGCGAGCTTGTCCTCGCTTATCATGTCCGCGCGGAAGCGCATCTTGCACTTCTTGCAGTCCACGAGGGGGTCCGTGAAATTCTCCACGTGGCCGGAAGCCTCCCAGGTCCGGGGATGCATGAGAATGGCCGCGTCCAGGCCCACGATGTCGTCGTGGAGCTGGGTCATCTCCTTCCACCAGAAGCGCTGGATCCTGTTCTTGAGCTCTATGCCCATGGGACCGTAGTCCCAGGCGCCGTTCTGGCCCCCGTAAATCTCCGATGACTGGAATACGAAGCCCCTCCGCTTGCAGAGCGAAGTGAGCTTGTCCATGGTGAGGGGGGCGCCCGCGTCGTTGGTTGCCATGCTGTGCTCCTTGCCTTCCCTCCATGGCGCGGAGGGGGGCGTCGTGTCGCGTGAACCGGGCCGCTATCCTCGCGGCCGCCGTTGCATACGCGCGGCTCGAGTATAGACGAGTCCTCGCCGCGGGGGCAAGGAGGCGCCTCAGTCCCTGAGGGCCTCCGCTCCGGCCTTGATGAGGGAATCCGGCCCACGCGCGTCCTGGCCGATCTGCCAGAACATGATCCCCCGCGCGCTTCCCCGCGCCAGCACGGCCTTCGCGCGCACGGTCTCCTTCCCGTTGAAGTAAACCGTCCCGCGTGACCCCGGAAGCCTGATCTCGTCCATGGCCGCCGATTCGGGGAAATCCCTGACGATCTCGTCCCACCCGAAATGGCGTTTCTCCTTGCCCGGACCGAAGCGGTAGCCGTAAAGGGGGATGCCCAGGACGAGCCGTTCGGGGGGCAGGCCCCGGGCGGCGAAGCGCCTGAGGCTCGATTCGGCGTAGGCGTATGGGCTGTGCGGTCCGGGATTGCCCGGGTTCCAGGGACCCGTGAGGTCGTAAGCCATGACGTTGATCCAGTCGAACGACTCCAGCGCCGCCTTGGAGACGTCCGGATCGTCCAGGTCGCCCGGAAGGGCCGCCGTGAGCCAGAGGCGTTTTCCGCCCTTGGAACGCTCGCGCCGCGCGTCGTCGAGCGCGATCACGAAGCGCGCGTAGCCCGGACCGATGCCCGCTCCTTCCACGTCCAAATCGATCCCGTCATAGCCCCGTTCGGCCGCGTACGCGACTACGGCCGCGGCGAACTCTTCCCGCGCCTTGCCGGACATGATTTTCCGCCACTGCCGCGCGAGCTTGCCCTCTGTCGAAGTGCCGCCCCCGCCGACGGAGAGGAAAACGCCCGCGCCCATGCCGTGCGCGCGATCGATGAGAGCGGCGGCGCCGTCGATCTCCGGGAGGCTCCCGTCCGGGAGGGGGTTCAGGAAGGAGACGTTGACGTGCGTGAGGAGGCCTTTCCCCACGCCTTCGAGGATGCCGTCGAGTCCCTCCCAATCGGGCGCGTAAGCGATGACGAGCCGCTCGGGCGGCAGTGGCCGCTCGCGCGCGTTGGTTCCGCGCTGACCGTCCCTCAAGACGCAGCCGGAGAGCGCGGCGATGCAGGCGAGGCCGATTATGGGCTTCACGAGGCCGCTCCTCATCCGCCCTTCTTCTCGATCTTGGCCCAGGTGTCCCTGAGGCTCACGGAGCGGTTGAAGACGGGCCTCCCCGGCTTGGAATCGGGGTCGGCGCAGAAATAGCCCGAGCGCTCGAACTGGAAGGAATCCCCCGGCTTCGCGTTCGCGAGCGAGGGTTCGCCCATGGCTCCGCCGAGGGACTCGAGCGACGCCGGGTCGACAGTATCGATCCAATCGAGGCCCGGCTCCGTCTCCATGGGACGTTCCGCGCCGAAGAGGTGCTCGTAGAGTCGCGCCTCGATCGGGACGGCGTGCGCGGCGGATACCCAATGGATGGTGCCCTTCACTTTCTTGTTGTCCGGCGCGTTTCCGCCCCTCGTCTCGGGGTCGTACGTGCAGCGCACAGAGGAAACCTCGCCCGTGGCGTTATCCTTCTCGAAGCCCGTGCAGGTGACGATGTAGCCGTAGCGCAGCCTGACCTGCGATCCGGGGAAGAGCCTGAAGTACTTGGGCGGCGGTTCGACCATGAAGTCGTCCCTATCGATGTAGAGTTCTCCTGAGAACGGCAGCTTCCTCGTCCCCGCGGCCGGGTCTTCGGGATTGTTCACCGCCTCGAGCTCCTCGACCTTCCCCGCCGGCCAGTTATCGATGACGAGCCTCACGGGCCTCAGCACCGCCATGACGCGGTTCGCCCGCTTATTGAGGTCCTCGCGGAGGCAATGCTCGAGAAGCTGGATGTCCACCATCGAATCGGTTTTTGCGATACCGATGCGCGTGATGAAGTCCTTGATGGCCTCTTTCGTGTACCCGCGCCGCCTGAGGCCGGCGATCGTGGGCATGCGCGGATCGTCCCAGCCCGCCACCTTCTTCTCGGTCACGAGCCTGAGGAGCCAGCGCTTGGAGAGCACCGTGTGCGTGATATTGAGCCGGGCGAACTCGATCTGCCTGGAGGGGAATGCGCCGCACTCCCTGATGAACCATTCGTACAGCGGCCGGTGGATCTCGTACTCGAGGCTGCAGAGCGAGTGCGTGATCCCCTCGATGGCGTCCGAGAGGGGATGCTGGAAGTCGTACATGGGGTAGATGCACCAGGCGTCCCCCGTGCGGTAGTGAGGCTCCCTCCTGATGCGGTACATCACCGGATCCCGCATCACGAGGTTAGGATGCGCCATGTCGATCTTGGCGCGGAGCGTCTTCTCCCCGTCCGCGTACTCGCCCGCGCGCATCCGCGCGAAGAGATCGAGGTTCTCCTCGACCGAGCGGTTCCTGAAGGGACTATCCTTCCCAGGCGGGGTGACGGTGATGTTGTTCCTGTCGGGGACGGCCGTTCCGCGGTACACGCGGATCTCCTCGTCGGAGAGGTCGTCCACGTAGGCCTTCCCCTTCTTGATGAGGTCGACCGCGAAGCCGTAGAGGCGCTCGTAGTAGTCCGACGCGAAGAACTGCCTGCCCGCGGTGTCGAAACCGAGCCAGGCGGAATCGCGCTTGATGGCCTCGACGTAGGACATGTCCTCCTTCTCGGGATTCGTGTCGTCGAAGCGGAGGTTGCACTCCCCGCCGAAGTCCTTGGCGACATAATAATCGATGCTGAAGGCCTTCGCGTGGCCTATGTGCATCCATCCGTTGGGTTCGGGCGGGAGGCGGGTACGCACGTACTTGAACCGGCCGGAGGCGAGGTCCTCGGTAACGGCGTCGCTGATGAAATTGGGGGGAAGCGTTCGTTCCGCCATGGGGGCTCCTTCCCGCGCTTCAGAGGCGCGGTGAAACCACTATGTCCGTTCGCGGCGAACGGAGTCAAGGGCCGAGCGCCTCCACGCGGCCCCCCCCCGTGCGCCCGCACTTGCTAGCAGCGGAGCGGGCTGTTGCCCTCGGCGGGTCGTTCCCGCTAGTCTTGATTCATGAAAAGCAACGTCCCGGCCATCATCGCGTCCTACCTCACGGTCTACGTCGTTTGGGGTTCCACCTACCTCGCCATCAGCTGGGCGGTGGAAACCATACCCCCCTACTGGCTGGTTGGGACGCGCTTCCTCTTCTCCGGGCTCGCTTTCCTCGGCATCGCCCTCGCCCAGGGGAAGCTATTCCCGATCACCTTGAAGAACCTCCTCTCGGCCGCCTTCATGGGCGTATTCCTCCTCGTTCTCGGGAACGGTCTCGTCTCCGTCGGTGAGATGGAAGTGGACAGCTACCTCGCCGCCATCATCATCTCATCCACGCCCCTCGTCGTCGCCTTCTTCAATCGCGTTCTTTTCAAGGAAAGGCTCTCCTGGATCAGGGTCTTCGCCATGCTCCTCGGCCTCGCGGGCGTCGCCGTCCTCCTCTACGAGGGAGGATCTGGATCGTTCCGTCTCAGTCCCGGAATTATTTCCGTTATCGCGGGATTCCTCGCCTGGGCGTTCGCGACCGCGGTCGGCCACAAGCTCCCCATCCATCCCAATAACCTCGCCAATTCCGGCTTGCAGATGGCGATCGCCGGCCTCATCGCCATTATCATATCGCTGTTCGCGTATCGTCCCGTCCCGGAGATCCTCCCCGAGGTGACGGCCCTATCATGGATCGGCCTCTCCTACCTCGCCACCATCGGCTCCCTCGCCTTCTACGCGTACAGCTATCTCCTCAAGCATGAGCCCAGCAACCGCATCGTGAGCTACGCTATCGTGAACCCTCTCATCGCGGTGCTCCTCGGCATCGCCTTGGGCGGGGAAAAGCCCGTGGCCTTCCTCGCGCCGGGCATGGCCGCCATCCTCGCCGCGCTCTTCCTCATGCTGTACGGGGACGCCATCAGGGAACGGCTCAGGAAGCGATAGGATCGATGAGGCCGTCGTTTTCTCAATAAAGGGAAGAGCCATCGCCTAACCCCGACGCGCATTGCGCGAACAGAGGCCCTTTGAGGGAATCGCTAAGCGGAACGATCCCCTCAAAGGGATTCAAGCGGCAATACGATATCACGTAACCGGCGACAAACGACGGACGTTACGCCGTTCCATCCTCCTCACCGG
>CAZIEI010000174.1:0-4906 GCA_964538705.1 uncultured Spirochaetales bacterium | reverse complement strand
GCCGCTACCGCGGGCTCACCTACTGGACCCCCAACATCAACGTCTTCCGCGACCCGCGCTGGGGCCGCGGCCAGGAGACCTACGGCGAGGATCCATGGCTCTCGGGCCTCCTCGGATCCGCCGTCGTGCGCGGGCTCCAGGGGCCGGATCCCGCGCGCCCCAAGCTCGCCGCCTGCGCCAAACACTACGCCGTGCACTCGGGGCCGGAGGCCCTCCGCCACGGCTTCAACGCGGTGGCGAGCAAGAAGGACCTCTGGGAGACCTACCTCCCCGCCTTCAAGACCCTCGTGGACGCGGGCGTCGAATCCGTGATGGGCGCCTACAACCGCACGAACGGCGAGGTCTGCTGCGCCTCGCCCACGCTCATCGGGGACATCCTGAGGAAGCGCTGGGGCTTCAAGGGGCACTTCGTCTCCGATTGCTGGGCCATCAGGGACTTCCACGACCACCACGGGGTGACGAAGCGCTTCGAGGAATCCGCGGCCATGGCCCTCAAGGCGGGCTGCGACGTCAATTGCGGCTGCACGTACCAGTATCTCGTCCCCGCCCTGAAGGAAGGGCTCATAACCGAAGCGGACATCGACGCCTCTCTGGAGCGCGCCCTCGACGTGCGCTTCCGCCTCGGGCTCTTCGACCCCGACCGCTCTTCGCCCTGGTCCAGGATAAGCGAGAAGGTCATCGACTGCGAGAAGCACCGCGCGCTCGCGCGCGAGGCCGCCATCCGCTCCATCGTCCTCCTCAAGAACGAGGGCGTTCTTCCCGTCGCGCGCGAGCTCAAGAAGCTCTACGTCACCGGACCCAACGCCGCGAGCGTGAGCTCCCTCATGGGGAACTATTACGGGCTCTCGCCGCGCATGGTCACGGTCCTCGAGGGCATCGCGGGGAAGGTCGGCGAGGACGTGACCATCGACTACCGCCCCGGCTGCCTCGTAAGCATCAAGGCGGAGAATCCCGTGGAGTGGGCCGTCTTCGAGTCGGCCGGCGCGGAGCTTACCGTCGCCGTGATGGGCTACGACCCCTCGCTCGAGGGCGAGGAGGGCGACGCCCTCATGAGCCCGGAGATCGGCGACAGGCCGGCCATCGAGCTCCCCCAGGTCCAGATCGATTTCCTCAAGAAGGTCCGCGAGCGGACCAAGCGGCTCGTCGTCGTTCTCATGGGCGGCGGCGCGGTCTCCGTGCCCCCCGAGCTCGCGGACGCCATCCTCATGTGCTGGTACCCGGGCGAGGAGGGCGGCAACGCGGTGGCGGACGTCATCTTCGGCGACGCGGTGCCCTCGGGCAAGCTCCCCGTGACCTTCTACCGCTCCACCGCGGACCTTCCGCCCTTCGAGGACTACTCGATGGAGAACCGGACGTATCGGTACTTCCGCGGCGAGCCGCTCTTCCCCTTCGGCTTCGGGCTCTCGTACGCGCGCTTCGAGTACTCCGGGCTCTCGCTCTCGGCCCCCTCGATGAAGGCGGGCGGCGGGATCGAGGCATCGTTCACCTTGAAGAACGCGGGAAGCGTCACCGCCGCGGAGACGGCCCAGCTCTACATAACGGACGTCGAGGCCTCGACGCGCACGCCGCTCGCCTCGCTCCGCGGCGTCAAACGAGTCGAGCTCAAGCCGGGCGAGTCGAAGAAGCTCTCCTTCACGATCGATTCCTCGATGCTCGCGCTCATAGACGACGCGGGGAACGAGCGGCTCGAGCCGGGCGAATTCCGCATCGCCATCGGATCCTCTTCCCCCGGGAGGCGCTCCGTGGAGCTCGGCGCCCCCGAGCCCCTCGCGGCGAGCTTCAGGCTCGAGCCCTGAGCGGCGGAGCGGAGCGCGCGACGCCGGCGAAGCGCCTGAGCGGCGGGTGCATCGCCCTCCTCCTCTCCGCGGCCCTCTCCTCCTGCGCGAGCTTGACCGCCTTCGCGCTCGGCACGAGCGAATACTCAGGCGCGTACGGCGCGGCGGGCTCGAAGCGCGTACCCTCCGAGGAAGCTCGGTCCGCCGTGCCCGGGCCCATACGCGTCGTCTTCGTTTCGGACCTTCATATCAGGAAGGGCTCGGCGCCGGGAGGTAAGCCCGCCCGGATTTACCGCGCGCTCGCCGAACGCATCCGCGCGGCGAAGCCGGACATCCTCCTCATCGGAGGCGACACGCTCAACGACGGGCGCGGTCTCGCCGCGGCGGACGCGGTCCTCGCCCTCCTCGAGATGGGCACGAGCGCGTTCGCGGTCATGGGCAATCACGACTACGCGGTAGGCGTTGCGGCCATGAGGGCGCTGTATGCGAGGCACGGCGTGCGGCTCCTCGTGAACGAGGCCGTAGCCTGGGAGTCCTGTGGAAGGAAGGCTGCCATCTACGGCGCGGACGACCTCCTCCTCGGATCCTTCGAACCGCCGCGCGCTCCTTCTCTGGGCAACGGGCCCGCCCTCATCCTCTGCCACGCGCCTGGTTTCATGAGCCGCTTGGACGCGGACGTCCTGTACCGGGAAGGGACGTACGCGTTCTCGGGCCATACGCACGGGGGCCAGGCGACGCTCTTCGGCGTCCCCCTCGTGGGTCTGCCTGCGGAATCGGGCCCGTACCTCCACGGCGAATACCGAATCGCCGATACGCGTCTTTACGTGACCCGCGGCGTCGGGACGACCGGTCTCGACGTCCGATTCCTCGCATGGCCGGAGGTCGTCGTGGTCGTCGTCACGCCCTGACCGTCCCGGATCGCCCTCCCCATACCGGCTCAGGATCGGCTATACTCCCCGCGGAGGCGCCATGGGCCTTTTCTACGATGACGTTCCCGAGGCCCGCGAGTCGAGGGCCTGGGTCGATTACCTCGAGACCCTCTACGGTTCTCCGCTTCTCCTGGACGACGCCCTCATCGAGGAGGACATCGCCGCCCTCGAGGCCTTCGCCGTCAAGGAGAGCCCGAGATCCATCCTCGACGCGGGATGCGGGACCGGGGACCTCCTCCGGAGGCTCTGCGCCGCGACCGGGGCGGAAGGCGTCGGCGTCGATCCTTCGGGAGCCTGCCTCCTCGGGGGCTCCTCCCTAGCCGCTCCCGGAAAAGGCCTCCTCGCGCGCGTCCAGGCGGTCGCCGCGGAGGGGACCACCATCGATCCCGTGATCAGAGGCGGCCTCTACGGGCGGCTCATGGCGCGCGAGCGGCTCGAGGCGGGAGAATGGTCGGATGGCGACCTCCGCTTCGTCATGACCCCGATGGAGGAATGCCGGAACGCGGAAGGCCCCTTCGATCTCATCGTCGCCATAGATTCCTTCGAATTCTGCCGAGACCCGCTCGAGGCCGCGGACCGCCTCCTCTCCCTGCTCTCGCCCGGGGGCTCGATCATGATCGCCCATACAGAGCGCCTCGGGCCGGGCGAGACCCTGAGGAGCCCCTTGGACTTCTCGCTCACCAGGGTGGCAGACGGCTTCAGGAGGAGGGGCCTCAGGATCAGGGGCCGCGACATCACCCGGAGCGAGAAGCTCCACTGGCGGCTCTCCGACCGCCTCCTCCCCGGCCTCGCCGAGGCCTGCGCCGCCGAGGGGAATCCGCGCGTCCATGAGCGAGCCAAGGCCCTCACGGAGGCGGGCCGCGACGCCGCCGAGCGCGATGCCTTCAGGCGCTACTGGTACCGGATCCAGCGCGGCGAGGACTGAGGATTCCCGCGCCGTCATCGGTGCATCGTGAAAAACCCCATGATGAAACGTTACATCCTGAATCGCCTTGACGCGTTCAGGCCGCGGGCCTATACTCTGCCGATCGGCGCCGGCCCGGAGGCCGGGATCCCGGAGGGAGATGAGAGATGGAATACGGACGATTCGACGACGCCAAGAGGGAATTCGTCATAACGAGGCCGGACACGCCCCTGCCCTGGCTCAATTACCTCGGCCAGGACGATTACTTCGGCCTCTGCACCAATACCGCGGGCGGCTACAGCTTCTGGAAGGACGCGAAGCTCAGGCGCCTCACGCGCTATCGCTATAATAACTCCCCCTACGACCTGGGCGGCCGCTACCTCTACGTGAACGACTCGGGCGACGTCTGGTGCCCGATGTGGAAGCCCGTCAAGGCCAAGCTCGACTCCTATGAGTGCCGCCACGGCATGGGATATACGCGGATTGCGGGTTCTCGCGGCGGGATTGAGGTGGAGACCCTCATGTTCGTCCCGCCGGGTGAGAACCTCGAGCTCTGGAAGACCACGGTGCGCAACCGCTCCGGTTCCCGCAAGAAGATATCGATCTTCTCCTATCAGGAATTCTGCCTCTTCGAGGCCGCCAACGACATGAACAACCTCCAGCGCACCTATTCCATCGGCGAGGTGGAAGTGGAGGGCGGCGCGATCTACCATAAGACTGAGTACCGCGAGCGGCGCAATCATTACGCCCTCTTCGGCTGCACGAGGAAGATCGACGGCTTCGACACGTCGCGCGACGTCTTCGTGGGCGTTCACGAGGGCCTCCACGAGGCGCGTGTCCCCTTCTCGGGGAAATGCACGAATTCGAAGGCCTTCGGATGGAATCCCGTGGGGGCGCATCAGATCGATCTCGACCTCGCTCCCGGGGCAGAGGAGACTTTCGCCTTCGTGCTCGCCTACGTCGATCATGACATCGCGGGCTTCAAGGGGAAGAAATTCGATTCTCCCTTCGTCATGAACAAGACCCTCGGCAGGGCCGTCATGGAGAAATACTGCGCCCCCGGAGCCGTCGACGCCGCTTTCGCGAGGCTCGGGGAATACTGGAGCGAGCTCCTCTCCAAATTCCAGGTAGAGTGCCCGAACGAGCACGCGACGCGCATGCTCAACACCTGGAACCAGTACCAGTGCATGGCCACCTTCAACCTCTCGCGCTCCGCCTCCATGTACGAGACTGGCATCGGGCGGGGGATGGGCTACCGCGACTCGAACCAGGACATACTCGGCTTCGTGCACATGATC
>CAZIEI010000173.1:0-4983 GCA_964538705.1 uncultured Spirochaetales bacterium | reverse complement strand
GTGATCTGCGGGCTGCGCGGGCTGGGGGGCGTGGGCAAGACGGCGCTGGCGCTGGTGCTGGGGCAGAAGCTCAAAAGGCGCTACCCGGATGCGCAGTTCTTCATCGAGATGCGCGGCACCGATCCCCAGCCCCTATCGTCCACCCTGGCCATGGGGCAGGAAATCCTCGTGACCGCGCTCCAGATGGTCCAGGCCGCGACCGTCGTGGCCAACGGCGGCACCCTCCTCAAGCCGCGCCTCGTGTCCCGCGTCGTGAGCCCCTCGGGCTCGGTGGTCTGGGATAATCCGGTCGTACCCGTGCGCCGCGTCCTCGACGAGGAAGTCGCGCGGGACGTCCTCGAGTTCATGGCCACGGGCGCGGAGGAGGGCGGGACGGGCATTCGCGCCCGCGTGAAGGGCATGCGCGTGGGGGTGAAGACGGGCACGGCCCAGATGGTGGAGAAGGGCGGACGGAGCTATTCCAAGAAAGACTTCATCGCCTCTACCCTCGTGATCTTGCCCGCTGACGATCCGCGCCTCGTCCTCTACATGGTCATCGTGAAGCCCCGGGGCGAGTCCATCCACGGCGGGCGGATCGCCGCGCCCGTCATCGGGCAAACCGCGGAGGAGCTCATCGACTACTTGGGCATCCCGCGGAGCGGGCAGGAGACGGTGCGGCATCCCGGCAAGCTCGCCCTGAGGAGCGGGAAGCCCGCGGAAATCGGCGATACCATGCCCGACCTCTCGGGGTACCCCAAACGCCTCCTTCTTCCTCTCCTCACGCGCACCGACATCGCGGTCACCGTCCGCGGCTCGGGATGGGTGGTCCGCCAGAGCCCCGCGCCGGGAACGCCCGTGCGCGAGGGCGATTCGATCCTCCTGGAGCTGGAATGATTTCCGGGCCTTCTCCGCGGCCCGACGCGGGAGACGACGGCTTCCTCGCTGAGAACCTCGCGGTCATCGCTCATCGCTTTCCCGCGCTCGCGGAGGAGATCCAGGGAGCCGGCGCCTGCGCCGGCCTCGAGGTGGCCGAGTCCCGGTCCGGCGCGCCGACAGCCGCGCTCGATGGCCGCCGACTCCACTCCGCCTACGATCCCGCCGCCGAGGCGGCCAAGATCGCGGGCGCGCTTCCCCCGGGCGACGCCTGCGTCTTCCTGGGATTCGGCCTCGGCTATCTCCCCGAGGCTTATCTCGGCCGCGGACGCGAGGGCCTCGCCGTCGTCGTGGAGCCGGACGCGTCCCTCCTCCGCGTCGCGCTCGCGTCGCGGCCGATGGCGGCGCTCCTCTCGGACGAGCGGCTCTCGCTCATGGTCGCAGCGCCCCCCGAGACCCTCGTGCACGTCCTCGACGAGATCGGCGCCGTCGAGGCCTCGTCCCTCCCGCTCCAGGCGGAGACCGCGCGTGACCCCGCCTACTTCTCCGCCTGTGAGGAGCTTAGGCGCCGCTCCGTGGAGAAGTCCCGGATCAACGAGAACACCCTGAAGCGCTTCGGCCCGCTTTGGGTGCGGAACCTCGCGCGAAACTGGGACAGGGCTGCGGCCATGCCCGGCCTCGCGTCCGCCGTCGGCGCCCTCGAGGGTCTCCCCGCCCTCATCCTGGCCGCGGGCCCCTCGCTCGACGAGGTCCTGCCCCTCCTCCCCGAGCTCGCCCTCCGCGCCGTCGTCGTCGCGGTGGACACCGCCGCCCTCGCGGCCCAGCGAGCGGGGGCGTGCGGGGACTTCGTCCTCCTCGTCGATCCCCAGTACTGGAATTCCCGTCACCTGGACGGCGTGGATCCCCGGCCGTCGATCCTCGTAGCCGAATCCGCGGCCTACCCCTCGGCCCTTCGCAAGCCCTGGCGGGCGGCGCTCCTCTGCTCCAGCCTCTTCCCGCTCGGCCAGTACATGGAGGAGCGCCTCGGAGGGCGGGGCAAGCTGGGCGCTGGCGGTTCCGTGTCCACGACGGCCTGGGACTTCGCCCGCATCGCGGGCGCGTCGCCCCTGTGGTTCGCCGGACTGGACCTGGGATTCCCGGGGAAGGCGACTCACGCGTCGGGATCGCTCTTCGAGCGGAGATCCATCCACGGCGCGGCCCGCCTCAAGCCTACGGAGTCCGATTCCTTCTCGGCGCTCATGGCCGCCGGACCCTGCTTCGTTCCGGACAACGCCGGGGGGAGAGTCCTGAGCGACAAGCGCATGCTCCTGTACCGCTGGTGGTTCGAGTCCCGCCTCGCCCGGTATCCCGAATGCCCGACCTACACCCTTTCAAGGGCGGGCGCGGCCATTCCCGGCATGCCCCTCCGGGGCGTTCAGGAACTCCTCGATCTACCCGTCCGGCGTCCTGAGATCAGGGAGAGGCTGGATGCCCTCATCGCGGCGGCGAAGCCCCCCGATCCCGGGATCGCCCGCGAGGCCAAGGCCGGCCTCCTCTCCCGCCTCGGTTCCATGGAAAAGACCGCCCGAGACGCCATGGAGGCCGCCCTGAAGGCCGCCGAGGCCCGGAAGCGGGGGGAGCCGATGGACCGCTGGCTCAAGAAGCTGGACGCTTGCGACGCCGAGATGATCGGGAATCCCGCCAAGGAGGTGGTTTCCTTCATGTTCGCCTTAGCCGGTCAGGGGGAAGAGGCGGGGATGGACCCCTTGGAGGCCACCGGGGCCGTCTACGGCCGCGTCAGGGAGGCGGCGGCCTACCACCTGGCCCGGCTAGGGGGCTGAGCCGCCCGGGGCGGGGCGGTGGAGGCATCGATCTCAAAGGGGTAAAAAAAAAGAAACGGTATGCCTGGACGTCGGTAGCATACCGTTTCGCGGGATTGACCACCCCACGATGTTATTATCGGGCCCTTCCGGACCCGGCTTTACTGAAAAATGGAGGCCCTATGAACCATGATTCTGTCATCGACCGAGCCGTCCGGAGGGTCCCGGACTTCCCGAAGCCCGGCATCCTCTTCTACGACATAACCTCGATCCTCCTCTCCCCGCCGGCCTTCGCCCGCTGCCTGGACGGCCTGGCTGCTGCCTGCCGGGAGTACGGCGCGGAGGCCCTGGCACCCATCGAATCCCGGGGCTTCCTCTTCGCCGGAGCTCTCGCCCGGGAGCTTTCCCTCCCCATCGTCCCTGTCCGGAAGAAAGGTAAACTCCCTGGGAGAACCATCTCCGCGCGCTACGACCTGGAGTACGGAAGCGCCGAGATCGAAATGCACGCGGACGACATCCCCCAGGGCAAGAGAGTGGCCATCCTGGACGACCTCATCGCCACCGGAGGCACCGTCCGCGCCGCCGCCGATCTCCTGCGGGAGGCTGGAGCCGTTCCCGTCTGCGTCCTCTGCGTCATCGGCCTCCCTTTCCTCAAATATGAAGAACGCTTAGGCGGCCTTCCCGTCAGGACGCTCCAGGATTACGAGGGAGAATGAGCCCAGGGCGGCTCGTTCCCGGCCTGCGGCCTTCGGCTTGACACGCCCCGGGCGCGCTTGCTACAGTCTTCTCCGTCATTTCCCCGCGGCGATGGTGGAACTGGTAGACACGCTAGCTTGAGGTGCTAGTGACGAGAGTCATGGAGGTTCAAGTCCTCTTCGCCGCACAACCTCGTAAAAAGGCGCCCTTTTTGGCGCCTTTTTTATTCCCCGGAAACGGCGAAGAGGACTTGAAGGGTCCGAGCGCGCGAAGCGGAAGCGCGACAGGACGTCGCGCGCCAGCGAGGACCCCGGCCTGGAAGCGCGAGACAGGATGTCGAGCGCTGTAAGGCAAGTCCTCTTCGCCGCACAACCTAATTAAAAGGCGCCCTTCAGGGCGCCTTTTTTATTCCGGAAACGGAGAACGGAGAAAGAAACCCTTTCGATCGAGCAAAAGGGTTTCCTTCCCCATACCCCTTCCTTCCTAAAGCACGACCAAGGGCTCCGCCCTTGGAACCCGCAGTGCATTTCTAGAAAGAGCATTCTCCCGCATGTCATGGATAATCACTCGGCGCCTTCGTTTTTGGAAGGCGGGGCGCGGGGTGGAAACCTTTTTTACTAAAAGGTTTTTACCCCGCTTGGCTTCATGATCGGGGAATCAGAAATCGGTGACGGTCGGTCCTGAGTAGACGGCTTCGAAATCGGAGCCGCGGACGTTCGCAAGTTCGGCGAGGTCGTCGTCGTCCCAGCGGGGGTCCGGAGCGCCTGAGACGAACCAATTTCCCCCGTTGTCCGCGAGGATGATGCCGTAGCGCTTCATGGCCGTGAGGATCGTCCGGTTCATGTCGGAGAAGCCGGAGAGGTCGAAGTCCGACCTGAGCCTGAGCCTGAGGCCCATGGGCGGTCTGTCCGGGTCGACGTTTTCACTGGCCCAGTGGCTCGCGGGAGCGATGAAAGCCCTCCTCGTGACTTCCGCGGTGAAGCGGAGCGCGTGGTTTATCTCGCCGCTCGCCACTTCGTCGTAGCGCACGAGGCCGGGGAAAATGGGGAGGCCCGCGGCGTCGGCCGACGTCCAGCCGAGGGGCCGACTAGGATCCGCGAGCTTGAGGTCCCAGATCGCGCCGCTTCCCGCCGACCATGATCCGTCGGAATTCGGGAAGGCGTAGTAGAGCTCGTAGAGGCGGAGGTTCGTCCTGTCGACGACGAGGACGTGACGGTCGCCGTCGGAAGCCGGCCCGCCCTCGATGGGCGCATTACGGGGCACGGGGTAGGGGCCGGGATCGCTCTCCTCCGAATTCTCGAAATCGATCCTGACCTTGCGCTGCGAGCCGTCAACGACGACGAAGGGGATGCCGTTGGGCGCACCCTCCCATACGGTGCCGAAGTCCGGATGGAGTGGCGAACTTTCTCCGATGGACGCGACGAAGGCAGCGGAGGAAAGATGCGCCGGGGCTGATGAAATGTCCTCGTTCCACGGGCTTTCCGGGAGGAAGACCGGGAAGTCGATCGTTTGGTCGACGCTCGAGAGGCCGGTAGGCGTGAAGGAGCAGGCGAGCGCGAGGATCGGGAACAGGGAAGGGAGGAAGAGGGAGGAGCGGCGAGGCTTCATGCGCAAAATATACCACGCGGGAGGATGG
>CAZIEI010000172.1:0-5121 GCA_964538705.1 uncultured Spirochaetales bacterium | reverse complement strand
CCTCGCTCAAGAAACCGCTCGCCCTCCTCTACAAGGAACGGGACTACTCCAAGGTGAGCACCGCCGCGAGCGACTCGAACATCACGGAGATGAAGCTCCTGGGCGACGTGAACGGCAAGGTGGTCTTCATGGCCGACGACATGCTCGGCACGGGCGGCACCCTCATCAAGGCCATGAAGTTCCTCCGCGAGCTGGGGGCGCGCGAAGTGATCTGCGCGGTGTCCCTCCCCTTCTTCTCGGGCAACGCCATGGAGGAGTTCGACCGGGTCCACGCCGAGGGCTACTTCAGCAAGATCATCGGAACCAACGCCGTGTACCACGAGGAGCTCCTGAAGCGCGAGTGGTTCGTGAGCGCGGACGTCACGAGCCTCTTCGCGCACATCATCTCCCGCCTCCACCACAACAGATCGCTGAGCCCCCTCCTGGACGCCCGCGACATCATCGAACGGCTCGTTTCCAAGCAGAAGTCGACGGATGGAGACCTTTTCGCTACCTGAGCGCACACGCGCCATAGTCCTGGACATCGACGGCACCCTCTACAGCCATCCGGGATACGCGGAGTCGCAGGTTCGCGTCCTCGTCGAGCGCCTGGCCCGCGAGCGGTCATGGACCGTCGAGGAGGCGATCCGCCGCGTGAAGGAAGCCGAGCGCGAATGGGCCGCGTCCCGCGGGGGCGGCAAAACCTCGCTCGGCAACGCGTTCCTTCAGCTGGGCGTGCCCATGGAAACGAGCATCCGGTGGCGGGAAGAGCTCATCAGGCCGGAGGACAGCCTCTCCCCGGATCCCCGCCTCAGGAAGGCGCTCGAAGAGCTCTCGAGAGGCCGCGCCCTCGCCTGCCTTACCAATAATCCCGGTTCCGTGGGGGAGCGCACCCTCGCCGCCCTCGGCGTGCGCGATCTCGTCCCGATCGTCGTGGGCCTGGACGCGACCGGGCGCTCCAAGCCCGACTCCGGGCCCTTCGCGGCCGTGCTCGCGGCACTCGGGACCCCCGCCTCGGAGACGATCTCCGTGGGCGACCGCATGGACGTAGATATCCGCCCCGCCCTGGCGATGGGCATGGGCGGCGTCCTCGTGGACGGCGTGGAGGACATCCTCCTCCTGCCCGGGCTCCTCGCCGCGAGGGAGGGCTCCCGTGGCTGATCCCTGGGATGTCTCCGAGCCGGAGGCCCTGCCGCCCCCCGACCGGTCCCCGGGCGGCGGCCCCCTCGCCCGGCTTCCCATGGTCCCCTCCGTCGGCACGAGCCTCAGGCTGGCCTTCCTCCTCACGATCCTCGCAGTCCTCGCTGCCTCGAGCCCGGCTCTCCGCAACGCTTCCAGCGCCGCGCGTTTCGTCGAGACCTCGGGCGAAGCGCTCGACGCGCACAAGGGCCTCCTCGCCCTTCGCCTCGCCTACCCGGACAAGATCACCGACCTGAGGCTGGATTTCGAGACCGGCGAATGGGTCATCGAGGCGGGCGGGAAGGTTTTCTGCTGGGCCGACGGTAGGGTGCTCCCCCTCGAAGAACGCGACAAGGCGGCGTCCTATCGCCCCTTCATCGCCTATCTCTATCCCTGGGACCTCATCGATCCCGCTTCATTGGACGATGAGACGGTGGAGCGGCTCAAGCGCATGCCAGACGAGCTCAAGAATGCGCCCCCGACCCATCCCGCCTTCTACACCGTCCTCTACGGCGGGCGCACTGAGAAGGCCCTCTGGGCGAGGCAGCGGAAGACCCGCTTCCTCGGCAAGGCGCTGAACGTCCACGAGATGATCGTCAGTCCCCTCAAGGAGGTGGAGACGGACATCCTCGCGGCCGCCGAACGCTCCGAACGCGTGAAGAATTTCCTGAAGGAGATCCATTACGCAGGGGCCTACAACTTCAGGCGGATCAGGGGCCAGCAGGAGCTCTCACGACACAGCTACGGAGTCGCGGTAGACATCCTCCCCAAGGGACGCGCGGCGCGGAAGACCTATTGGCTCTGGATCCTAGAGGAGGATCCAGAATGGCCCCGGTATCCGCTCGCCAAGCGTTGGATGCCTCCCGACGAGGTCGTCCGGATCTTCGAGGAGCACGGCTTCGTTTGGGGCGGGAAATGGCTCGATTACGATACGATGCATTTCGAGTATCGTCCCGAAATGCTCCGTCTCCGTGAAATGTACCTGCCCCCTCACCTCATTCACGCGCGAATGGACTGAGCCTCTTTTTTCATCAGGGTCCAGCCCCCTGATTATTTTTTCATCAACGGCCACGCGCCATCAACTTCCAGCCATCGACGTTAGGTCTTGAAGCGAAAGGACATAGCGCCGCGGAGCTCCAGCTGGCACGTTTCCTGCAACTACCTTTCGCCAGGGCTCTTTGCGCCTGGTCGGAGGTGATTCTGCGTGAAATTTAACCAAATCCCGCAAGCCCAGGGCTTATACGATCCGAGATTCGAGCACGATAGCTGCGGCGTAGGCTTCATTTGCGATATCCGCGGGCGGCCGACGGCCAATACGGTGGCCCAGGGCCTCGAGATGCTGCGGCGCATGGCGCACCGCGGCGCCACCGGCGCCGATCCCGATTCGGGCGACGGCGCGGGCATCCTCCTCCAACTGCCCAAGGCCTTCCTCAGGCAGGCGGCTTCCGAGGCGGGCATCGCCATTCCGGAAAACGGCCCCTTCGCGGCGGGACTCGCATTCCTCGACTCCGGCCGCGGCGCCGCATCGCGAGCGAAGGCCGCCCTCGAGGAGGCCTGCCGCGAAGAAGGCTTGAGCTTCTTCGGCTGGAGGAAGGTTCCCGCGCGCCCCGCTATCATCGGAGAGACGGCGCGGAAGGCCATGCCCTCCATCGAGATGGCCTTCGCCGGGGCCAAGACGGCGACCGATGGTCAGCGCTTCGAGATCGCCCTCTTCCGCGCGCGACGACGCGCCGAGAAGCGCGTCGCGGCGGAAACCGGACGAGGCGCCTTCTACATGCCGAGCTTCTCATCGCGGGTCATCGTCTACAAGGGCATGCTCACCCCCGGCCAACTCGGCGAGTTCTTCCCCGACCTCTCGCACCCCCTCATGGCCTCGGCCATCGCCCTCGTCCACTCCCGCTACTCCACCAACACCTTCCCCTCCTGGGACCTCGCCCAGCCCTTCCGCTTCCTCGCTCACAACGGCGAAATCAACACACTTCGCGGGAACGCGATGCGCATGGCCGCGCGCGAGCCCTTCCTGTCCTCCTCGACCCTCGGCCCCATGGACGACCTCCTCCCCGTCATCCAAGAGGGCGGCTCTGATTCCTCGGCGCTCGACAATGCGCTCGAGCTCCTCGCCCTCTCAGGCCGCTCCCTTGCGCACGCGATGTCCATGCTCGTCCCCGCCGCCTGGGAGGGCGACGAGGCCATGGAGGGCGGTCTCCGCTCCTACTACCGCTACCATCGCTGCCTCATGGAGGCCTGGGACGGGCCGGCCGCCCTCGCTTTCACCGACGGCTCCTCGGTGGCCGCGGCCCTCGACCGCAACGGCCTCCGCCCCGCGCGCTACCTCGTCACCAAGGATGGCAGGGTCCTCATGGCCTCGGAGATGGGCGTCCTCGACGTGGCCCCCGCGGAGATCGAGCGCTCGGGCAGGCTCGAGCCGGGAAAAATCCTCTACGTCGACACCGTCGCGGGCCGTATCGTCGGCGACGACGAGATTAAGGCCCGCCTCGCGTCCATGGCGCCCTACGGCGCTTGGCTCGAGGAGAACCTCGACGTCCTCCGCCAGGAACGCGCGGCCAGGAAGCCCGTCCACGACGACCGCCTCCTCCGAGCCATGGGCTATGACCGCGAGGAGCTCTCCATGGTGCTCGCGCCCATGGCCAAGACCGGGGGGGACCCCGTGGGCTCCATGGGCGACGACGCCCCCTACGCGGTCCTCTCCCGGAAGCGACAGCCCCTCTTCCATTACTTCCGCCAGCTCTTCGCGCAGGTCACCAACCCGCCCATCGACTCGATCCGCGAGCAGTGCGTGATGAGCCTCTCCTCGGTGATCGGGCCCGCGGGCAACGCGCTCGAGGAATCCCCCAGGCTCGCCGCACGCACGGAGATCGATGCGCCGGTCTGGACCGAGGACACGCTCGCCTCCTTCATCGCCAAGCGCGGCACCGACGCCGCGCGGATCTCCCTCCTCTTCCGCGCCGAGGGCGGGGAGGAGGCCTTCGCGGGAGCCTTCGCGTCCGCCCTCGAGCGCATCCGTTCGGAGGCGATCGCGGCCGTTCGCGACGGCCGGGGCTACCTCGTCCTCTCCGACCGCGGCGTAGACGCGGCGCACGCCGCCCTCCCGAGCCTTCTCGCGCTGGGCGCCGTCCACCGCGGACTCCTCGGCGCGTCGCTCCGCTCACGTTGCGCGATCGTGGTCGAGTCCGCTGAACCGCGCGAGACGCACCACTTCTGCGTCCTCTTAGGCTACGGCGCTGACGCCGTCGTGCCGTACGGCGCGTATCAGGCCCTCGCCAAACTCATCGCCGAAGGCGAGCTCCGCGACGACTTCGGCGCGATCTCCAAGCACTACCTCCACGCAGTAGAGCACGGTATCCTCAAGGTCATCTCCAAGATGGGCATATCGACTCTCCAGAGCTACGCGGGAGCGCAGATATTCGAGGCCGTCGGCCTGGGCCGGGGCCTCGTGGACGCGTACTTCGCAGGCACTCCCTCGCGGCTCGGCGGCATCGGAATCGACCGCCTCGCGCGGGAGCGCAGGGCGGCCCATGATGAGGCCTACGGCGACACCGACGCGTCGATGCGCATTCTCCCGACGGGCGGCTTCTACAAGTGGCGCCGCGACGGCGAGGCCCACGCGTGGAACCCCGACACCATCTCCCTCCTCCAGCGCTCCGTCCGCTCGGGCGACTATGAGGACTTCAAGCGCTACGCGGCCGTCATGGACGCCCCGCCCTCGGGCCCCATCGTCTTCCGCCATCTCCTCCGTTTCAAGAAGGGAAATCCCGTCCCGATCGAGGAGGTCGAGAGCGAGGCCGCGATCGTGAAGCGCTTCGCGACGGGCGCGATGAGCTACGGCTCGATCTCCGGCCCAGCGCACGAGACGATCGCCGCCGCGATGAACCGCCTCGGGGGCATGTCCAACACGGGAGAGGGCGGCGAGGACCCGCGCCGCTTCGTTCCGCTCCCGAACGG
>CAZIEI010000171.1:4913-5139 GCA_964538705.1 uncultured Spirochaetales bacterium | reverse complement strand
CGAGATGCCATCCATGCAGCGCCTCCGCGACGCGCTCCTCGCCGACGGGGTCGCCTTCGAGATCATCGCGGTGGACGTCCAGGAGGACGCCGCGACCGTGAAGGACTTCATCGCCGAGAACGGCTACGCCTTCCCGGTGTTCCTCGACGAGAAGGGAGCCCTCTCAGCCCGCTTCGTGAACGGAGGCATCCCCACGAGCTACGTGGTGGACAAGGAAGGCAGGGTC
>CAZIEI010000171.1:0-4903 GCA_964538705.1 uncultured Spirochaetales bacterium | reverse complement strand
TGGCCAACATCTCGCTGGCGGTCGGCAAACGACTCGAGTGGGACGCCGAGGCCGCGGAGGCGGCCTTCAGGCTCCTCGCCGCGGAGTAAGGAGATGAGCGCTCTGCTCCTCGAAGCCGGCTCTTCCTTCCTCGCGGGCCTCCTCTCCTTTCTCTCGCCCTGCGTCCTCCCCCTCCTCCCTTCCTACCTGGGATTCCTCGCGGGGAGCGCGGGCCTCGCGGCGCGGAACGCGAAATCCGATGCGGGGAGCGCGAATGCCGTCGCGGGAAATGCGGAGCCCTCCGCGTTCGGCTCGCCGGCGGAAGGCGAGAGAACCGCGGGGCGGCGCAGGCGATCCCTGATCCTCAACGTCCTCGGCTTCTGCGCCGGCTTCGCTCTTGTCTTCATCGCGCTCGGGCTCGGCTTCTCCTCGGCCTCCTTCCTCTTCTCGGGAGCCCGCAGGACGATCGCGATCATCTCGGGGGCCCTCATCGCCCTCTTCGGCCTCAACGCGATCTTCGACTTCCTCTCCTTCCTGGACTTCGAAAAGCGCCTCGACCTCAGGCGCCCGGCGAGCGCCGCAGGCGCCATCCTCACGGGGGCCGCTTTCGGGGCCGGCTGGAGCCCCTGCGTCGGGCCGATGCTGGCCTCCATCCTCTTCCTCGCGAGCGCGAAGGCTGACCTGCCCCGGGCCGCCCTCCTCTTAGGCGCCTACTCGGCCGGGCTCGCCCTCCCCTTCATCGTCTCCGGCCTCGCCTTCAACGCGGTGAAGCCTCTCTGGTCCTTCCTCAAGCGTCATGCCCGCGCCATCAGGATCGCCTCGGGCGCGCTCCTCATCGTCATGGGAATTTCGGTCGCGCTCGGCGCCTCGGACTGGCTCGTCCGCGCGACGTCCCGGGCGGGAATCGCGCTCTCCGCGTTCGGCGTGAGGGGGCCCGAAGCCGCGCGTCGGGTTTTCACGTCGGTCTGGATCGCGCTCGCGGCGGCCTTTATCGTCCCGGCCGTCCTCCTGGCGGTGCGGGACGCCCGCACGGGCGGCAAGCCGAGGTACGGGGCCCTCGCCGCCCTCTCGGCGCCGGCCCTCGCCTTCGCCGTCCTCGCCCTCCTCGAGGGAACGGGCATCCTCAAGGGAGCGGCGCTCCTGGGCTCCTGGCTCTCGAGCGGCGGACGCTGACCCCATTCACGCGGAGCCGGCGATAGGGTAGTATCCAAGCTCCGTCAATAGGGGGACCGACCGATCGGTCGGTACATCAGGACGCAGAGGGGGATTCGATGTTCAGGCCCGAGATCAAGACGCTCGATTGCTCCATCAGGGACGGCGGACTCATCAACAACTGGAAATTCGCGGACGAGATCGTCCGCGAGACCTACCGCGCGATGTCGCGGGCGGGCGTCGACTACGTCGAGATCGGCTACAAGGCGTCCAAGGACATGTTCGATCCCAAGGAGTACGGGGCCTGGCGCTTCTGCGAGGACGAGACGGTGCGCCGCGCCGTGGACGGCATCGACTCCGGGACCGCGCTCGCGTGCATGGTGGACATCGGGAGGGTCCGCGAGGAGGACGTGCTTCCCGCGTCCCAGTCGGTCTTCAAGATGATCCGCGTGGCCTGCTACGCGAAGGACGCGGACAAGGCCATCGCCCTCGCGAACATGATCATGGACAAGGGATACGAGGCCACTATCAACGTCATGGCCGTCTCCACGAACCTCGAGCGCGAGATCGACGAGGCGCTCGCCGAGATCGCCAAATGTTCCGTCCCCTACGTTTACGTGGTGGATTCCTACGGAAACATGTACTCCGAGGACGTGACCTTCCTCGTGAAGAAGTACATGGCGGCGCTTCCCGGGAAGACCATCGGGATCCACACCCACAACAACCGCCAGCTCGCCTTCGCCAACACCATCCAGGCGATCATCGACGGCTGCAACATCCTGGACGCGTCCGCCTACGGGATCGGGCGGGGCCCGGGGAACTGTCCCATAGAGCTCCTCCTCACCTTCCTCAAGAACCCGAAGTTCGACGTGCGCCCCGTGCTCGAGCTCATCCAGAACCACTACCTGCCGCTGAGCCGCGAGATCGAGTGGGGTTACATCATCCCGTATATGATCACGGGCATGCTCAACGAGCACCCGCGGACCGCGATCGCCTTCCGCGACGGCCCCGAGCGCGACGACTACGTGAAGTTCTACGACACCCTCACGACGCCCGAGACCAAGCGCATCGTCTGACGGCTAGATCCCGCGGACACGGTCCGCGCACGGGCCGCGCGCCGTCTGGGCTGGCCCCTCGCGGCGCGGTCCCGGTTCAAACGAGCCCGATGAGGCGCGACATGGCTTTGAGGAGGCTCCCGGTCATCGTCCCGATCAGCAGGGGATCGACATCCGCCATGGACGACGCGAGGATCAGTATGAGCAGGAGGAACTGCCCGTACTTGAGGAAGGCCTCGCGGACGCGCTGGAAACGGTCCGGGATCGCCCAGAAGAGGAGGTGAGATCCGTCCAGGGGTGGGATGGGTATGAGGTTGAAGATGAAGAGCGACGCGTTCACCGCCGCGCCGTTCCCGACGAGGATCAACGCCCACTCGGGCCCCGCGGAGAGCGCCTTCACCCCGAGTAGGCAAAGGAACGAGAGGAGAAGGTTCGAGAAAGGCCCCGCGAGGGCGATGAGGACCGAGTACTCCGCGCGCCTCTTAAGGTTGGCGGGGTTGTACATCACCGGCCTCGCCCAGCCGAACCCGAACACGAGCACCATGATGAGGCCGAATGGGTCCACGTGCCGCAGGGGATTAAGGGTGAGCCTCCCGAGGCGCTTCGGGGTGTCGTCGCCGAGCGCGACGGCGATAGCTGCGTGGCAGAGCTCGTGCACGGTGAAGCCGAGGACTATGGCGGGAAGGAGGTAGGCCTTCTCGATCAGGGTAGCCGCGAAATCGTCCATTTAGACCGTCCCAACCTGAAAGGATTTCTTGAAAAGATACCGCCTCGCGCGCTCGAGCCAGGTCACCAGGGCCGCCATGCCGATCCGCGGAAGGGTGATGAGGAGGACGGGAGCGCCGAACGCGGCGAAGAGTACGGTGTCCTCGATGAGCGAGTGGCAGAGGGCTGCGTGATGGTTGAGGAGGTCCCCGTCCCGCTCCGTGATCTCGCCTGCGTCGATACGGGCGCGGAGGGTTTTTGCCCCGAAGCGGTAGCCCATCGTCTGGATCACGATCCAGAGCGCGTCGGTGCCGCGCGGAAGCCCGAAGGCGCGGAGCACAGGCGCGAGGCCCGTCGAGAGGGCGCGCATGAAGCCGAGCTCGTCCAGCACTTTCTGGAGCACCGCGACGAGTGCGACGATGGCTATCATCTCGAGTAGCATGAGGGACGCGTCACGCGCCCAGTCCCCGAGTGCGCCCACTAGAGGCGGGCGCCCGTCCCTAGAAGAGGGGGCGGTGGAGACTGCGGACGCGGGCGGAGGGGCCTCCGTAGCTTCCGCGGCCTCTACAGCTTCCGCGGCATCAACGGCCTCCGTGACGTCCCGGGCGTCGGCCACGCCGGGCAAGGCTATAGCCGATTCCTCGCCGGCCGAGACCACCGTGGCGGCGCGAGCGGCCGCTTCGGCCTCAGAATACGGAAGGAGCGCGTTGCACGCGAATCCGGCGGCCGCGGCGAAGGCGAGGCGCAGGAGAATCATCTTCAGGGCCGATGATCCGGTCCGCTTCATGAGCACGGTTTCCGCGGGGAGGTTCCGAGCGGTGAGGCACATGACGGCGAGAATGGAGAGCGCGCGTCCTCCGATGCCGAGGCCGTGGACGAGGGGGATGGCCGCGTAGAGCCCCGCGACCGCGGACCCCGCGAGGACGAGTGCGGCCTCTCCCGGGAGCCCCAGGAAGCGCATTCCGGGGGCGAGCCAGGAGGCGACCGCCTCGAGGACGCCCGTCCAGCGGAGGGCCGCGACGAGGAGC
The DNA here is from genome assembly GCA_964538705.1 of uncultured Spirochaetales bacterium. Lineage (GTDB taxonomy): Bacteria > Spirochaetota > Spirochaetia > Treponematales > JBGSOB01 > CAYNQK01. The sequence goes on along the minus strand of CAZIEI010000171.1, from coordinate 984 downwards.
GAGGCCGGAAGCGCGGACCGCGCGACCTTCCACGCCGCGAGGAGCGCGGATGAGAGAGCGCGCTTCGTGATGCGGGCCGCCGTCCCGCCGGATTGTCCCATTCTCGCCGTCATGCCCCGGAAATCCGTCCTCCGCTATTGATTTTTTCCCCCGATCCCGGTAGTATCTCGACTGCTCTGGGGAATTAGCTCAGTTGGTAGAGCGATAGGTTCGCAATCTATAGGTCAGGGGTTCGAATCCCCTATTCTCCATCCCTCGGCGCCCAACGGGCGCCGCTTCTTTTTCCGGCGCCGCCCGGCAATGGTAGCAGAAAAGCGGAGGAGCGCGCAAGGCGAATGCGCGCCGCCGCCGCGCCTACGGGTACGGCCGCACTCTCGGCAGGGGAGGCCAGCTCGGCATGAACATGGTGCTCCTCGGGCCCGAGGAGATCGGCGCCCTCCTCCCCCGCTCGGACGAACGGATCCGCCACATCGCCAAGATCTTGAAGAAGGGAACGGGCGACGAGGTCGTCGCGGGCCTCTGCGACGGCAGGACCGGTTTCGCGCGCGTGGAGCGCATGGACGAGGGCGGCGCCGTCCTCTCCTTCCGCGCGACGGGCGAGGCCGCGCCCCTCCGGAATATCACGATCCTCCTCGGCATCCCCCGCCCCATCCAGGCCAACCGCATCCTCAAGGACCTCGCGAGCCTCGGCGCTCGGCGCGTCCTCCTCTGCCCCACCGAGCTCGGAGAGGCCTCGTACGCGCAGGGGAGCTTCTATGCGGAACGCGGCTGGGAGCGCGCGATACGCGAGGGCGCCGCGCAGGCTGCGAATCCCCGCCTTCCTGAAATCCTGATTCTCCCGTCACTGGCCGCGGGCTTCGCCCCTATCGAGCGCGATCCAGGAACCCGCATCGCGCTCGATCCTGTCGAATCCGCGCCGCATCTCTCATCCATAGACCTAGACGCCTCGCGCGGGGCGATCCTGGCCGTGGGCTCGGAACGGGG
>CAZIEI010000170.1:0-5260 GCA_964538705.1 uncultured Spirochaetales bacterium | reverse complement strand
CATCGGCGCCACGACGGAAAATCCCTACTTCGAGGTGAACCGCGCCCTCGTCTCACGGAGCAGAATCTTCAGGCTCGAGTGCCTGACCGCCGACGACCTCATGGAAGTCGCACGCCGCGCGATCGCGGACGCGGAGCGCGGATATGGCGCGTATAGGGTCGTCTTCGATTCGGGGGCTCTCGAGCACATCGTTGATACGGCCTCGGGCGACGCGCGGAGCCTCCTCAACGCCCTCGAGCTTGCCGTCGAGGCCGGCTCGCCGTCCTGGCCCCCTCCACCTGGGACGGAGATCCGGGTGAGCCTCGAGGAGGCCGAGGAGTCCATCCAGCGAAAAGTCGTCCTCTACGACCGCGACGGCGACTACCACTACGACGTCATCTCCGCCTTCATCAAGAGCCTCCGCGGCTCGGATCCCGACGCCGCCCTGTATTGGCTCGCTCGCATGGTCGAGGCGGGGGAATCACCCGCCTTCATCTTCAGGAGGATGCTCGTCGCCGCCTCGGAGGACGTCGGCCTTGCCGCGCCCGAGGCCATCGGTATCGTTGAGTCCTGCGCCGCGGCCTTTGACCGCGTGGGATTCCCCGAGGGGAACTTCCACCTCGCCCAGGCGGCCCTGTACCTCGCGAACTGCCCCAAGTCGAACTCGGCCCTCGGTTTCTTCGACGCCCTCGAATCCGTGCGCGCGGAGAACCGGGAGGTACCGAACCATCTCAAGGACGCCTCGCGCGACGGCGAGGCCTTGGGCCACGGCGAGGGTTACCTCTACCCGCACGCCTTCCGCGATCACTGGGTCGCGCAGGCCTACCTCCCGGACTCGCTCAAGGGGCGGCTCTTCTTCCACCCGGCCGCGACCGGTTGGGAAGCCCGGGCAACCGCCGCGCTCGCCGAGCGAAGGGAACTCCAGCTCGCCGCGTACCTCGAGAACCGCGAGCGTCTCTCCGCCGAAGGCGGCCCCGCCCTCCCGGCAGTGAAGCGCGCCGAGGAGGAATGGAAGCGCCGCGGATCGGGAGCGGACCGCGAGCGCGACCTCGGCGACCGCGCGGAGGCCTTCGCGCGGTCGCCGCTCAGGGGCAACGAGCGCGTGCTCGTCCTCAACGCGGGCGAGGGGCTCTTCGCCTGGGAAGCCCTGCGCCGCGCCCCTTCGGGGCTCTGCCTCGGGCTCTGCGGCTCCGCGGGCGAGAAGGCGGCCCTGGACGGCTACGCCGCCTCGATGGTCCAAGCGGACCGCCCCGTCTTCGCGGTCCTCGACGCCATGGGCGACACGCCGTCGGCATCCCTCTCCGCTCGGCTCCACGAGGCGCTTGGTTTCGATCCCGAGAACGCCTTTGAGGCCTGCTTCGCGCGGAACGCGCTTGCGTCGCAGGCATTCGGCATCCCTTCCTTCACGCTCGCTCTCACACTCATGGCTCCCAGCGCGGTCATATCCCTCGCGGACGCGCTCCCGGGGTACGGCTTTAGGCCCTCCGACCTCGCCAAGGACGGGGCCCCCGACGCCGCGCGGGCCCTCAGGGAGGCAGAGGATTCCTTCTACGCGTCGATCTACGGCCGTAAGGCTTTTTCCGAGGATCCCGCCGAGGCCTTGGTCTCAGCGCTCGCTGGAGCGGGATTCGAGGGCATCGAGGTATCCGTCGCTGAAGAGGAATCGAAGCGCTATCTCTCCCGGGCGGATGCCGAAGGCTGGTTCGCTCCCGCATCACGGTACGGTGCCGCCGCCCGCGCTTCGATTGGGCGAGAGGCCGCCGAAGCCGCCTTCGAGGCGATCGTCTGCTTCCTCGGCGAGGGGCGCGAGATCCGCTGCCTCAGGAAACGCGCGCTCGCTCTCGCGCGTAAGCCCGGAGAGGCCTGAGCGTGCGTTTCTTCAAGAGTGCGGATGAGGTCTTCGAGTCCTTCCTGCCCTTCATGGACCTCGAGCGCGGCGCCGCTCGCGAGCCCCTGAAGCTCGACCGCATGCGAGCCCTCTGCGTCGCGGCGGGCTGTCCCGAGAGGACGTTCAAATCCATCCACGTGGCGGGCACCAAGGGGAAGGGCTCGGTCGCCTCGATGTGCGCGTCGATCCTGGACGCCGCCGGAAAGCGCGTGGGGCTCTACGTATCGCCCCACGTCACCGGATACCGGGAGCGCATCACCCTCGCCGGGAGGGAACTGAGCGAGGAATCCTATGCGGCGGCGGGTGCCGAGGTCCATGAAGCCGTGGACTCCCTCTCCCGGGCGGATCCGTCCTTCTCGCCGAGCTTCTTCGAGCTCCTCACCCTCCTCGCCTTCGTCGCCTTCAGGCGCGAAGACTGCGAGTGGGCGGTGTTGGAAACCGGCCTCGGCGGAAGGCTCGACGCGACCAACGTCGTCGTACCAGAGGTCTCCGTCCTCATGCCGATCGGGATCGAGCACGCGGAATACCTAGGGAGCACGATTCCCGAGATATCTCGAGAGAAGGCGGGCATCATCAAGGCCGGCCGCCCGGCCGTCATCGCTCGGATGGATCCCGCCGCGGCCGAGGTTATGCGCTCTCGCGCCCGTGAGCTCGGCTCCGAGGTCCTCGATGCCACCCTCCTCGCGAGGGCCGAAGCCGCGGCGCCGACTATCGAAGGTACACGGGCCTCACTCGAGATCGAAGCCTGGCCGGGAAAGCGCGAGGGCTTCGAGGTCCTTCTCCCCCTCATCGGGAAGATTCAGGCGGAGAACGCCGCCGTCGCCGCCCTCGCCGTCATGCGGGCCCTCCCGTCTATCGTAGCGGATGCGGTGAGAGAGGGCCTCGCGCGCGTCAGAATCCCTGCGCGCTTCGAGGTCGCGAGGAGATCCCCCCTCCTCGTCGTGGACGGATCCCACACTCCGGCGTCCGTCGCCTGCGCGCTGGATTCCTGGCTGGCCGTGAACGGAAGTGGCGGGACCCTCGTCTTCGCATGCGCGGCGGACAAGGACGCTCGCGGCATGGCGAGCGTTCTGGCTTCCGCCTTCGATCGCGTCATAGTCACGAAGCCGGGTGACTTCAAGAAAAGCTCCCCCCTCGAGGCCTTCGAGGCCTTCGTTGCCACGGGGAAACCGTCTTATTTCTTCGAAGATCCTCTTGAGGCCCTCGCGGCGGCGACAGCCCGTGAATTTCCCACGCTCGTCACGGGATCCTTCTACCTCGCCGCTATCGCAAGGGACGCCATCCTCAAGCCCAGCTGACCGAGTTCCTGCCCGCGCGCTTGGCCTCGTACATCGCGTCGTCCGCGCGCTTGAGCCAATCCTCTACTCCCTCTTCCGGTCTGTACTCTGCGATACCGATGGACACCGTCACGGCAAGCGAATCTTCGCCCTTCCTCACGGAAAGCCGCGCGACGGATTCCTTGATGCGCTTCGCGATGGGGATGGCCCCATCTCGCGGGGTCCCGACGAGCACTGCAAAGAATTCCTCGCCGCCCCAGCGCCCCGCGAAATCGTCCTTTCTGAGCCCCGTCGCGAGCCGCCGGCCCACGGCGGAGAGTACGGCGTCGCCCGCGAGGTGTCCGTGCTCGTCGTTCACGGTCTTGAAGCGGTCAATGTCTATCATGAGCCCGGAGACGTCCACGTTAGCGGCGGAAGCCCTGACGACCGCCTCGTCGATCCGCTCCATGAGGCCCGCGCGGTTGAGCAGTCCCGAAAGAGGATCGCGGTCCTTGGCCTCGAGCGCCCGATTCGCCTTCCTGAGCGCGCGGCGCACCTGCGCAACGGCCTCCTCGGAATCCTTGATGGCGACGGAGAGGTCCACGAGCCCCGATGAGAGCGCCTCTTCCTGCATCACCGCGCGCTTGTAGTACTCCATCTCGCCGTGGACGCGTTCCTCCGCGCCGAGCCTCGAGAGGGCGGCCTTGAGCCTGATCCAGAGCTCCGCGTCGAGCTCCCTCCTCCGCGCGAAATCGTCCGCTCCCGCTTCGACGCATTCCTCGGCGAGCCGCGCATCGTCCGAAATGGCGATCACCTCGAGCGGAACGTTCCTCCGGCGTTTCCGGAGCGACGAGATCGCCTCAAGCGCTCCCTCGCCGAGGGCGTCCGCGTCAATGACGAAGATGCCGCCCGGACCCACGGGGTCCATCAGCGAGGACGCCTGTACGGCCTGTACGGCATCCTCGAGCCCCGCCCTCAGCGCCGCGGCCACGACGGCGTCGCGCGACGATCCTTCGCCCGGCACGGCGAAAACGGCCCTCCCTTCCGCCCGTCTCATAGGATCTTCTCCACGAGGGCCTGCACGAGACCGATGACCGAGCCCAGAATCGCCCCGAAGACGTTGATCCAGGTGAACTGCTCTTTCATCACGTCGAGGATTATTTTCTCGACCGAGAGGAGATCCATCGAGTCGATTTTTTCCTCGACCGTCCGCTTCACGTCAATCGTTGCGATGATGTCCCCGATCTTCTCCTCGATGATCCTCACCGCCATGTCGGCGGCGCCCTCCCGCATTTCCGAGAGGAAGCTCCCGTCGAGCGGGATGACCTCCCCCACGCTCTTGGTCCTCCGAGCCTCGATGAAGGACGAAGCGAAGGAGGTGATGCCCTCGGCGATGCCTTCGCTTCCGAGCCCTCGCATGGCAGCCTCGCGGACCCGCTTCCCGATGGCCTCGCGATCGAGGCCGAGGGCCCCTTCGGCGATGTCGATGATTCTTCCCTCGCCGAACCCGCTCAGGACGGAGGAAAGCGTAATGGCAGTCCGCTCGCGCGCAGCGGGATCCCTGAGCGACGCAACCGCCTTGTCGAAAAGAGAGAGCGCGCGGTCGCGCGCGTCCGGCGTCTTCTTCAGGATCTCCTCGGGAGCCTTCGAGGCCCAAGCGGCCACCGCCTTCCCGGCGCTTCTCGCGAGGGCCTTCCGCACCTCCTCCTTGGCGGCCATGATCTCGAGGTGCGTGATGAGATCCGCCACCGTGGCTTCCATGTTTTCGTTGATCGCCTGCTCGTAGCGCGCCGCCGCTACGACGAGGCGCTGGAAGGGATTGAGCCGCTTCAAGAGGCTGGAAACGATCTCCCTGCCATTCGTCACGAGCTCCGAGCGCATCTCTCCCGACCTCAGAAAATCGAGAAAAATAACGAGCGCCTCGGGGAAGGCCGCCTCCGCCGCGCGCTCGGCCGCGACGCCCGCGTCGAAGGGAATGAGACCCGATATGGGAGTCGATCCCGAGAGCCACGCATCCAGGGCCGACTCGGCCCTAGCCCTCGCCCGCCCTGCGGTCTCCTCCGAAGAGACTGCTTCGAGGATACGCGCCGCCGCAGCCCTTCCGTCCCGCTCCCCGAGAATATCCGCGGGCTTCAGA
>CAZIEI010000169.1:4612-5459 GCA_964538705.1 uncultured Spirochaetales bacterium | reverse complement strand
CGAGAGGGTCCGCGCCTCCGTGAAGCGCATCCATATCCCTTTGCGCGATATGGGACGGCCGAAGCGGTTCAGGAAGACCGCGTCCGAGCGCTTGGAGCCGAGGAGCCGCGGCCTGGCCACGGAGAGGTAGGCCTCGAGCCAACGCGAGGCCTCCGCCCCGTAAGGCACGAGCCGCTCCTTCCGCCCCTTCCCCGTCACCATCACGAGGCGCTCCTCGCGGTGGAGCCGGGAGAGGGTGAGGGTCGCGGCCTCCGTTATCCTGAGCCCGCATGAGTAAATGAGCTCGAAAAGCGCGCGGTCCCTGAGCCCGTTCGGCGTACCCGTGTCGATAGTCGCGAGGAATCCGTCCACCTCCTCCCGCGTGAGGACGTCTGGAAGGCGGGACTCGAGCTTGGGCACGGCCACCGATTCCGCCGGGTTGTCCTTCCTGAGGCCCGACCCGACGAGGAAGGCGAAGAGCGAATGCAGGCTCGAGATCACGCGCGCCATCGTGCGACGCGAAAGGGGAGAAGGATCGCTCGCACCCTCCGTCGCGCCCGTAGCTTCCGCCGAACCCGTGGCTTCCGCCGTCCGCGAACGGGCCTCTCCCCCCGCGAGCCCCGACTGCCGGGCCACCAGGTACTGGAGGAGGCCGCGGTTATCGATCGACTCGGGGGATTCGCCCCGCGTCCTGAGCCAAGCGAGGAAGAACCCCGCCTCGCGGAGATAGGCGTCCACCGTGAGCCGGGAGAGCCGCTTCTCCGAGACGAGCCAACCCCGGTAGCCCGCGGGAAGATCCGTTTCCTTCATCCTCAGGTCCGCTCGGCGGGCTGGTAGCGGTTCTTCTCCCTGATGACCGTGGGGATAT
>CAZIEI010000169.1:0-4602 GCA_964538705.1 uncultured Spirochaetales bacterium | reverse complement strand
AGTGCATGAAGTCCCCTTCGCCGGTCTTCTTTTCCTCTTCCAGCGGTTTCATGCGGATGGGGACATTGAAGCCGGTGGCGATGACCGTGACCTTGATCTCGTCGCCCATCGCGGGGTCGTTCACCATGCCGGAGATCACGAGGGTGTCCGGGCTCGCCTGGGCCGTGATGGTCTCCACGACCTCCTGGAACTCGAAGAGGGACATGCTCTCGCCGCCCGTGACATTGACGAGCACGTTGCGCGCTCCGTCCATGCAGACGTCCTCGAGGAGGGGATTGTGGATGGCGGCCATGGCCGCGTCGACGGCCCGCTTATCGCCCGAGGCGAGGCCCACGCCCATAAGCGCGTCGCCCTTGCCCTCCATCGTCGTCCGGACGTCGGCGAAGTCGATGTTGATCTCGCCCGCCACGGTGATGACGTCGGAGATGCCCTGTACGCTCTGCCTGAGGACGTCGTCCGCTACGCGGAAAGCCTCGCGGACGTTGGTCTTCTTGTCCACGACCTTGAAGAGGAGCTGGTTCGGGATCACGAGGAGGGTGTCGACGTGCTCCCGGAGCCGGGCGATGCCCTCCTCGGCGAGCTGCATCTTGACCCTGCCCTCGAAGGCGAAGGGCTTGGTGACCACGCCCACCGTGAGCGCGCCCGTCTCCCGCGCGACCTCGGCGATGATGGGCGCTGCGCCCGTACCGGTGCCGCCCCCCATGCCCGCCGTCACGAAGACCATGTTGGCGCCCCGGAGGGCCTGCGCGATGGCCTCTTTGTCCTCGGCCGCCGCGCTCTCGCCGACGTTGGGCTTGCCGCCCGCGCCCAGGCCGCCCGTGAGCCGCGCCCCGAGCGGGAGCTTGACCTGCGCGTCGGAGCGCGCGAGGGCCTGAAGGTCCGTGTTGGCCACGATGAATTCGACGCCCTTGACGCCGGCCTCCATCATGCGCGACACCGCGTTCGACCCGCCTCCGCCCACGCCGATGACCTTGATCACCGTCGGCGTCGGCTTGCGCTCCCCCCCCTGCTCGAACAGCTGTTCCTCAATCCCGAATTTCATATTTCCCCCTCCTCCGGGCGGCGCGACCTCGACTCGCGCGAGCGGAATGGGCGCCGCTCGCCTGCCGTGGCCGGCCGTTTTTTCCATATCGATTCTCGCTCCTCGCTAGAAGAACTCCCTCTTGATCCAATCCGTGATGCGCGACAGGGCTCCGCTCTTTGCCTGCCCCTTCTGCTTGGCCGGCGCCTCTTCCTCCCCTGAGGCCTCCATGCCCGCGAGGACGAGGCCCACGGCTGTCGCCCACTCGGGGCTCTTTATCTCCCCCGCGAGGCCGCCGAGGCCCCCCGGGTACCCGAGCCGCACCGGCAGCCTGAAGACCTGCGCCGCGAGCTCGGTGGCGCCCATCGTGAGCGCCGCGCCGCCCGTGAGGACGACGCCCCCGCCCAGGTGCGGGTAGTAGCCCATGCCCTCGACCTTGTCCCGTACCATGGAGAAGATCTCTTCCATTCGGGGCTGCATGATCTTGCAGAGCTCGCTCCGCGGCACCGCCCTCGGCGATCTCCCGCCTAAGCCCGGCATGATCACCTCCTCGTCGCCCTCGACGAGCGGCGAGAAACAGCAGCCGGATTCGATCTTCACCTTCTCCGCGGCTTCGGTCGGAAGGGAGAGGAGGATCGAGAGGTCCCCTGTCACCTGGCTCCCGCCCGCGGGAATGACGTTCGCGTAGTAAGGCGAGCCTTGCATGAACACGAAGACGTCCGTCGTCCCGGCGCCCATGTCCACGAGGAGGCAGCCGAGCTCGCGCTCGTCGGGCGTGAGGGCGGCGCGAGCGGCGGCGAGGCTCTGGAGCACGAGGCCGTCCACCTTGAATCCCGACCGGTTCACGCAGTTCACGAGGTTCTGCGCGCAGGTGACCGAGCCCGTGATGATGTGGACCTCGGCCTCGAGGCGCACGCCGATCATGTCCAGGGGATCCTTGATCCCTTTCTGGTCGTCCACGATGAACATCTGCGGGATCACGTGGAGGATCTCGCGGTCCATGGGGATCACCACGGCCTTGGCCGCTTCGATGACGCGGTCGACGTCGTCCCGGGTGATCTCCTTGCCCCGCCCCGTCACCGCCACGACGCCGCGCGAGTTGATGGCCTCGATGTGCGCCCCGGCGATGCCGACGAAGCACGACTGGACCTCTCGCCCGGACATGAGCTCGGCGGCCTCCATGGCGGCGGCCACGGCCTTGATGGTCGATTCGATGTTCACCACCACGCCGCGCCGGAGCCCCGTGGAGGGCGCCGTCCCGACGCCCGTCACCGCGAGCCTCCCGTCGTCCCCGCGCTCGCCCATGATGACGCGCACGCGAGAAGTCCCTATGTCCAGCCCGACTACCAAGTTGCCGCTCACGAAGGATCCTCCTTGGACGCATAGACGGAGCTTCCGGCCCGGAGGTCCAGCTCGGCGGTCCCGACCGGGCCGCCCCTCCTCCGGAGCACGTCGAGAACGAGGATCGCGGTCTTGAGGTCGTCGTCGCCCAGGGCGGCGTCCGTCCTCACGGGAACCTCTCCATCGACCATGTAGAGGAGGAGCTCAACCTCCCCCGTGGACCGCGACAAGACCCTGATCTCGGAGAGCGCCGAGACGAGCCCCGGGCTCGCTGCCGCGAGGCCCCGGAGCAGGGGCGCGAGGGCCCGGGGGAGCCTGGAGCCCTCGTCCGCCTCCTCGAAGCGGAGCCCTGAGATGACGGGGAGGTCGTTGACCGCCGCCCCCGCCTCGCGCATGAAGACCACGCCCTCGGCGTCTACGAGCGAGGGAACGGTCCTCCCGCCCTCCTCGCAGAGCGCGATGGCGATGGGCGTTCGAGGCTCGAGCTCCAGGGAGAGCCCGCCCAGGAAGGATTTGCGCGCCCGCGCCGAGAGGACGCGGGGATCGACCTCGCATGCCCGCTCGATGGCTTCCATGTCGGCGAAGAGAAGGCCCTTACCGCCGAGGGCGGCCACGGCCCGCTCACGAGCGGCCTCCGCGTTGATCATCGCGGGGGCGTTCACCCTCACATCAGACGGCCGCACGGCCGGGGAGAGCGCGTACTTATAGCCCAGGACGATCGCCATGGCGGCGATCGCCGCGAGGAGGAGAGCGCGGAGGACGGACCGTCCCCGCCCCTCGCCCGCGTAAGCCCGAGAGGACCTCGTCCTCGGCTCCATGCCGATCGCGTCAGCCACGAAGGGCCTCCCCCGCGTTTCCGCGCGCCGCGCCCGTTTCTCCGCCGAGCCGCGTCTCGCGGCCGAGGCCCAGGAGGAGCCCCGCCTGGATGAGAGACGAGAGGAGCGATGAGCCGCCCGCCGAGATGAATGGGAGCGTGACGCCCGTGGCGGGGACCACCCCGGCCACGACGGCGAGGTTCACGAGGGCCTGGATCGCGAATACGCTCGCGAAACCGAAGCAAGCGTAACGCGCGAAGGCGCTCTCCGTCCGGAGCGAGGCCCTGAACGAGCGGAAGGCGATGAAGCAAAGGAGCGCGAGAGCGAGCGAGACGATGACGAGGCCGCCCTCCTCGGCGATGGCGGCGAAGATGAAGTCCGCCTGGACCTCGGGGATGCCCGAGACCTTGTGCGTGCCCATTCCCAGGCCCTTTCCCATGAGGCCGCCTGAGCGCACCGCACGGATCGAGGCCGCCATCTGGTAGCTGATGCCGCGCGAATCGTAGTCGGGGAAGAGGAAGGTGATGATGCGCTTGAGGCGGAATTCGCTCGTCATCACGGAGAGGGCGGCGAGCGGGACAGCCAGCGTGACGAGCCCGCCGAAGAAGCGCATGGGAACGCCCGAGATCCAGAACATGGACAGGGCCGCGGCCGCGATGAGGAGGGCCGTGGAGAGGTCGTTCTGCGCGAAGACGAGGAGGCAGGCCGCAGACGAGACGAGGAGCGGGGGAAGGAAGCCTTTGACCAGCGAGCCGTCCTTCCCCTCCTCCTCCTTCTTGGCGAAGATATGGGCGAGGTAGAGCACCAGGGCCGGCTTGAGGAATTCCGAGGGCTGGATCGAGTAGCCGAAGAGGCGGATCCAGCGGTGCGCGCCGTTCTTCTCCGTCCCGAGGCCCGGCAAGTACGGAAGGAGCTGGGTGGCGAGCGCGGCGAGGATGATCCATTTCACCGCGGGGCGAAGGGTCTCCGGCCGGACGAGGGCGAGGAGCCCCGCCGCGGCGGTGCCCGCAGCCATGAAGAGAGCCTGCCTCGACACGAAGTACTCCGGGGCCCTCCCGAGCCTCGATGCGAAGGCGGCGGAGGCCGAGTACAGGAACGCGAGGCCCGCGCCGCAGGCGAGGACGAGGCCCAGAGCGAGCCAGCCGTCCCAGCGGAGGGCGGAGCGCGGAGCGTCCGCCCGGAAGGATCTTGCGCTCATTGGGTCTTCAGCGTCGTGAGGGCGAGGACGGCGAAGAGGCCGCCCAGGATCCAGAAGCGGGTCACCACCTGCGTCTCCTTCCATCCCTTGAGCTCGAAATGGTGGTGCAGGGGCGCCATCCTGAAGATGCGCTTCCCGGTGAGCTTGAAGGACCCCACCTGGAGGACCACGGACAGCGCCTCCATGATGAAGACCCCTCCGATGACGGCGAGGAGAACCTCCTTCTT
>CAZIEI010000168.1:5083-5484 GCA_964538705.1 uncultured Spirochaetales bacterium | reverse complement strand
TCCTACTGGTCCAGGAGGTCACCGAGGGTCGAGGGGACGAGGCGCATGAGGCTGTCGATGTCCCCCGCGGTGACGTTGCACTCCTTCTCCATGACGAGTCCGCGGTTTGAGCCCTGGAGCTTGTTGAGCAGGCCGTAGATGATGAAGCCGAAGACCTTGAGCCCCGCGCGCGGGTACTTGTTGATGACGCGGGAGAATTCGTCGCGCGAGAGGGCGAGGATGGTCGATTCCGTCTCCACTATGACGCTTGCGCTTCTCGGGATGTCCGAGAAGATGGCCGTCTCGCCGAAGACGTCCCCGCCGCGCAGGTGGCCAACCACGACGGGGACGCCCGCGTCCCCCTTCACCTGCACCTCGACGCGCCCCTCGATGATGACGTAAACCCAGGGGTCGATCGTGCC
>CAZIEI010000168.1:0-5073 GCA_964538705.1 uncultured Spirochaetales bacterium | reverse complement strand
AGGCGCGGTATTCGCCCGACTCGGCGATCTCCCGGAGCTCCTCGTCGGCTAGGCCCTGGGACATCCTGACTTCGCGGATCTCCCCCTTGGCGATGGACTTGTCGATCTCCAGTCTGCGCATGGCGGCCTCCGCGACGGAGTGTACCACGGAGATCCGATCCTGTGTACAGGCGGGCCGCACCTGCATACAGGCGGGCCGCACCTGCATACAGGCGGGTCGCACCTGCGTACAGGCGAGCCGCGCCTTGCCACGCCCTCCCGGCCGTCCGTATACTCGTTCCATGAACGCCTACGCCATCGTAAGGACCGGGCACCTCAACCACAACGGCCAGCTCTTCGGCGGCCAGATGCTCAAGTGGGTCGATGAATACGCCTGGCTCGCGGCCGCCCGGGATTTCCCCGGCTACAAGCTCGTCACCCGCGCGATGGAGAACGCTGAATTCCGCGTGCCCGTGCCTTCGGGATCGATCCTGAGGTTCAGGACAATGCCGTGGAAGCGCGGCACGAGCTCCATCACCTACGCCGTAGACGTGTACGCCGACGCCCCGGGGGAAAAGGCGGAGCGCCTCGTGTTCAGCCTCAAGATCACTTTCGCGTGCATTGACGACGAGGGCAGGAAGCGCCCGCTCCCCGCGCAGGACGGCCCTCTTCTCTCCGAGATGCCGGACATGGTGGGCGGGTCGTGATCGAGCTCCGCCCCGGTTCCATACTCTTCATCCGTCACGCCGAGCGCGGCGAGATACCGCCCGGGAGCGAGGGCTCCGAGGTCCCCCTCACGGACCGGGGCCGCGATGCCGCGCGCTCTCTCGGACGCGAGCTCGGCGCCGCCATCGGCGACGTCCCCTTGCGGGCGGTTTCCAGTCCTGTGGGCCGCTGCATGGAGACGGCGAGCCTCCTCCTCGAGTCGGCCGGGAGACCCGGCCCGACGCGGAGGTCGATGTACCTCGCGAACGCGTTCATCGAGGACCCGGCCCTCGCTTATTCGATCGTGAATCCCATGGGCTACGACAAGGCGGTCTGGAGGTACATCGACGACGGGACCTTCCCGGGCTTCACGCCGCTCGACGCGGCCGCGAGCGTCCTCATGGGCAAGCTGCGCGAGTACTCGGGCGGGGAGACCGCCGTCTGCGTCTCGCACGACGTCGTCATCCTCCCCTTCCTCGCCCGCTACTGTCCGGAGTGCGTCGAGCGCCTCGATGGCCGCTGGATCGGCTTCCTCCAGGGCGCCGTCGTGGAGCCGGACGGAACGGTCCGGGCCTTCCATCCCGGCGCCCGGACCGGATAGGGGCGCGTCGCGTCCGCTTCTCCGGCTGTTTGCCTCCGCGGAGCGGATCCGCCTTGCTCGGCGACGCGGGCTCGATCGATCAGCGGCGCGACGTAGCGGCGCGGAGCGTACTGCGATCCACGGTGAAATTGAACCCCGTCGTGATCGCGAGGGCTCCTGAGATGTTGTTGTTGGGGATCTGGTAGGAGACGTCGATCGGGATGTTCACGCCGCCGACCGAGAAGGTGAACCCTACCGCCGCGATGACCCCGATGCCCGCGATGTTGAAGATCGGCCCTACCCCGAATTCGAATCCTGAATGGTTGCGGTACCCGAGGAGGAGGGCCCCCGCGGGGAGGAAGAGCGACTGCTCGATCCCGAAGAGGAAGGCCAGGCCCTGGATGGCGAAGTGGTCCCGCGACTGCCCGAGGAGCACGCGGTACTCCGCGTTGAACCCGAAGATCGAGTAGTACGGGTAGTAGACGTCGTCGGACGAGGCGAAGGGCAGGGCCTCCTGGACTCCCGCCGTGAACGCTTCAGAGGTGACCATGCTCCAGCCGAATCCGACCCGCGGACCGAATACGAAGGCCTGGGTCGGGGTCGGGTCTACGTTGGGCGCCTCCGCTTCGGCCGGCGCTTCCTGTCCCCATGCGGAAAGGGCCGCGAGAATCATGAACGCGATGACCGTGATTCTTTTCATGATGCGCTCCTTTTTTGCGCGAGGCCGGTCCGTACCGCGCCCCGCGCCTCAATCCTAAGCCCCGGCAGGTTCGACTTCAAGCGCCCGGCGGCTCGGCCGCGGCGATTCGGCCGTCTGGAACGAAACCGCTCCCTCCGCGGAGGCCTCTTGCCTTATCGATTCTTCCTGTATTCCTCGATCGCGGAGATGATGTCTGGGCCGAGCTTGGCCGCCTTCTTTTTTCCCATGCCGAAGACCTCGAGGAGCTCGGCCTCCGACCGCGGCCGCTTGAGGGCGAGCTCCATGAGGGTGCGGTCCGAGTAGATCACGTAGGGCGGTACGGAGGATTCGCGGGCGAGCCGCGTCCTCAGCGCGCGGAGGGAGGCGACGAGGTCGGCGCTGAGTCCTTCCGCCTCCGCGAGCCCGGCCAGGGGCCGCTGCGCCCCGGTGGCCTGCGGGGCGGATCGCCGCGATCGTCGTCCCTTCCCGCCTGAGTCGCCGGAAGCGAGCGGCTTCCCTAGGATCTCCGAGCGATCCTTGAGCGCCTCGCGGGCTTTCTCCGTGAGCGAGAGGATCCCGTACTCGGTCTCGACGTCGAGGTAGCCTGAGGCCGCCATCCTCCGGATGAAGGCCATCCACTCGCTCCGCGTCCCCTCCTTGCCCACCCCGAAGACCGAGAGCGATCCGTGGCTCCGCTCGGCGACCTTGTCCGTCTCCTCTCCGCGGAGGACGTCAACGACGTAGGAGGGGCCGTAGCGCTCGCCGGTGCGGATCACCGCCGAGAGGAGCTTCTGCGCCTCCACGGTGACGTCCGCGCGGGATTCGGGATCGTCGCAGGCGTCGCAGGAGGAGCAGGAGGGCTTGCCGTAGTCCTGGCCGAAGTAGGCGAGGAGCGAGGCGCGGCGGCAGGCCGAAGACTCCGCGTAGCGCACGATAGAGCGGATCCGCGCGCGCGCGCCCTCGAGTTCCGCTCCCTCCCTGCCTTCGAGCGTGAACTCGAGCTTCCGGACGTCCCCGTAGGAGTAGAGGAGCCGCGCGCGGGCGGGGAGGCCGTCGCGGCCCGCGCGGCCGATCTCCTGGTAGTAGCCTTCGATACTCTTGGGAAGGTCCATGTGGAGGACGAAGCGGACGTCGGGCTTGTCGATCCCCATCCCGAAAGCCACCGTGGCGACGATGACGCGGACCTCGTCGCGGATGAAGGCGTCCTGGTTCGCGGAGCGGGCGGCGTCCTCCATGCCGGCGTGGTAGGCCGCGACGGAATGGCCGCGAGACGCGAGCGCGGCCGCCACCTCCTCCACGCGCTTCCGAGAGAGGCAATATACGATGCCGGAAGCATCCCCCATGGAACGTATGAACTCGTCCGCCTGCGCGAGAGCGTCGCGCTTGGGCAGCACCTCGAGCCTGATGTTGGGACGGTCGAAGCCGGCGACGACGCGCTCGGGCATTCTCAGGGAGAGGCAGCGCTCGATGTCGGAACGCACGCGGTCGGTCGCCGTGGCGGTGAGGGCGAGGAAGGGCGCAGCGGGCCAGGTCTCCCTGAGCTCGGCGAGTCTCCGGTACTCGGGGCGGAAGTCGTGGCCCCATTCCGAGACGCAGTGCGCTTCGTCCACGGTGACGAGAGAAGGGCCGTCTTTCCCGAGGAGGGCGATGAATCCCGGCTTGAGCACGGTCTCCGGGGCGGCGTAGAGGAGCTTGAGCGCCCCCGAGCGGGCCTCGGCCGCGACCGCTGCGTATTCGTTCCGGTCCATGCTCGAGTTGAGGAAGCGCGCATCCACGCCGAGCCCGCGGAGGAAGCCGACCTGGTCGCGCATGAGCGAGATGAGGGGCGAGACCACGAGGGCCGTCCCCGGGAGGAGGAGGGCCGGTATCTGGTAGCAGAGGGACTTGCCGCCCCCTGTGGGCATGATCGCGACCACGTCTCGCCCGGCCGCGGCGGCCGCGATGATCGCTTCTTGGTAGGGCCTGAATGAATCGTAGCCGAAGACGTCCCTGAGGACGCGGCGGGCGTCGTGTTCCATCGCGCTCGAGCGTACCATGCGGGGCATCGCCCGGATAAGCGGTCGCGCTTCAGCTATCCTTGCCCGAGCGGGCGCGAGGGGCTAGACTATCGGCATGGCTGAGACCGGAAAAGGCGGGCGGAAGGCGCCGCGGATCAGAGAGGGGAAGGGCGCGCCCGCGCGTCGCGGCGGAAAAACGCGGGGAAGCCCGGGATCGAGGACGAAGACTGCGTCCTCGGCGCGCGCATCCTCGAAGGCGCCCCGCGTCCGCGTCGAGGCCGTGTTCTTCTATCTGTTCGACGCCGGGCGATCGATCGATCTCAAGAAGGCCGCCTCCATCCTCGGAGGCGCGGAGGACGTCTCGGTTATCGGTCCTGGGCGAGATACTCCCGACTACATGTCCCTTCCCCGGCCCCTCCACGTGGGCATCGCCGAGGGCGAGACGGCGGAGGGACCGTACCGCGCCTACGCGCAGGTCTTCGAGGAAGGCGCCGTCTCCATCGTCCTGCGCCGAACCCTGGCCGAGCACGTAGAGCGCTTCCACGAGATCCGGAAGCGCCCCTTCGGGGACGGCGTCGCCGATTGCGAGCGCTTCGCGCGCGCCGCCTTCGTGAGCGTCCGCGACAGAATCGGAGCGGCTCTCGATCGCAAGGGATACCCCGACGTAGACGCGGCAAAATCCTACGCCGCGTACTGCATCGTTGATGACGTCGGCGATCCGGGCGGCTTCGTCGCAGCGAACGCCCGGGCGATAGGAGCGCTCCTCATCGACGAGTCGGGGGATCTCTCGATACACGACTCGCAGATCGCGACGACGCTCGGAAATCCCTTCTCGTACCGCCGCGGAGAGCTCGCGGTCTTCGATTTCGATCGCTGCCTCATCATCGATCCCGCGCGCGACTACGAGGACCTCCTCCTCGTGGCCGAGCACGCGAACTACCAGCTCCTCGAGCTCAGGCAGCTGGACTCAATCCTCGACGGGAGGCTGGACGTCGCCGAGGACGACATGCGGGCGGTCTTCGGGAAGCGGCGCGGCCTCCCCAGCCTCAAGCGCCTGTCCAGGAAATTCGCGGAGATTGAAGCGATCCGCGTCGACGCGCTCTTCATCCTAGAGAACCTGGAGAACAGCTCGA
>CAZIEI010000167.1:0-5544 GCA_964538705.1 uncultured Spirochaetales bacterium | reverse complement strand
AGGCGAGCCACCACGGCGCGCCGCCCACAGTCATCGCGTAGGGGATGCCCCCCCGCAGTTCGGATATCGGCAGTATGGAAAGGATGCCCGCCCTCAGGAAGCTCGCGAAATCCATAAAGCGGGATTATATGTGCCTCCCCCCGGCTATACAATCCCTCCCCCGCAGAGGTTAAAATGAGGGCATGCTCAGCCAAAGGGAGCTCTCCCGCTCCATGACGCTCAACATCGCCGCCGGCGCCATGGGCTCGATGTGGTTCGTCGTGTGCTCGAACCAGCCCATCTTCAACGTCTTCCTCAAGAATGCGGTTGGGCTCTCGTCATCCTCCCTCGGCCTCATCCTCTCCGTCACGCAGTTCATGGCCGCTTTCCAGCTCGTCTCCATCATGATATTCGGCGCCCTCAAGCGGAGGAAGCCCTTCGTCATCGCCTCCCACGTGGTCCAGCGGTGCTACGCCTTCGCCCTCATGGGTGTGTCCCTCTGGGCGCACTTCTCGGGCGGCGCCTCCGCTGTCGCTGAGGGGGCCTTTCCTGTCGTTTTCATATCGATGACGCTCGCCTGGATAGCCTGGAACGTCTGCTCCGCGGGCTGGTGGTCCTGGGTCGCCGACATCTTCCCGGACAACATCCGCGGGAGCTTCTTCGGGCGCCGCTCCGCGATCATCAACGTCGTCAACGTCGCCTGGTTCTTCTCCGTGACCCTCGCCCTGGACTGGGTCCCGGAATCCGCGACCTTCCTCGTCTACGCGGGGGTATTCGCCATCGCCGGCACGGTCGGCGTCGTCGACATGGTCCTCCACCTCTTCATCCCGGAACCGCGCGCCGCGGCAGGCGAGCCCATGTCCGCCGCGGACTTTTTCGCGCCCCTCAGGGACCGCAACTACCTGGGCTTCATGCTCGCCGTGGGCCTCGCCCTCTTCTCCATCAACGTCTTCGCCCCCTTCACCGGCCCCTACGTCACAGGCGCGGAGGGCCTCGGGGCGCCCAACACCTGGCTCGGCATCACCTATGCCCTCTCCCAGCTCGCCTGGGTCGTCGCTTCGCCCCTCATGGGCATCATGATGGACCGCTACGGGCGGCGGCCCGTCGTCGTCATCGGCCTCCTCTCTGTTCTCAACTGGGTCGGCTACCTATTCGTTTCCAGGGCGAATTACGTATTCCTCCTCCCTGCCATGTCCCTCTTCTCGGGCTTCCTCGCCTCGGGCTTCTGGGAGGGGCAGAACCAGATGATGCTCAGCCTCACTCCAGAACGCAACCGGAGCGCCTACGTGTCCTGGTACCTCGCCCTTACGGGAATGATCGCCTCCGCGGGCCCTTACGCGGGCGGTTTCCTCCATGACCTCCTTCGCGGCGCGGACCTCCCCGCTGTCACCGGCCTCAACCTCGGCCCCTTCCAGGTCGTGATGCTCGCCTCCCTCGGGCTCTGCTTCCTCTCCGCCCTCGCGCTCTCGCGGGTGAGCGAGGGGAGAGGGCGCCCCCTCGGCTATGTCCTCTCGCGCCTCGCCAATCCCGAATTCTTCAGGACGGTCCTCAACCTCAACATCATTTCCGGCTCCGTGGCCGCTCAACGGACGCTCCGGGCGCTCAGGCTCATGGACGGCCCCGTCTCGGACATCGCCCTTTCGGAGGTCCTCGCTCGGGTCTCCGACCCCGACATCGACGTAAGGATCGAGGCCATACGCGCGCTGGGAAGGATCCGCGCCCGGGATACGGTGCCCGCCCTCCTCTCCCTCCTCGACGAGCCCTCGATCGTCCGCTGCGAGGCCGCCCTCTCGCTCGGGAAGATCGGCGACGGGCGGGCCCTCGAGCGCCTCGCGGAGGGCCTCGCCTCGCCCTCGGCGGACTACCAGGACGCCTGCGCCCGCGCCATCGGCCTCATACGCGGCTCCGATGAGGACGCGTCAGCCGACCGCCTCGAGTCTCCCGACGCGAAACGCCTTTTCGACCTCCTCGTCTCGGCCCGGCAGGACGACCTCGGGGCGAGCGCCGCCGAGGCGGTGAGCCGCCTCGGGGACGTGGGATCGGCCGCGGACATCTATCCCCGCTACCGCGCCGCCGCGGGCGACCGCCTCAAGAAGCGCTTCGCCGGCGCGCTCGCGAACCTCATGGGCCTTCCGGGTGAATTCTACCGATACGTGACGGGCGGCGCCTCGGGAGCCAAGAAACGGCGGTCGCGCCTCCTCGCCGACGCTTCGCGGAACGTCCGCGGCCTCGCGCGGGAGCTCCACATGCCGATGGAAGCGCGCTCGACCGTGGAATCAGCGCTCGCCCGCGCGGAGCGCGCCTCGGCCTCGGACGACTCGGCCGCCGCCCTCGCCGCCATTGCCGAAGCGGGAAGGCTCCTCGCGACCGCCTGCTCGTCCGCTGCGGCTTCCTCTGGCCATGGGCCCGAATCACGTGGAAGCCTCGCGCTCATGGGCTGGTTCATGGAGGAGCTCGAACGCTCGCCAGCGCTCAGGAAGGGCGACCGCGAGGAGATCGAGCTCGACGTCCTCCTCGGCCTCTATGCCATAGCCCGCTTCAGGCCCTGAGGCCCGCGAGCCATTCCCGAACGCGCCGCGCCACGCCCGCTTCGTCATCGGCGCTGAACCACTCGAAGCCCTTCATGCTCCTGAGGAAGGAGAGTTGCCGCTTCGCGTAGCGCCTCGTGTTCTGCTTGATCCTGTCCGCCACGACATCGATCCCCACGCCCACTCCCGCCTCCAGAAATTCCGTATAGCCGATCGCCTTCATGCCCGGAGAACCGGCGCCGAAACCCGATGCGACGAGCGATCGGACCTCATCGGCGAGCCCCCGCTCCATCATCGCATCTACCCTCCGATCGATTCGCTCGTAGAGCTCCGCGCGTTCCCTCTCGAGCGCGATGAGGAGGAAATCGTAGCAGGAGCGCAGCTCGCCCGATGGAGAGAAATACGTGAGGGGCTTCCCGGAGGCGCGTAGCACCTCCAATGCTCGCGTGAGCCGGTAAATGTCGTTCTCGTGGATGCGCGCGGCGGATTCGGGGTCTCCCGCGGCGAGCTCGTCCCTGAGCGCGTTTAAGCCCTTATCCTCGAGGTCGCGCCTTACCGCCTCCCGGATCAGCGGGTCCGATGGCGGCGCAGGAGGAGCGCCCTCGATAAAGGCCTTGAGATAGAAGGCCGTCCCCCCCGCGACGACGGGAAGGCCTCCGCGCTCGGCGATGCCCGCTACGGCCTCGTCGGCGAAGCGCGAGAAGTCCCCCGCGGTGAACTGCTCGCCGGGGGAGAGGATGTCGACGAGGTGATGGGGAAGGAGGGCGCGCTCGGCGGGAGTGGGCTTGGCCGTCCCGATGTCCATGCCTCGGTAGGCCTGCATGGAGTCGGCGGAGACGACCTCGGCCTTCGCCTCAGGGATGAACGGCGGCCCGCCGTCCGCGGGCGCGAAAAGAGAAAAAAGGATGTCGGATTTGCCTGAGGCCGTGGGCCCCGATAGGACGAGGACCGGGAGCCTATTCCTCGATCCGATACGACACGTCCTTGTCGAAGACTTCGTCGGCTGCATGGGAGACGATCTTGTCGTCCTCCTGGCTCCCGGGCTCGCGGATGAGGGCGAGCTGGTACGAGCGCTTGATCACGGCGCTCGTGATCTCGTAGACGTTATCGTTGTAGCCGATCAGCTGTTCCAGCGGGAATGCCATGCCGTGCGGTCCTCCAATAGGATTGCGTGAAACTCATTGTACGCCGTTTTACTTCAGCGCGGCAAGGGGATGCGCGTCGCTTCAGGCCTTTTTCCCTGTCTTTCTCCGAGGCACGCTCCCCTCGCCCCCGCGCTTCACTCCTTTCGCCGCTGTGCCGTCCGCCTTGGCCGCGGGCTTCACGCGCCGCTTCGCCGCCGGCCGATCCCTCAGGCGGTACAGGATCGATCGCCCCCGCTTCCCGATCGGTTCCGACAACCCAGCTCGCGAGAGGACGTAGGCGACGACCCCGCCGAAGCGGCTTGTCCGGCCGGAGACCCGCGCGATATCGGCGCTCGTGAATTCTTCTGGTAGGGGCGCAGGCAGGAGTTTTAGGATATCTCTTGGTCTATCCAGTGATCTTCGCTCCGTTACTCCGATGAGCCTGCGGTCATGGATGCTGACGCCTCGGCGACGCCAACTCCCCTGCCCATCCTTCACCCTGATTTCCTCGAGCGTAACGAAGACGATCTCAAGGCTCAGTCCCGGATACGCGAGCAGTTCGGGGAAATGGACGAGCTCGTTGAAAATATCCTCGACCTTCCCTCGTTTAGGGCTTTTCCTTCGTAAAAGTTCATCCCCGGTATCCGGATCGAGGGTGACGATGATTCTTTCCTTGGCGATGGGATACACGACTTTGACCGGATGGTGCGGAGCGAACGCTGTCATTTTGGATTTCAGCTTCGCGAAAGCCCCCGTCTGGATTTCCACGATTTCTCCGGATGCCTTGAGGATATCCGCTACCTTTCCCCTGACCTTGACTTCGAATGAATCTCCTGGTTCGGCCAGATAGAGCTTGAGGGAAGCATGAAGGCTCGATTCGGCGTATACCCCGATCCCCGGCTCCGTGGTCAAACCATGATCGGCGCCGCTTGCCCCGCCTGACATTTTCTTTTCCTCGCGCTCCGATTTCTTTCTCAAGTCCCGTCTCCGATCCGCCGATATTCAGTAATGGAGAAGGGTCTCGAACGGGAAGGGCGTTCCCTCCCTGTATGCGATCCTCACTCCCCTTCGCCAGTTATCGGCGAAGGGACTGCGGACCTGAACGGGGACGCTTTCCACCCTCCCCCCGGGAGGCAGCGGGCGTTCCCAAGGGGTCCGGCGCAAGCGAAAGGAGGCGAACGGAAGACAAGAGGGGACTATCGTTCGATTCGATAGCCGAACCGCGGGGCAAGGATGCTCCGCGTATGCATTCCAAGGAGGAATATCTATGATCATCAACCACAACATGAGCGCCATGTTCGCGAACCGCAACCTCGGCATCAACGCGCTCGCCCTCGAGAAAGACCAGGAAAAGCTCTCGTCCGGCCTCAGGATCAACCGCGCCGGCGACGACGCTTCCGGGCTCGCCGTTTCCGAGAAGATGCGGAGCCAGATCCGCGGCCTCAACCAGGCCTCGAAGAACGCGCTCAACGGCATCTCTTTCATCCAGACCGCTGAAGGCTATCTCCAGGAGACCCAGGACATCATCCAGCGCATGCGCGAGCTCTCGGTGCAGGCCTCGAACGGCATCTACTCCGACGAGGACAGGATGCAGATCCAGGTCGAGGTCTCCCAGCTCGTGGATGAGGTGGACCGCATCGCCTCCCACGCGCAGTTCAACGGGATGAACCTCCTCACGGGCCGCTTCGCCCGCGAGACCGGCGAGAACGTGATCACCGGCTCCATGTGGTTCCACATCGGCGCCAACATGGACCAGCGCGAGCGCGTCTACATCGGCACCATGACCACGACGGGCCTCGGGATCCGGACCGCCGGCACCCAGGAGTTCATCACGCTCGAGAACGCCGATTCCGCCAACCGCGCCATCGGCGTGCTGGACGCCGCCCTGAAGAAGGTCAACAAGCAGCGCGCCG
>CAZIEI010000166.1:3783-5657 GCA_964538705.1 uncultured Spirochaetales bacterium | reverse complement strand
TCGCGAAGTCGAGGGCGGTGTAGCGTAACCCGGTATCGACGATATTGAGCTCGGCTCCCGCCTCCGCGAGGAGTTCGACCGCCTCGAGATGGTTCTTGTCCGCCGCGAAAACCACCGCTGGGGCATTATACTTGTCCAGCATGTCGATGTCCGCGCCGCGCTCGATGAGGACCCTGAGGGCCTCGAGCGCGTTGGCCTCCGCCGCGTCCATGAGGGCGGTGGAGAGGGCCGCGTTCTTATTCACCGCATTCACGTCCGCGCCCTTGTCGATGAGGAGCCCGACGATCTCCGCGTTGTTCCGCTGGGCCGCGAGCGAGAGGGGAAAGATATTGTTCTGGTCGGGCTTGGAAAGGTCAGCGCCCGCGTCCGCGAGGAGGCGTACGATCGACGCGTCGTTCATGAAGAGCGCGAGGTGAAACGCCGAATTCCGTCCGCCAGCGACGAACGCGTTCGGATCCGCGCCCTTCCTGAGAAGACGATCCACCGCCTTCGTGTTGGACGCCTTGACTGCTTCCGCGAGCTTACTGATCAGCGCGGGATCGTTCTTCACCGCGACCGGCCCCTTCTCACCGCCGCATGAAGCGAAGGCCAGGAGCGCCGCGGCGAAGGCCGAGCGAAAAGCTTTATTCAATTCGCTACCCCTTCTTCAAGAAATTATGCATTCATCTTACCACATGGGGACGTTCGGTCAAGCGCCCGTCCGCTTAGCTTATCGATGCGTGCGTCGATAAGCGAGGCCGCACGATGCGCTCCATCAGGCTCCGGGAAGGATGACGCGGAATCCGACGTCCTCGAAGCCGAAACAGAAGTTCGGCCAATCGACGAGTTGGGCGAAGCCGAAGACGCTCTGCGATTCTCTCAGGTACGAGCCTCCGCGCCAGATCCGGTTGGCGCTCTTCCATACGTAGCCGGGCGTGGAATCCGTGGATTTGAGAGGGGCCACGAGTTCGGTCACGTATTCGCTCGCGTTGCCGCTCATGTCGAAGAGGCCGAGGGCGTTCGGGGCCTTGAGTCCCACGTCGTGGACGTCGCCGCGCGCGTTGGGTAGGAACCACGCGACGGCCTCGTAGTCGTTCGATCCCGAGTACCGGGCGTCCGAGCGGGCCGGGCCGCCTCTGGCCGCGTATTCCCATTCGGCGTCGCTCGGGAGGCGGAAGCCGTTCCTGCCGGGGACGATCTCCCATGAGGAGACGTCGTAGGCCGGCGAACGGCCGCGCATCTCGCTCAGGAAGTTGCAGTACGCGGCGCATCCGTACCAACTGACCCAGACGGCGGGGCGCTTTCCCATGCCGGGCTTGGGCGCGAGCTTCCCGTCCTTTATCCCGAGGCCGACGTTTTTCGGCCTGAGATCGATGAAATGGTACATGAATGACGGGACGTATCCGGGCGTCGGTTTCACGCGCCCGTCGAATGCGGCGACGCGCCCGCGGGCCATCGCCCAATTATAGGCATCGGCGACATCCGCGTTGGTGGTCTCGTATGGGGCCATCCAGAAATCGGCGATATCGGCCTCGTATTCCGCGGCGGCGACGCCGTCGCCGATCTTCGCGTGGCCGCCGCGAACGAGGACCCATCCCTCAGGCGCTCCTCCGGCGCAAGACCCCAGGACGAGGGCCGCCAGGACGACGTGAAGGAACAGAAAGGTTTTTCCGCGCATGGTGCCTCCTTTCCCGAATGTCCCAGTGTATGGCGTGTCTTTTCTTCCTGTCAAACGCCCGTCTTCGGGTGGGTACGAGTCGGAGAGCCTCCGCACAGCATGCTGGAATCATCGAAACACGACGCGGCGAACAGGCGTACCCGCCGCCTTCGCCGCCTTCATTTTCCGCCGGTAGCGACTCAGTACGAGGGCTTGCTCCTTGAGGGAACGGTAAAGC
>CAZIEI010000166.1:0-3683 GCA_964538705.1 uncultured Spirochaetales bacterium | reverse complement strand
ATTGCGGTACTCCGCACTCTGCTGAAGCGTCGCGTATTCGTTGACAGGCCCCGCCTTCACTTTCCGCCGGTAGCGACTCAGTACGAGGGCTTGCTCCTTGAGGGAACGGTAAAGCGGCGGGTGTCGACGAATACGCGACGCGAAGCATTGCGGTACTCCGCACTCTGCTGAAGCGTCGCGTATTCGTTGACAGGCCCCGCCGCGCATTATTCCCAGCGGAACGTGAACGCCGCGATCGCGAGCGACACCGCCATGACCGCACCGAGTACGACGAACTCAATCGCGTGGGCGGAGAGGGGATCGCCGATCCAGAGGCCTCGCATGAGGGTGACGATGTGGGTCATCAGGATGAACTTCGCGGCCGCGCGCATCCCGGAGGGGAGGACCTCGAGGGGCACGGTGGCGCCGGAGAGGTAGATCATGGGGTAGAGAACGATGTTCCCGATGACGACGGTGGCCTTGGCGCTGGGAGCGAGGCTCGCGATGACCATGCCGAGGGCGAAGAAGCTGAGGCATGAGATGGTGAAGCCGAGGGCGGTCGCGGGCAGGGAGCCCGAGAACCTCATCTGGAAGACGGCCTTTCCGAGGAGCGCGAGGAGGAGGACGCCGACGGCGGTGACCATGAACTGGATGACGATCTGGGCGCCGAGGACGGCCATGGGGCGCATGGGGGTGGCGCGGTACCGCCTGAGGATGCCGCGTTCCCGGTAATTAGAGAGGGTGATGGGGAGGCTCATGAAGGCGGTGAGCCCGATGACCATGCCGACGTAGGCCGGGACGGAGGCGTCCACCGTCCCGAGCCCGCCGAACTGGGGATTGGGGGCGTTGCCGAAGAGAAAGCCGAAGAAGAGCATGATGGCCGGCGGTAGGACGAGGGAGAAGAAGGCCATAAGGGGGTCGCGGAGGAAAAGTTTGGCTTCCTGGATGATAAGACGGATGAATCCGCGCATGATGGTCTCCTTTCGTCAATCGCGCATGGCGCGGCCGGTGGTCTTGAGGAATACGTCCTCGAGTGTCGCTTCTTCCGCCCTGATATCGGCGTAGGCGACGCCCGCGCGGGCGAGGGCGTCGGCCACGGCGCTAATGAAGGGCGGTTCACCCGGCGCGCCGCGCTTCCCGCGCACAATGAGGCGGTCCCCGTCGCGCTCGACGCCCGATGCGCGGGGGAAGGCTGACGCGTCGATCGGGACGGCGCCCCCCGAGAGCGTGATGACGACCCGGCTCTCGCCGCCCAGGCTGGCCACGAGGTCCGCGGGGCTATCCAGCGCGACGAGCTTCCCGCGGTCCACGATGGCGACGCGGTCGCAGAGGCGCTCGGCTTCCTCCATGAAGTGCGTGGTGAGGAAGACGGTCCTGCCCTCCGCGCGGACCTCGCGCACGAGGTCCCAGACCCCGTGGCGCGCCTGGGGATCCAGGCCCGTGGTGAGCTCGTCCAGGAAGACGAGGCGCGGCTTGTTGACGAGCGAGAGAGCGATGAAGAGCCGCTGGAGCTGGCCCCCCGAGAGCTTCCCGACGAAGGCCTTCTCCTTTTCCGCGAGGCCGAGCCGCGCGAGGAGCTCCTTCCACGGAGCGGGGTCGGGATAGAACGAGGAAAAGAGCCGCATGGCCTCGCCCACGCGCATGCGGTCGGGGAGCTGGGACTTCTGGAGCTGGGCCCCAGTGACGAGGCGGAGCTTCCGCTCGTCGGCCGCGGGGTCGAGGCCGAGGACGGAGACGCTCCCCGAATCCCGCTTCCTGAGGCCCTCCATGCATTCGATGGTCGTGGTCTTCCCCGCGCCGTTGGGGCCCACCATCCCGAAGATCTCCCCTTCCTCGACGGACAGGGAGAGCCCGTCGACGGCGACGGTCCCCCCGTACCGTTTCCGGAGGTCCCGGACTTCGATGACGCTCGCCATGTTATCCCTTCTTCCCTTTCCGCGGCGCCGCGGCGGATGCCGCCCGGGGACCCGCGATGATCTCCTCGAGCGCGGCCAGGTGCGCCGCGTAGCTTTCCCGTCCCTTCCGCGTGGCCTTCACGAAGGTCCGCGGCTTCCTGTCCACGAAGGCCTTTTCCACCGCTATGTATCCCGCGTCCTCGAGGCGCTTTAAGTGCGCGCCCAGGTTTCCGTCGGAGAGCCCGAGGAGCTCCCGCAAGTACACAAAGTCCGCCCCGTCGCTCTCACGCATCGCTTGGAGTACCGCCATGAGGCGAAGCCGGGCCGGCTGGTGGATGAGCTCGTCCAGGGCGGGTTTCATCGTTCTTTCCTCGCGAGGAGGAATACGCCGAGCGCGATGAGGGATGTTCCGCCCGCGAGCGCCATGATGAGGAAGTACGCGTCGGGGATGAGGAGATAGGCCGCAGCGCTCGCGACTGCCACGAAAACTGCGGCGATGAGGAGGATCTTGTTGACGATGGCGCCCATAACGGCCATCCAGAGCATGGTTATAAGGACGATGAGGAGGCTGCCCTCCTCGTAGCTCCGGGGATGGACGAAGAAAGCGCCGAGGATGCTGAAGCCCATGAAGAGGATCCAGATGAGCGCGATGGCCCCCTGGGGTCCCACTCTGACGTATCTCCTCCCACGGAAGGTTATAGAGAAGGAGAGCGCGTTCCCTAGGACCTGCAGGACTAGCCAATGCCAGATCCTCACCGCTTCGGGGAGCCGGGGGCCGAAGTGATCCAGGCTGAAGCCGATCAACCAGATAGCCCCCCAGACGATGAAATGATAGGCCGCCCCGAAGGCGTTCAGGGATTTCTTCATGCGCGTCGCGTAGGCCTTCGCGTCCTCGAGGGCGGCTTTCGCCTCTTCCTGGTCGATCTCCACGGTCGTCTCCTTGCCTGTGTAGAGGACTCTATGGCATAGAGTACTATGCGCAGATGGCGAGGTCAAGAGGCGCGGGCGTATTCCGCCGGGAAGCCGGGAAGGTCCGGATTCGGCCCGGGGGCGGACGCGGAACACCCCGGCCGAAACGGGGACCCGATCCGCCGCTCAGCCCCGTGGTATACTGCGCCCGCGATGCGGATCACGAGAGCCTTCTACTCCTGGTACCTCATCAAGACGGTATTCCTCAGGACCGATGGAGGCGCGAGGGGCGGCGCCAAGTACCGGAAGTCGCGCATCTCCCGGATTGAAGCCGAGCGGTATCGATCGATCATCGACGAGCTCATGGAGAGGGACGCTCCGTACCGCTACACGGGCTTCACCCTGGATCGGCTCGCTGCTCGGTCCGGCTTAAGCCGCAACCACCTCTCTCAGGTCCTCAACGATCATTACGGCGCGAGCTTCTACGACTTCGTGAACGCGTACCGCATCCGCGACGCGAAACGGCTCCTCTCCGATCCGGACTGCGGCCTCAGTGTCCTGGAGGTCGCCTTCGAGGCGGGCTTCAACTCGAAGACCGCCTTTTACGCAGCCTTCAAGAAGACTGAGAAGGCCAATCCCGTCGAATTCCGGGAACGATCGGCCGCGGAGCGCCGCGCCTCGTCCGGTTGATCCGGCGATACGCGCCCGCGCGCAGGTCCCGCCGGAGCGAGGCGTCGCCGGGGCGGGGCGGACCGCGTTGAACCTGGGGGCCGAAAAAAGCTATATTCGACTGAACCCGAACGGAAGGATACCATCGTGACCGAAACCCTCAAGAAAAATCCCGCTTGGAAGGGCCGCCGCGGCCCGGTCGTCCTCATGATCATGGACGGCGTCGGATAC
>CAZIEI010000165.1:0-5759 GCA_964538705.1 uncultured Spirochaetales bacterium | reverse complement strand
TACGCGATTGGGGCGCGGCAGTGAACCAATTCGCGATCATCTACGGCGATAGGGTGCCGTTGTGATTCAGCTGTTTACACAAAAAATGTTACAGGCCCGAAGCAAGTTGACAGTCGTCATCCGGAGGCGACTGTCAGGTAATTACTCGCCGTGCACATTCTTACTTGCCATATACGACTTCAACACAAAATTGTGAATTATAGATCCACACTTACTTTTCTGCCACCTGTAATAATAAATATACCCCCATTATTTTTTCCCAACCTAATTATTCCTTTTTTTGTACCTCTTAAAAGTCACATCGCGGTCTGGCAAAAATGGCAGTGAAAAACCATTCTTATCCTTGCTAGTAGCATAGTGAAATGTACAAGTATCTTTATCTTAGAATACCATAGTCACCATAATTTTTGTTTTATTCCTAATTACAATTTTACCATTTTCTTTCTTAAAGCCTTCGCCTTCTAGTGTTAGAATTAGCCCGTTATCTATTCGTTCAATTTTCCTTAGCTTTACCATTAATTCTGTGATTGCTACCGCTGGCCCATTGTATGGATATTCTGGGATTCGTTCATGGAAGTTTTTAATGATCCATAGACCGCTATCTCCGTTTTCATAAAAAACCCCTGTTTTTAGGACACGCGTATTGCTCTCTTCATCAACCGGGTATTTATTCCAAACACCCCATGGGTTTATTTCAGCCTTTTTTTCATTATCACAATTCATGATTAGTGAACAAAAGGCGATGTAACAACAACACAAAAGTCTATTTCTATTTCTCATTGATATACACATTTTCAACCTCATGCAACTTTCTACCAGTATCCTTAGTACTATCGATCGAGTCCCAGCTCATGACATTATCATTAGTCCCCTCTTGCCAATGCCCTGCAGTTTCTGGTTCAGCAGCTAGCCCAACATGTCTCATAGACGCAAATGCATCGGATCAGCTTTCCCGTCTTCCGCTTTCGAGACGACTATGTTTAGGTTTTCCGTATCTACACCTAATTCATTCAATGTTCCTTTTATAATATCTGACGCTAATGCAGTCGTTTTTGCATTCTTTCCGTCCCAATATTTTTTAACGAGCGCTTGAGTCTGTTCGACTGTTAACCCCTTTTTGCATATGTTTGCGCAACACCAATACATGTCATTACATAACATGGGCCAGACTCATCAATGCCGCAAGTACCTTGCTTTACCCTAGCATTCATCTGATCAGTCAATGATCCTTTAGCATTGGTCCATTTGATAATATCATTTTGATTACCTCCTCTTGGAAAACTACCAGTACCAGGATTCCTAGTTAACCCTGTTGAAGCATCGATATATATCCCGTTTACATATACATCGATTAACCCACTCGGATCCACCATACTCAGCGGATTATTACTGCAGTACACATACCAATTCGTCCCGTCTTGGATGGGGTCGACGTTTATGAAGCGGCCCGTAGTGGCGTCGTAATACCGCGCGTTGAAGTAATAGAGGTTGGTATCGTCGTCCAGCTCCTTGCCGCCGTAGGAGTATTTGGCCTTGTCCGTGGTCTCGTTCCCCGCGGCGTTCATGCGCTTGAGCTGTTCGCCGAAGGCGCGGTAGGTGTAGTTGACTACGACCACGCCGCTTCCGTCCGTGACGAGTTTGGTGGAATTGAGGTGGTCCAGGTGGTACCAGTTCCTGGCGGTCGTGACGGTGGTATCAGGGTTGTAGGTCTTGGTTATGCG
This sequence comes from uncultured Spirochaetales bacterium, assembly GCA_964538705.1. Classification (GTDB taxonomy): domain Bacteria; phylum Spirochaetota; class Spirochaetia; order Treponematales; family JBGSOB01; genus CAYNQK01. Next base: position 4,038 of record CAZIEI010000165.1, on the reverse strand, counting down.
GCCGGCGAGAAGGTCTCCTGAAGCCATTGAGCGATTATATAACATCCATATTAGCTGTAAAGGGGAGCTGCCCCCCGCCTCCCGGCGAGACTGCCGGGAGGCGGGCAAAAGGCGTAGGTTATTAGTCGACCACGAAACTATATCCGTCCCTTCCGGCCTCGTCGAAGTCGACGATGTAGATGGTGCCCCCGATCGAATAAACCACGACATAAAGCGGTTCTCCACCGATTTCGATATAGCCAAATCTCACGATGCAGGGCGTGCCGTCAAAGGATTTCCAAGGGAAGTACCCCATTTCATCGCCGAGATCGAGACCCGCTCTCGCGCGGCGATTCCGCCTCATCCCCCCCCCTACTTCACGATCCCCGCTACCCGCGCATGGCCTCCCTTGATCGCTTCCTCGTAGGGCGTGAGGCCCGCGAGGTTCCTGCGCTTCTTGTCCGCGCCCATCGATACGATGAAGGCCGCTGCGTCCGCGTCTCCCGCTTGCGCGGCGATATGGAGGGGCGTGTTCCCCGCGTAGTCCGAGGCGTTCACGTTCCGCTCCCCGATGACGGCGGCGAGCGCGTCCTTCCCCGCCTTCATGGCGAGGGCGAGGGGCGTCTCCGCCTTCGCGTTCCGCGCGAAGAGGTCCGCGTCCGCGCGGGCGAGGAGCTTCGCGGCGTCGAGGCGGGAAGAGCGAAGCGCTGCGTGCAGGGGGGCGTCACCATTCATGTCGCGTCGGTCGGGATCGGCGCCTAGGGAGAGGAGGCGGGCGACGGCGTCGGGAACCTGCTTGCCCGAGGAGGCGATGAAGAGAGGCGTCCTCCCGTCCCGGTCGCGCGACTCGAGGGTGCGCGCGTCGATGACGAGGGGGAGGCTCTCCGCTCCGAACGCGAGCGCGATGAGGAAGGGAGTCTCCTCCTTCGCGTTCCGTGCGTGGATGTCCGATCCCGCGTCCAGGAGGAGCTTGCAGGCCTGCGCGTTGCGCGCGTGGACCGTGACGTGGAGCGCGGTGTCCCCCGCGGCGTCCCTGAGCGAGACGTCGGCCCTCCCCCTCTGCACGAGGTAGCGCGCCGCTTCGATCTTGCTCGAGCGGAGGGCGGCGACGAGGGGGCTCGCGCCGGAGGCGTCGGGGGCGTCGGGATCGGCGCCGCGCTCGACGAGGAGGGAAAGGAAGACGAGGCTGTCCCGCAGCGCGGCCTCGTGGACGGGGGCGTTGCCCGCGAGGTTGCGGAGGGAGAGGACCTCCCTCCCCTGCGCGAGGTGCGCGGCGGACTTAGGAGCGTTCCACTGTACCGCGAGGTTAAGGGGCGTATTCCCGAGCGCGTCGCGCGAGACGGCGGGCGCTTTGAGCGCGAGGACGGCCTTGACGAAATCCGCCGCGTCGACCTTGGCCGCGGCGTGGAGGGGGGATTCACCCGCCGCGTTGCGCGCGTCGAGGTCCGCGCCACGCTGGGCGAGGACGGGCGCGAGCCGCGCGAGGTTCAAACGCGCCGCGTAGTGGAGGATCGTGTTCCCCGAACCGTCCTTCGCCCGCGCGGCCGCCTCCGCGAAGGCCCAGTCGGCGGAGCCGTCCGCGTTCCTCATGGCGATGGTGACGGGGAGCTCCCCCGCGGCGTTCGCGGCGAATACGTCCGCGCCCGCGGCGATGAGGGCCTCGCCCATGGCGCGCTTGTTGCGCGAGACCGCGACGTGGAGGGGGGTATCGCCCGCGTCATTCCGCGCGTTCGGATCCGCGCCGGATTCCAGGACGAGGGCGAGAACGTCGGGATCGTTCTGCTGGGCGACTGCGAGGTGGAGCGGCGTGTTGCCCGAGGCGTCCTTGAGGGCGACGGTCTCCCGGGTCACGAGGACGGAGGCGCCCGCCCTCCCCTTCTTGAAGGCGAGGAGGAGGGGGGATTCCTTCCTAACATTGGGCGCGAAGAGGCTCGCCTTCCGCTCGAGGAGGAGCCGCGCGAGGGCGGAATTGTCCTTCATCACTGCGAGGTGGAGGGGCGTGCTGCCGTCCGCGTTGGCGGAGTCGGGCGGTGCGCCCGCATCTAGAAGGAGCGCGGCCTCTTCACGCGGATAAGAAAGCATGACCGCAATGTGGAGGGGCGCGTTCCCGTTCCGGTCGCGTGCGTCGACGTCCGCCTTGGAGGCGATGAGGAGCTTGAGCATGTCCGCGCGCCGCTCCTTGTGCATGTCCAGGTGAAGGGGCGTGTTGTCGAAGAGGTCCTTGGGATTCGGGTCCGCGCCTCCTGAGAGGAGGAGCCGCGCGCAATCCAGGAGCCCTAAGCGCGCGGCCATGTGGAGGGGCGCGTTACCCGCCGCGTTCTTGGCGTCCGGATCCGCGCCCTTCTCCAGGAGGAACTGAACGAAGCCGCGCTGGTTCCGCGACACGGCCTCGTGGAGTGGGGCGTTGCCGTCGTCGAACCTGCGGGCCTCGAAATCGCCGTCGCGGGCGCAGCGCTCGAACCAGGCGAACTCTTCGAGCGTTCCCGCGGCACCGCGCTGGGCGAGGGTCTCGGCCATGCGCGCGCTCTCGACGAACTGCGGCCGGAGGAAGGCCTCATCAAGGGGGGTCTTGCCCTCGGCGTCCTTGAGGTTCATCTGCGGCGCCAGCGCGAGGACGACGGCGAGGGCCTCGGGATCCGCGGCCCTGACGGCGCGGTGGAGCGGCGTCCTCCCCGTCGCGTCCTGGGCGTTCACGTTCGCTCTCGTGAGGACGGCGCGGAGCGCGGAGGGCCTGCGGATGGCGGCTTCGAGGGGATCGGCGCCGCTTCCGTCCTTAATGTAGAGATTCGCTCCCCGGTTCGCGAGCGCCCCGGCGACCGCGTCCTGTCCGGCGTCCAGGGCGACCTTGAGGGGAGTCTTCCCCTCGCGGTTCTTCGAATCCACGGTGGCGCCCATAGCGATGAGGAATTCGGCTATCGGAACGTCGTCGCGCGCGGCGGCGATGTGGAGGGGATACTCCCCGCGCTCGTCCGGCTGATTGAGAAACTCCCTACTCTTGAGGAGCTCCCTGAGCCCCGCCATGTCCCCGGAGCCGACGAGGGCGTAGAGATCCTTCTCCTCAGGCTGGGGAGAGGGACTCGGGGTCGGCGCGGGCTTGGGGGCCGGGCTCAGGCAGGAGGACAGCGCCGCCGCGGTGGCGATGGCGAGCGCGAGCAGCCGGATACGGGTCGTCGTGTTCATAGTACCGAATATATCGTAAAAAAAGCGGTCCCTGATGAGTGCCGGATTCTCCCTATAAGAACGGGGGAAGCGATGAGGGCGAGGCCCGAGCGGACGCGCGCGGCATCGAATACGGGATGGGACTGCCGCGCATCGACTCTACCGGAGGAGTCACGACGGAGGCCGCCCCTTGACACTCCGCGCGCTCGGCGTTATTGCTGTGGGGCAAGAGAGCGCGCCTAGGGTTCCGCGCCGTCCGCGTAAGCGGCGGCGGTCAGGTCCGAGCGGCGCGGGCCGCGACGCGGCTACACGAGCGGGATAAAAGCCCGCGCAGGGAGTCTCGTGGAATCATCGTGAATTCCGCAGGCTCCCGTCCCGCCATGAGGGAGCCCCGGGGGCGAGAGGATCGCCCGAGGAGGCCCCGTGCCAGCGCCTATAATATCAGCCGACAATCTCGGAAAGACCTTCAAGGCCCGCGTCCGTCCCGAGGGCGCGAAGGGCCTCAGGGCCGCCTTCGCGCGCGAGACGAAGATCATCGAAGCCGTGAAGGGCATCAGCTTCTCCGTCGAGCGCGGCGAGTTCCTCGCCTTCATCGGCCCGAACGGCGCGGGCAAGTCCACGACCATCAAGATGCTCACGGGCATCCTCGTGCCCACGTCCGGCCGCGCCGCGGTGCTGGGGCTGGACCCGTCCAAGAAGCGCGTGGCGGTGAACCGCAGGATCGGCACGGTCTTCGGGCAGAAGTCCCAGCTCTGGTTCCACCTCCCCGCCATCGACAGCCTCCGCCTCCTGGGCGCGGTCTACGAGATCGAGGACGCCGTCCTCAAGCGGAGGATCGCCGAACTCTCGGAGCTCTTCGCCTTGGGCGAGCTCCTGGACATGCCGGTGCGGAAACTCTCC
>CAZIEI010000164.1:0-5782 GCA_964538705.1 uncultured Spirochaetales bacterium | reverse complement strand
CGTCGGGCAGGATCTCCAGGGAGCCGTAGGCGTAGATGATCCCGCCGCGCTCCGTGTGCGCCTTGAGGGTGGAGAAGATGATCTCCTGCTTTTTGAGCGCGACCATCTCTTCGTGGCTCATCCCGTAGCGCACCGCGAGGTCGCGGAGCTCCTTCATGCCCATGCTCGTGAGGTCGTTGATGGAAAGCTGGGAGCGGCCGGAGACCGACGAGCCTTGGGCGTCGGTTTCCTCTCCCTTGGGCTGTGTCCAGGTTCCGAGGCTCCTCGAGAAGTCGGACTTCGCCTCCTCGCGCTTGGATTCGGCGCCCTCGGCGTCTCCCTTGGTCTCGATCCGTATGACGCGCTTCTTCGCCTTCACGCGGGCCTTGCCGTCCTCGCCCTCATCTGCGCCGTCCTCCGCGCCTTCCTCGGCCTCGGATGCGCCCTGGCCTTCGTCCTGGGCGGACTGGACTTCGGGCTGCGCGCCTTCCGGCTTCTCCTCGCCGTTCGCTTCGGGGTTGCGTTTCCTTCTGATGACAGCCATCGATTCTCCGTTCTGTTCGCTGTGCTTGGATTGGGATATAGGTCCGAGCGCTGGAGCCATCGAGGACCGCGCACATGGACCGGGGTTTTGCAGGGGAGCTGATTCTTAGATAATCAACTATATCCACCGTTTTCGCCCGTTGTCAAGGCGAACGGGCGTTTTCCGCGGAAAAGCGGAGGTTCCGCTCTGCGGGCGGCACGAAGGCGCGGACGCCGCGCCGAGGCATTCCGTCATTCCCGAACAGCCGCTCGCTCGATCATCCCGAGGGCCGCGAGGGCGGAAGCGCGCCTGACACGGGCCCGGCCGCCGCGGAAGCTGAAGCGCGCAGATTCGACGATCGCGCCTCCCGCCGCCACGGAGATATGGACGGTACCGACGGGCTTCCCCGGGACAGCGCCGCCCGGGCCCGCAATGCCGGTTACGCCGCAGGAGACGGCGGCGCCGCTCCGTTCCATGATGCCGAGCGCCAGGGCGTTTGCCGTCTCCCGCGATACGGCGCCGGACTCCGCGATCACTGCGGGATCGACGAGGGCGAGGGCCGATTTCGCTTCGTTCGCGTACGCGACGGCAGAGCCCCAAAAATATGAGCTCGAGCCGGGGATGTCCGTGATGGCCGCGGCTATGACGCCGCCGGTGCAGGACTCCGCGAGGGCGAGGGTTCCTCCGCGGCTCGCGAAGGCGCGGTGCACGCGCTTCGCCGCGCGGGCGAGGGCGGGATCACCGGGCATCGCCCGTATTCTGGTCCGCGAAGGGGTTGTACGAGGCGGGCGACTTAATCATGTCGCATCTCCCCTCGAAGATGACCCCGTCCGCGATCCTGAGCTTCGCGGCCCTGACGTTGCCGTAGACGCGCGCCGTGGGGAGCATGTCGAGATAGTCGCTCGCGTTGATGTCCCCGCGGACCGTTCCCGCGACGACGACCCGCGCGGCCTTGAGCGATTCGACCCTCAGCTCGGCGCCTTCCTCCACGTAGAGGAAACCCTGTGACTCGATGCTGCCCTCGAAACGCCCGTCTATCTTGAGAGACTCGCCGAAACGGAGCCTGCCGTTGAAGAAGGTCGTCTTGCCGAGCACGGTTCGGGCGGGTCCCCCCGGTTCAGCGGTTTTTTTCTGTTTGGCCAATGGATGCTCCTATTTCGTCTTCATGATGAAGACGCCGTCCCAGTCCTCGGGGGGCGGATTCTCGATGTAGTGCTTGCAGCGGACGTAATAGATCTTCGAGGGGCCGTCTTCGGGGTCGATCTTGAGCGCCTCCGCGAAGGCCCGCTGGGCGTCGATGAAATTCATGAGCTTGTAGTAGCGCCTGCCCTCCGCGAAGCGTTCGAGGACGGCTCGTTTGCTCTCCGTCAGCATGCGGGACCTCCCGGGGCGCCCGGCGCGCTCTTGTCCTGCCGCCCTCGGCGGCTGAAAAGCGCGGCCTAGGACTTGCGGATCAAGGAGCCCCTCAGGGCCTTGATGCCGATCTCGTTTTCCCTGATGCGCGCCTCCTCCTCCTTGAGGGAGGAAACGGCGCTCGATACCTCGTCAAGCCTCGCGAGCGCGCCGCGGACTTCGGACTCGAAGGACTTCACGAAGGCCACGGGATCGGCCTTGGCGTCGGCTACCGCGGCGGAGGCCTTGAGGAAGGACTCGAGCGGGGCCCGGAGGCTCTCGGCGAAGGATACGAGGCCGTCGTTGAGGCGCTCGGTGAGCGCGATGCGCGTCTCGCGCTGCTCGAGCTGGGCGATGAGCTCGCGGGTGCGGAGGAGCGCGCGGATGCGGACGAGCACCTCCGAGAAATTATAGGGCTTGGTGATGTAATCCTCGACGCCGAGCTCGAAGCCCTCGACCTTGTCCTTCACGTCGTCGAGAGCGGAAAACATGATGATGGGGATTTCGGCGTAATCGGCGTAGGCGGGATCGGTCTTGAGGGCCTTGGTGACTTCCCAGCCGGAGAGCTTGGGCATGATGTTGTCGAGGATGACGAGGTCCGGGCGGAATTCGCGCACCGCGTCCAGGGCCTCCTCGCCGTTCTCCGCTTTCTCGACGATGAAGCCGAGCTTAGAGAGCATGACGTCGAAGAACTCGAGGTTAATGACCTCGTCGTCTACGATGAGTATCTTCTTCCGGCTTTCCATCCGCGAAACCCTCTAACGAACAAGTATCGAAGCGATGGGCTATTCTCCACTACAAATCCCGTCTTGTCAATGAACTATCTTGAACCGATAGACGTTCGGATCGAGCTGTCCACCGGCTCTTCCGACGATGGAAGCCCGTTCATCGGCGGCCTGGGAGGAGCGGCGGTATCGCGGCGACGCCGCGTGATGAGGGCGGAGGCGAGCGCAGCACAAGCTGCGGCGCCCATGAGCGGGGGGAGGACGTCCCCGGAGGCAGCGTAGGGCGTGGCGCGACCATCGCCGAGCCGGACGTCGTAGCGGCGAAAGCAACGCTCGAAAGGCGGCGTCTCACCGATCACGCGGCCGCGTCCGTCGATAAGGCAGGTGATTCCATCGTTCGTCGCGCGGAGGAGGGGAAGGCCCGATTCGGCGGCTCGGAAAGCCGCCATATAGAGGTGCTGCCGCATGGCCGATTCGGAGCCCGACCAGGAATCGCTCGACATGGAGACGAGGAGGTTCGCCCCGAGGCGGACCGAGTCGCGAGCGTCAGGACCGAAGCAGTCCTCGTAGCAGATGAGGACGCCCGCGCGCGCTTTCCCGATCGGGAAGATGGCGGGGGCTTCTCCCGCCGTCCAGAGGAAGCCCTGCTCTTCCTCGAGGGCGCGCCTCGCGGAGGGGAACGCGCGAACGAAGGGAAAGCTCTCGATGAAGGGGACGAGGCGGCGCTTGTCGTATTCGCCCCAGACGCGTCCCCCCTCGAGGTAAAGGGCGGAGTTGCGTACGAGGGGAAAGGCTCCGGCGCCCGGTCCGGGAAGACCGGCGCGGGCGTTCCCGAGGAGGACGGGGACGCCCGTCCCGGCGAAAGCGTCCATGATGAGCTCGGCGGCTGCCTTCTCCTCGGTTTGTTCGTCAAGCGCGAGCGCGATCTCGAGCGAATACGGATACGTCGTCTCCGGGGTCACGATGAGGTCGACGCCATCGATCTCCTCGCGCGCGGAATCGAGAAGTCCTGAAAGGAGGTCGGCGTAGAAGCGCGGGGGCTTCGGACCCGCGCGGCGCGGGGCGGTCCTCGCCTGGAGGACGAGCGCCGAGATCGACGGGGCGCCGTCGCCGGAAGTGCCCGGCGCGAACGCGAGGAGCCTGAGCTCGCCTCCCGCATGGGCGAGGGCGAGGAAGAGGGCGAAAGAGGCCGCGCCGACGAGGACGACGCGCCGCTCGGCCTTTAGGGCGGCCGGATCGTATCGCAGTGGGAAGATCGCGTCAGTAAGGAAGCGCGATGCGAGGGCGGAAGCGCCCGCGAGGAGGAAGGTGACGCCGTGGACGCCCCAGAGCGCGGCCGTCGCGAGAAGGGGGCGGTTCATGGCTTGGGTGTAGCCGAGCGCGCCATAGGGGAAGGCGAGGAAGCCGCTGGAGCCTACGTATTCGCCGGCGGTCCAGAGGGCGGCCGCGAGTAGCCAGCCGAAGTTCCTGAACGACCGCAGGACGATGCCGAGGAGGAGGGCGGCGAGTGCGCAGGAGATTCCCTTGACCGCGAGGAGGGCGAGGGGCGCAGCTGGGTGGTAAGCGAAGACCCATGGGCAGGAGAGCGCGTAGAAGGCGACGCCGAAGGCCGCGCCCGATAGGGCGTCGAAGAGTGCCGCGCCTCTCGCGCGCTGGAGGAAGAGAGCCGTCATGAGGGGCGTGAGAGCGATGAAGCCGAGCGGGAAGCAGCCATCCTTCAGGACGCGATTGGGGAAGCCGGCGGCGAGGATGAAAGCGGAGAGTATGGCGAGGAGGATTGAGATCGGGGCGATCAGGCGAAAGGGCAGAATTCGTTGGCGAGGGGGAGCTTCAGGAAAGGGCAGGGGAGGGATGCCCCGACCGCGGACGGGGATGCTAGGCCTCTTCTTTGTCCTGGCGCACGGTCCAGACGAGGTGTTTGAGCTCCTTGCCGGGCCTGAAGACGGCGACGCCGTGATCCTGGACGGAGACGGTCTCGCCCGTGCGCGGATTACGCGCGCGTGAACGGCCCTTGCGGGTCCGCACCTCGAAGGTGCCGAATCCGCGGAGTTCCACCACCTTATCGGCTATGAGGGAGTTCTTCACTTCGTCGAGGAAGGAATCGATGATTGCGTGGATATCCTTGCGGTTGACCTTTGTTTTCTCGAAGAGGCTCTCGATGAAATCCGCCTTGGTCACTTTATCCGCCATGGCCTATCCTCCATCGGGCATTCCGGCCGCCGGCCGCTCAGGATCACGGATCGGGACCCTTGGTCCCGAGCGGACGATCCGCGGCGAACGGCGCCGGTCGAGCGGGACCCGGCCCCGCAGTCGAGTTAGGCCTTTAGGCCGTTGAAGAGCTTCTGCATGCGCGACTTCTTACGCGCCGCCGCGTTCTTCTTGATGATGCCCTTGCGCGCTGCGGTGTCGAGCTTCTTGATGAGGTCCGCGAGGGACTCCTGGGTTGCCGCCTCGTCCTTCTTCTGCGCGGCCGCCACGACCTTCTTGGCCGTCGTCCTGATCGCGCTCTTGGCGTTCTTGTTGCGGAGCCGCCTCTCCTCGCTCTGCCTGTGCCGCTTGGCCGCCGAGCTTTGTTTACCAGCCAAATGCCCTACCCTCCGGAAAAAATCGCCCGCGAAATGCGGACCTGGGAAAAATCTCCTTGCACCGTATCAAAATGGAGCGGCACCTGTCAAGGTCGGACCCGCGCGCCACCCCGTGGTTTTCCTATATTATAGTCCCCGGCTTGAGGACGGCGCCCTTGGGAATGACGATGACGCCGTCGATTATGTAGTAGGTCCCGTGCTCGCCCTCTGGCCGTTCCATCCGGTCTATGCCGATCCGGCAGTTTTCCCCGATGCAGGCGTTCTTATCGATGATAGCGTTCTTAATGATGCAGCCCCTCCCGATGCCGATCCTGGGATGGCCTTCGGCGTCAGCGGCGCGCTTTTCCTCGTCCGTCTGGTAATAATCCGCGCCCATGCAGACCACTCCGTCCAAGTTGGCACCGGATTCGACGATCGTGCGGATTCCGACGACCGAGTGCTGGATCGTCGAATTAGTGATGATGCAGCCGTCCGAGCAGAGCGCCTGGTTGATCGTGCAATTGTGGATCTTGCTCGCCGGGAGGTTGCGCATGCGCGTGTAGATGAATCCCTCCTCCTCGCCCTTGAACAGGCGGGCG
>CAZIEI010000163.1:0-5782 GCA_964538705.1 uncultured Spirochaetales bacterium | reverse complement strand
TCGGCTTCCACTACAGCGTCGTGGACGATTACTCGGCCGAGCCCCACGCCTCGGTCGACAGGGATTTCACGCGCGTCGTCTTCAATTCCAACTGGGGGATCACGGGCTCGAACGACATCGACGAGTACCTGATCGCCCTGCCCGAGGGCGCCCTCCCTCCCGCCCGTTGAGACAGCCCCGGACGCTTGCGCCTCCGCTCGTCCTCCGTGGTAGTATTCCTCCCGCATAAGCAAGGAGCCGCGCCATGCGTAAAAACGTCCCACCCTCCTACATCGCCTTCGTCGCCTTCGCCCTCGCCTCCGCGCGGGCTTTTGCCCTTCCTCCGTCGGAGTCGCAGGCGCCGTCCGCGGCTCCGAGCTCCGTTTCCCGTCCCGATCCCGCCGCGGGCCCCTGGATCGAGCGCTCGAACGAGTACTTCCGCTTCGTCCACAAAAAGGCGGAATCCCCGACGGTGGACCTCCTCATGGCCGCCTCCCGGGACGTTTATGAAACGGTGACGGGCTTCGCAGGCATCGCCCCCAGGGAACGCCCCGTGGTGGTGGTTTACGGCTCCATGGACTCCCCGCCCTTTGGCGGCATGTCGTCGAGCCTCCCCGATCGCATCGCTCTCCAAGCCGGGCAGGCAGGATACATGTCCGCAGAGGGCCTCCTCGCGCACGAATTCGCGCACCACATGCAGAAGGAGCTCGGGTCGTCGGGCTGGCTCGGACGGGTCGCCGGGATTTTCAGCCCCGAACTGCGCGGGGCCCTCTCGCTCTCCTACGCGGACCTCTCCATCGAGGGCAACACGAGCTTCCTCGACCGCTACAGGAGATCAGAGAGCGCTTCCCTTCCCGTGCGCGCCGCCGTCATCGAGGGCAGGATGTGGGACTGGGACAAGATATCCTCGGGCGGCCTCAGGCAGCCCGGCTCGCTCCGGGTCTACCTCTCGGGCATGCTCGTCCAGGACTGGCTCTTCGACACCTACGGCCCCGACGCCTACTCGCGCGTGATGGCCGCCCGCGACGGCCTCCTCGTTCCCCTCGAGAGCGAGGCGCTCAAGGCGGTCACTGGCCTGGACGCGGAGGTCGCCTGGGGCGATATCCGGACGCGGCTCGAGCGGCGCTACGCGGAGGCGCGCTCCTATCCCCTCGGCGCCTCCTGCACCCCGCGCGACGCGGTGGACGAGACGCAATGGAGCGGCCTCCTCCCGACTGAGCGCGGCTTCCTCCAGTCCCGCTCGAGCCTCAGCGAGGTCTCACGCCTCGGCTTCTGGCGCCCCGATCCGGCTTCCCCCGCCGCCCCCGGGACCTTCATCCCCCTCGAGGGCCTCCGCTCGGGGGAGGTCGCCATGGACGCGAAGGCGTCGATCGTCGTCGCCCTTGTAAACGAACCGGAGAAGAGCTCCCTCCTCCACGACGTCAACCGGAACAGGTTGGCCGTCGGACGAGTAGAATGGAGCGCCGATGGATCGAAGGCGCGCGTCCGCGGCATGCGGAAACTCCCCGGCTCGGGATTCTTCGCGCCCTGCCTCAGCCCCGACGGGAAGCGGCTCTTCGCCTCGGTACGTTCTTCGGGAATATATCGCCCCGTCGAGATCGACATGACCTCCGGCTCCGTCCGCGAGCTCGCCTTCCCCGCGGGCCTCTCCGCCGTGGACATCGCCTCCTCCCCCGACGGTTCCCTCCTCGCCCTCGGCCTCATGCGGGACGGCGTTCGCGACATCGGCCTGTACCGCGTGGCCGATCAGCGCATCGAAATGATTACCGATGACGAGGCCATGGACTTCGAACCGCGCTTCCTCGCAGACGGGCGACTCGCCTTCAGTTCCGACCGCGAGGACGTCATCGCCGTCTACGCATGGAAGGACGGCTCCTTCTCGCGGGAGATCCTCGATGCCATCGCGGCCTTCCAACCCGTGGAGGATGGCTCGGGCGGGTACTGGTACTCGAGCTATTCGGCCTCGGGTTACGCCGTCCGCTGGCTCCCCGCCTCTGCGCTCCGCAAGGAGGCCCTCTCCGGCTTCGCCTCCCTGCGGCCGGCCTGGCTCGATCGGCGGGACGAGATCAAGCGCGTCTTCATGGAACGAAGCGCCGCACTCGCGCTGAACCCCCCCGCGTCGGCCAGGGGAGGCGCGCGGCCCGAGGGCATCCGCTTCAGGGACGTCCCCCGCGTCCTCATGTGGACTCCGGAGATCGACCCGTTCTCTCCCGAATGGAGCGCCGGGGCGCGGATCGACGCCTTCAGCTACTTAAGCGGCTCGAGCTGGCGCGCGGCGCTCCGCTGGCATCCCGATTCGGCCCAGGCCTCCCTCGCCCTCGGCGCCCTTCTCTCATGGCCCCTCCTCGACCTCGATCTCTCGGGCGGCCAGGAATACGCGCGCTTGCTCGACGGCGAGGGCGACGCGGTTTACGCGGTTTCGCGCTACGCAAGCACCTCCCTCCGCATCCCCGTCGGGCGCTGGCGTTCCTACGGCGCGACGGAAACCGGCCTCGCGCTCGCCGCTCGGGCGACCTACCGCAACGTAGCCTCGAGCGCCTCACCCTTCGACCTCGTTTCCTCCTTCGGCATGGCCGGCCAGGATTCCGTGACCGCCTCACCCGGCATCTCGGCCTGGATCGCCGCCCCCGGGCCGCGCGCGAGCCTCTACGGCGGCTCATCGGCCTCCGCGAACCTCCGCGCCGCCGTCGATTGGTCGGATTCGGCCGAACCCTGGGGCTCAGGCGGCGTCGCCGACATCTCGGGCGGCATCGCCATCGGCTTGAGCCGCTTGAACCTCACGGGCAGCGCCGCCTTCCGCGACCGCGGGTCGGCTGCGGCCTACCTCCCCCGCCTCGTCTCTCGCTGGAACGACTCGAGCTCCGCCCCCTGGCGCGGAGAGCTCGGCCTCGGCTGGGCCTCTTCCTTCCTCGGAAACGAATGGACCGATCACATGGTCCTCGTCGAGCAATTCGGTTCCGTGCTCGGCGCCAAGGCCTTCTGGGAGGCCGACTCCGTCATGGGCGCCCACTTCCTCCCCGAACTGGAATTCTCGCTGGATCTCGATGCCCGCGCCGTCGCCTACTACTTCTCCGTCCCCGCCCGCATCGGCGTGGCCTACCGCTACCGCTTCGGCGCGGAGGACGTCCTCCCCGGCGACTTCTGCCTCCGCATGACCTTCGACGGCTATGAACAGCGCTTTTAAGCCGGCCGCGTTTGACCCGGCGGCCCCCGGTCCGTTATCCTTCCTCCCATGATCAGGAACCTCTGGTACGCCGTCCTCGAGTCCCGCGAGCTCAAGAAGCGCCCCCTCGGCGCAACCCGCTTAGGCGAGCGCCTCGTCTTCTACCGCGACCCCGCGGGGAAGCCCGTCTGCCTCTATGATCGCTGCGCCCACCGCGGCGCCTCCCTCGCCATCGGCGAGATCGTGGACGGCCATATCCAGTGCCCCTTCCACGGCCTCGAGTACGATTCCTCCGGGAAGTGCGTGAAAATCCCCGCCAACGGGAAGAACGCCCCCGTCCCCGCCCAATTCAGGATGCGCTCCTACCCCGTGCACGAGGAATATGGGATCATCTGGATCTGGTGGGGCCTCGAGCCTCCCACGAATCTCGAGCCACCCGAATTCTTCGATGACCTCAAAGACATGAAGACCTGGTCCACCGTCGTGGATCCCTGGGACAACCACTACACCCGCGTCCTCGAGAACCAGCTCGACGTCGTCCACCTCCCATTCGTCCACCGCACCACCATCGGCCGCGGGAACAAGACCCTCGTCGAGGGGCCGGGCTTCGAATGGAAAGGCGACAGGCTCTTCTTCCATTACGTCTACAACAAGGTCGACGACGGTTCCCGTCCCCGGACTCCGAAGGAAGTCCCCGTCCCCGACCCGACGCGCGACTACAAGCTCGAGTGCATCCTCCCCAACATCTGGGAGAACCGCATCGGCGAGAAGGTACGGATCCTTGGCCTCTTCATTCCCGTGGACGAGACCCATACCCTCCTCTACCTGCGCTTCTATCAGAAGTTCATGCGTCTCCCCCTCCTCAAGGGGCTCATCGGCTGGCTCGCCGGTCGTATGAACCTCGTCATCGCCCATCAGGACCGGCGGGTCGTCAACACCCAGATCCCCAAGGGCGACGGAACAGGAACAGGGGAAGCACTCATCCAGGGAGACCTGCCCATTATGGAATTCAGAAAGAAGCGCATCGAACTCAAGAAGCGGGCCGAAGGGAAGGGCGCTCGGTGATTCCGCGCCGTTTCATCGATCCTCAGCGGAATCGAATTTCGGCGGCCCGTTCGTGACGCCGCAAGCCCTCCTCGAGGCGGGGCTCCTTAGGACCTACTCGGGCGGTTCCTATCTCTTCCGCCAGGGCTATCCCGCGGACGCCGCCTTTTACATCGTCTCAGGCGAGGTCAGCGTCGTCACCGCGTGCCGCGACGGCGCCGAGACCGAGGTCGCCCGCTTCGGAAAGGGCGACTGGATCGGGGAAGCCGTCGCCATCGCCCGTATCGCCTACCCCTCTTCCGCGCGCGCCAACTCCGACGTCGAGGCCCTCTCATACGGCGCCCCACTCCTCGAGCGCATCGCCTCCCGGGACGAAGCCTCCGCGGCCTTCCTCCTCCGCCTCTTCTCGCAGAAATGCGTCGCCCTCAATCGCCGGCTTTACGAGCTCACCGCCATGCCCGCCCGCGAGCGCCTCGCCCGCTACATCCTCGCCCTCCCCCCCATTTATGGCGGCGAGCCCCCGAGCATGGCTCCCTACCGCGTCAAACTCGGTCGCAAGAAATCCGACATCGCCGCCCTCCTCGGCATCGCGCCCGAGACCCTGAGCCGGACACTCCGCGCCCTGGAGGCGGACGGCCTCATCACCGCCCGCGCCTCCCGCGTAGACGTCCGCGATCGTTCCGCCCTCCTCAAGGAAACCAACCTCCCCCTCTAGCAGACCGGCCTGAAATTGACAGCCGTCAAGGCATTCTCGCCTAAGTCTCCGTATCCTTGTGATGAACCCAAGGCCCGAGGAGGCGTCCATGAAGCGACCCATCATCACGATCGACCGATCCCTCTGCAACGGCTGCGGCCTCTGCACGACCGCCTGCGCCGAAGGCGCACTCGCCCTCGACGAGGAGGGAAAGGCCGTCCTCCTCAAGGAGATCTTCTGCGACGGCCTCGGCGCCTGCCTCGACGTCTGCCCCACAGGCGCCCTCGAGGTCGTCGAGCGCGACGCACCCGCCTACGACGACACTGCCGCCGTAGACCACGTCAGATCTATCCGCGGCGACGAAGCGGCTCTCCACGTCCACCGAGGCCCCATCGCCGCTCCCGCCGCTTCAAGCCATATCGTCCACTCCAATTCGGGGCACGCGGCCCATCATCAGGCTTGCCCTGGTTCCGCCATGCGTACCATCGCGCGATCCGCACCAGCCCCGGGATCGACCTCAAGCGCCGTTCCCGTTCCGCCTTCCTCTCAACCTTCAGAGCTCGGCCAATGGCCCATCCAGCTTCACCTCGTCTCGCCCGCAGCCCCCTATTTCGAGGGCGCCGACCTCCTCATCGCCGCCGACTGCACCGCCTTCGCCCTCGGCTCCTTCCACTCGAGCCTCCTCAAGGGCAAACGCCTCGCCATCGCCTGCCCCAAGCTCGACGACACTCAAGGTTACGTGGAGAAGATTGCAGCCATCCTCGGCAGCCACACCATCTACTCGCTCACCGTCGCCGTCATGGAAGTCCCCTGCTGTTCCGGCCTCCGCCGCCTCGTCGAGGACGCCGTCGCTCGCTCAGGAAAATCCATAGCGGTGAAAACAGTAGTGGTAGGTATGGACG
>CAZIEI010000162.1:0-6134 GCA_964538705.1 uncultured Spirochaetales bacterium | reverse complement strand
CCGGTTTCAGATAATAGCCGGTCTCAGCGCGCGCTGAGCACGCCGAGGTTCCGCGGGAGGAGCGCTCGGTGCTTCCAGAGCCCGCAGGATTCGAGCTTGGCCCTGAGCGCCGCGCCGTACGGCCCGCCCGAGAGGATCGCCTCGGTTTCAGCCTCGTCGAACGCGGGGCCGTCAGCGGCGATTTTCTTGAAAGGAGCGTCGAGCGGGCAGACGGCCTGGCAGCGCATGCATCCGATGGCCGCGTTGTGCCAGCTCCCGTCGATCCAGGACGGGAAAGGCCCCTCGGTCTCCTCGTTCCAATGACAGAGGCAGCGCTCGTAGGCCACGGGCATGCCTCCGCCCCTGATCGCGCCGCTCGGACAGGCGCGGACGCAGGCGCCGCAGGAAGCGCAGGCCTCGGGCTCCGATACCGCCCTCCAGGCGCTCTCCTTAAAGGGGTAATCCGTCACGAAGCAGGCGAGGCGGAGGAAGCTCCCCATTCCGTCCACGTAGGCGATGCCGTTGCGCCCGACGCGCGCGAGGCCCGAGCGGGCCGCCGCGAGCTTTTCTGGCAGCTCGATCCGCGCGATCCGTTTCCCCTCAGCCGCGAGGAGCTCCCCGAACGCGACCAGGGCCTCCGCCTCGATGACGTTCCGCTCGGCGAAGCCCGGCGGAAGGTCGACGATGCGACGCTCCCCTCCCATGACGAAGGAGAGCCGCAGGAGTCGGCAGAGAGCGGCGAGGATGACGAGGCTGGACGCGCCGGGGAAGATCGTGGCCGCCTTGAAATCGTAACAGTCCATGAGATAGCGGTAATGCCTTTCGTCGATAGCCCCCGATTCGCGCATCCTCGCGATCTCGTCCTCGAGGTCTCCGACGCGTCCCGATCCGAGGAAGGCTACCCGCCATCCACGAGCGGCGGCGGCATCAGCGAGCGAGCGCTGCATGTCCATGTAGGGATGATACCCGCCGGCGGCCCGGAGGCGCAAGGAAGCTTCCCATCCGGGCGCGGGCGAATTTGCGTTCGCACATGCGCGGGATTATCATTAATGCGGAGGCCGAGCGGCCCAATCCGCCTCCCGAGGAGCGCCGCCATGCGGAAAAGTATTCTCGCCGGTCTCGTACTCGCCGCCGCCGCCCTCGCTAGAAGAGGCCCCTCCGCGTCCGCGGCCCAATCCGCCACGGTCCACGCGGGGAAAGCCTACAGCGCCGTCATTGTCATCGACACCCTCACGCCCAAGATGGCCGAGCTCAGGGACGGCCTCACGGGCAGGCTCGCGGACGCCCTCTCCGCCGCAGGGGCCACCGTGACCTTCGAGCAGCACCTCACGGGGCTGAAGCCCGCCTCCGCCGCGCGCATCGTGGAGCGGATCAGGGCCGCCAAGCCGGACATCGTCTTCACGATCAACAATCCGACGGGCTTCGCCGACCTCAACGTGACCGCGAAGCTCCGCGGCGCCGAGTACCGCTTCGTCTCGGAGAACGCCGTGCCCCTGGAAACGGGGATCGTGAAAAGCCGCGAGAAACCGGGCGGCAACGTAAGCGGGGTAGGCGTCTTCGTCCAGCTCGAATCGAGCGTCAGGCTCCTCAAGCGGGTGAGGCCCGACATCAAGAGGATCTATTCCTATTCCTGGGAAGCGGTCGGCCCCCTGAACGCCTGGTGGGACGCCGAGCTCGCAAAGGCCTGCAGGACCGTTGGCGTCGCGTACATGGGGCTGGACGCCCTGAAGAGCTTTCAGGCCGAGCTCGCGCGCTGCGATGTTTATTCCGCCGATTCAGGCGGCGCCATCATGGCCTGCGTCTCGCCCTACGTGAACGACGATGGCAGCCTCGTCGATACCACCGCGTCCTATCCGATCTACGCCGATTACCTGCAGAACCGGCTCAAGGCGCCGTACATCTCCTACGAGGACCTGACCGTTCGCATGGGGGCCCTCTTGGGAGCCTGCGTGGTCTGGAAGGACCTGGGAGCCCAGCTGGCCGACATGGGGCTCAGGGTCCTCTCGGGGGAGGACCCCGGCGCGATCCCCTGGGAGGCGCCCAGGAAATTCAACATCGTGATCAACAAGGCGACGGCCGAACGGCTCGGGATCAGGATCCCGCCCGAGATCCTCACGGCCGCCTACCGCGTGTACACGGACTACTCCGGGAATTTCATGGGCAAGGCGGATTGATGGCCCCCGCGCGGACGCGGTTCAGGCTCACGCGAAAGATCTTCCGTCTCTTCGTCCTCGTGGCGGTCGTGCCGCTCGCCGCCGCCTCGGCAGCGTACTACGGCGTCTTCACCTGGCTGAGCTCGTCCGTAGCGCACCAGATCCTCATCGACAAGTCCTCGACTGCGGCCCTCCTCCTCGATTCCCGGCGCAGGGCCCTCGAACGCTCATCCGCCTCGCTCGCGCGGGAGACGATGGTCACGGTGAACATCGAGCTCGGCCTCAGCCCGCCCGTGACCGCGTACCTCCGGGAGGCCGCGGACGAGATCGGCGCCGACGGCATCGTCATCGCCGACCCGTCCTGCGCGCCCATCGCCGGATTCGCCCCCGACGGCTTCACGCTCGCCTCGTTCGCGGAGGCGGGGGCGGCAGCGGCCGGCGGCGGATCCGCTGACGACGGCGGGATCTGGGCGAGCGTCCCCGTGGCCTCCGCCTCGGGGCGCGCGCTCGGGACGCTCTACGCTTTCATCGGAGTCAACCGCCTCCTCGCGGGGCTCTCGCGCGACCTCGCCGATCCCGCCATCCTGGTCCTCCCGGACGGAAGCGCCGTGGCTGCCTCGGCCATCGGCGCGGACATTTCCGGCCTCTCCGCGCGGCGGGAACCGCCGGGCGGCGGAACAGGTCCCGTGTTCGCATCCGCGCGTTCAGGCGGCCAGAACTACCGCATCGCCTTCATGCCCGCGGAGACCGGGGACAGGCCGCGGTGGATCGGCGCCGCCTATTCGATGATGCGCCTCGAGATGCTCCGTGACGGATGGACGGCGGTTCTCGCCATCCTCCTCGTCCTCATAGGAGGACTCAGTTTCGCGGCGAGCGGGTATTTCTCCCGGCTCGTAACGCGCCCGCTCAAGGAGCTCGCATCGGCGGCGCGGGGCGTCACCGCATCCGGACTCTGCACATCGGGCACTGCGACAGCGGCCCTGAGTATCCCCGCGCGGGGCCGCGACGACGAAGTCGGCGACCTGGCCCGCGACTTCGACGCCATGGCGCGGTCCCTCGCGGCCGAGGTCGAGGAGCTCGAGGAGACGAAAAGCTACCTCGAGGACGTCGTGTCATCACTCCCCTCCGCCCTCGTCACAGTCGATCCGCGCGCCGCGGTGACGCGCATGAACGCGGCAGCCCGCCGCCTCGCGGGCATAGGCATCGCGGAGGCAGTCGGCCGGCCCGCTTGGGAGGTCCTCCCCTTCCTCGCCCCGCACGCGGAGGCGATCCTCAGGGCGGCGGCGGGCGGAGAACCGCGGACCTTCCCGGAGATCCGGCTCCCGGGCGATTCCCGCTTACCCGGCTCTACCCGCTACATCGAGGCCTCGGCCTTCCCGCTCTCCCGCGAGCGCGGCGAATCCGCCGTCTTGAGGATCGAGGACATCACCGAGCTCGAGCGCAAGGAGACCGAGCTCAGGCAGGCCCAGAAAATGGAGATGCTCGGCAAGCTCGCGACCGGGATCGCGCACGACTTCAACAACGTCCTCATGGGGATCATGGGCACCGCCTCCCTGCTCGCACTCAAGCTCGAAGAGGATCCGCCCCCTCCCGCCTCAGAGCTCGCGGCGGACGCCAAGTCCATCCTCTCCATCGGTGAGCGCGCTAAGGAGCTCGTGAGACAGATCGCCCGGCTCTCCAGGAAACAGGAGCTCTCCCTCTCGGAAATCGACCTCCGGAGCTCGATCCGCTCCGTCATGGCGATCTGCAGCCGCTCCTTCGACAAATCGATCGAGCTCTCGGTCTCCCTCCCCGATCGCCCGGCCCCCGCCGAGGCCGACCCCGTCCTCGTCGAGCAGGTCGTGCTCAATGTCTGCGTCAACGCCGCGCACGCCATGACCATTATGCGCCCAGCGGACGAAAAGCCGGGCGGGCGGCTCTCGATGTCCCTCGAACCCATACGGGCGGACGCGCGCTTCCTCCGGGAGCATCCGCTCGCCCGCGAGGGGCTCTACTGGGCCATCCGTGTCTCCGACACGGGAGTGGGCATGGACGAGGCCACCATGCAACGCATCTTCGATCCCTTCTTCACGACCAAGGAGCAGGGGCAGGGCACGGGCATGGGCCTCGCCACCGCTTACGGCATCGTCCGCCGCCATGGCGGGCTCATGGACGCTCGCTCCGAGCCGGGCTCGGGCACGACCTTCACTATTTATTTCAGGGCCCTCGAATCCGCATTCCTCCCGGAGGGGGAGGAGGAAGAGGAAGCTCCCCTGCGCGGCTCCGGGCGCGTCGTCATCCTCGACGACGAGGAAAATGTGCGATCGGTCACCGCGGGGATGCTCTCGGCCATTGGTTACGAGGCGGTGGGCGCCGCCACTGTCGAGGAGGCCGCGGAGGCCCTCGCCGCGTCGCCCCCCGGAGAGGCGATGGCCATCATCGACATGTCCATGCCCGCCGTCGCCGGGGATGAGGCCTTCAGGATCCTGAAACGCGCGCGGCCCGACCTCCGCGCCGTCATCGCCTCCGGATACCGCGCCGACCCCCGCATCGACACCGCCCTCCGAGAGGGCGCCCTCGAGTTCCTCCAGAAGCCCTATTCCATCCTCGACCTCTCCCGCTGCATAGGCAGGATGGCCGCGCGGGAGGCGAAGGCGCCCTGACGCCGGCGGCGAGGGCGGTTGCGGGCGGCCACTCCCGACATTGACGCCGCTGCGCGGCGCGCTTAGCATGTGGCCGATACCGGAGCCGGGATCCGCGCTCCGCGAGGAGGTGCAGCATGCAGCGCGTCCGGAACCCCGTCCTTCCCGGTTTCCATCCCGATCCCTCGATCCTTCGCGTCGGGGACTGGTACTACGTCGCCAATTCCACCTTCGAGTGGCATCCCGGCGTGGAGATCCACCGTTCGAGGGACCTCGCCTCCTGGGAGCGCCTCCCCTCCCCGCTCTCGAGGAAATCGCTCCTGGACATGGAGGGCGCCCGCGCCTCCTGCGGGATCTGGGCTCCCTGCCTCTCCTGGGCCGACGGGCTCTTCTGGCTCATCTACACGAACGTGCGCTCCTGGGACGCCGGGCCCTGGAAGGACGCGCCCAACTACCTCGTCACCACTCCCTCCATCGAAGGCCCCTGGTCCGAACCCGTTTTCCTCAACTGCTCGGGCTTCGATCCCTCCCTCTTCCACGACGACGACGGGAAGAAGTGGTTCATCAACATGGAGTGGGACTATCGCGCGACGGGGAGCGGCCAGTTCTCGGGCATCCTCCTCCAGGAATACTCGCCCGCGGAAAAGCGGCTCATCGGCCCGATCCGGAAGATCTTCCGGGGGTCGGCCATCGGCATGGTGGAAGGGCCGCACCTCTACAAGCGCGGCGGATACTATTACGTCCTCGCGGCCGAAGGCGGGACCGAGTACGCGCACGCCGCGACCCTCGCGCGGTCGAAGGACCTTTTCGGCCCCTACGAACTCCATCCCCGCAACCCCCTGATAACCTCCCACGGCCACGCGGACGCTCCGCTCCGGAAAGCCGGGCACGCGAGCTGGTGCGATTCCCCCGACGGGCGGACCTACCTCGCCTTCCTCTGCGGCCGCCCCCTCCCCGGCACGCGGAGCTGCGTCCTCGGGCGCGAGACCGGCATCGCGGAGCTCGTCTGGAAGGACGGCTGGCCCTACGTGAGGCCGGAGGACGGCGGCGATCCCTTCAAGGACGGGGTCTACCGCAACGCCCCGCCCGCTTCCTTCGAGCCCCCCGTCGCCCCGCGCGGCGCCGCGGAGCGGCGCGCCGACCGGCCGACCGAATACCGCTTCGACGGCGGGACGATCCCGGTCGATTTCAAGAGCCTCAGGGGCGAGCGCGATCCCGACGCCTACTCCCTCTCCGCGCGCCCGGGTTGGCTCAGGCTCCGCGGCGGGCAGTCCCCCTGCTCGACCTACGCCCAGACCCTCCTCGCGCGCAGGCAGACCGACTTCAGCTTCGACGCCGTCACGCAGATGGAATTCTCCCCCGCGAGCTTCCAGCACATCGC
>CAZIEI010000161.1:0-6276 GCA_964538705.1 uncultured Spirochaetales bacterium | reverse complement strand
ATAGAAGAGATCGCCGCGCGGGTCCTGCCGGACGGCTCCCGGCCCGCGGCCATCCTTCCCTTCGGGAAAAAGAAGGCGCTCAAGGTGGGCGTCATCTCGGGGGACGCCTCGGGGCAGTGGCGGGACGTGATTAACGAAGACCTGGACGTCCTCGTGACGGGGGAGCCCGCGCACCTCATGTACCATTACCTGGAAGAAGCAGGAATCGGCATGGTGGCCGCGGGGCATTACGCCACGGAGACCTGGGGCGTCAAGGATATGGCCGAGCGGCTCTCGCGCGACACGGGGACGCAGGCCTTTTTCATACATCTTCCCACGGGGCTCTGAACGGGTCCCGCGGAATCTCGGGTTCGACACGAAAGGCGGAGGGAACATGGACAAGAAAAAAATCAATACCTGGATATTCGTCGCGGTAGCGACGGTCCTGAACATAGCGCTGACGCTGGTCCTCCTCATCGTGGGCTACATCGGCATCATCCTCCTCCGGAACGCGGTGGGCGCGGAGCGTATGAGCGGTAACGTGCTCAGCCTCCTCTTCATCGCGGACATCATCGGTTCCATTCTCCTTTCCTACGTCATCTACCAGGCCGTCCTCAAGCTCCTCAACAAGAAGATCGACTTCGACGCGCACTTCGATCCTATCTTCAAGCCGCGCGGGGGCAAGAAGTGAAGTCGAGTCGTAAAGGTCGTACGGCGGGACCATCGAAAGACGAGGGCATGGCGGGCGCGTGGAAGGACGTGGTATCCCGCGCCAAGCGCAGGACTAAGGAAGGGATCGCGCGGCGCTTCCGCGAGCTCGACGCCGTCCGCGGCGTCCTCGTCATCCTCATGGCCGCCTACCACGCGGCCTACACCGCCAACTTCACGGGCCTCTCGCCCTTCGACCCCTCGCTCGGCCCCTTCCGCTTCACGGCGGTCGCCATCGCGGCGGGCTTCCTCCTCGTATCGGGGATCTCGCTCAGGATCCAGGCCATGCGGCTCGACGCCTCGGGCGCGGCGCACCGCTTCAGGCCGGTGCTCCGCCGTTCCGCGGCGCTCTTCGTGCCCGCCATCGCGGTAACCGTGGCCACCTTCGTGGTCGTGAAGGCGGAAAGCTTCGTCGCTTTCGGCATCCTCCACTGCATGGCCTTCTCCGGCATCATCGCCTATCCCTTCCTCAGGCGTCCTAAGACCGCCCTCGTTGTCGGCCTGGTCGTGGCGGGCCTCGGCTTCGCCTTCCTCGAGCACAAGTACTTCCCCGCCTCCTGGAGCCGCCCCCTTTTCTGGCTCGGCTTCCGCCCGGACGATTATTTCCCCATCGACTACGTGCCCCTCGTCCCCTGGACCGGAATCGCTCTCATCGGCGTCTTCCTGGGCTCCCTCCTCTTCGACGCCAAAGGCCAACGCCGCTACGCCGCGCCGGAAGGCGAGGGCGGCCCCATCTCCAGAGCCCTCACCTTCCTGGGTAGGCACTCGCTCTTCATCTACGTCATCCACATCCCCATACTCATGGGCATCTGCCTCGGCATCAAAGCGATCCTCGACGCCACTGCCCGCTGACGCCCCTGGGCGCATCTCTCCCCCCATGGCTTAGAACCGCCATTGCGCTTGATAACCATCCTGAGGCGCGATTCCGATAGAAGGGGGATGTGCCTGCATCTGCGCTTCTGCCTCTCGGGACAGCGCGGGTGGCATAAGAAACCGTGGGCGGAGGAGCTGAAGTACTCTTCACCACGACGACGCCCATGGTTTCTTATGCCAGGCCCCGCGTCCACCGAATAGACAGAAGCGCTATTACCGTCTCTCCCCCTTCTCTCGGGATTTCTCCTCGGCTATTATTATGGCGAGATGGTCAGGTTCCTCTCGGATATCTTCTGGTTCCTCAGGCGCGTTCGCGTCTTCGCCCTGGTGGGGGAGAGCGGCACGGGCAAGAGCTTCCGCGCCAAGCTGGTCGCGCGGAAGTACGGGATCGACCTCATCATCGACGACGGCCTCCTCATCCAGAACGAGGCCATCCTCGCGGGCAAGTCCGCCAAGAAGGAAGCGGTCTTCATGCGCGCGGTGAAGGTGGCCCTCTTCGACGAGAAGCCCCATCGGGACGAGGTGGCCAAGGTCCTGAGGCGGGAGAAGTTCCGCCGCATCCTCATCCTGGGCACCTCCGTGAAGATGGTGGAGAAGATCGCCGACCGCCTCCAGCTCCCCCATCCGGACAAGATCATCAAGATCGAGGACATCGCTTCCCAGGCGGAGATCGAGAAGGCTATTTTCTCCCGCAAGGTGGAGGGCAAGCACGTCATCCCCGTGCCGGCCATCGAGGTCCGCCGCTCGTACCCCCGCATCTTCTACGATTCGGTCCGGGTCTTCCTCAAGCGGACCCTCGGGATCATCCCCGCCCGTTCGAGCATCTACGAGAAGGCGGTCGTCCGGCCGGAATACTCCAAGCGGGGGAGGGTGTCGATCACGGAGGACGCCCTCGCGCAGATGATCATCCACTGCGTTGACGAATGGAACGATGCCATCCGGGTCCAGCGCGTGACCATCCGCTCCGATGCCCAGGGTTACCGGCTCACCCTGGTGCTGGAAATCCCCTTCGGAACTCAAATTTCCGGAAATATCCATAAACTTCAGGAGTATTTGGTCGATAATATAGAAAGATATACTGGCATTCTGATCGAAGAGGTGAATATCATCGTCGATCGGCTCACGACGTGAAGGGGGAGTCATGAAAAAGGCGTTAATCCTTATCGTTCTTATATTTGCGGTCTTCGCGCTCTCAGCGCAGGACGCTCCGGCCGCGACGGAACCGGCCGCATCTCCCGCGCCTGACGCGGCCGAGGTCGACGCTGCCGCCGTTGACGCCGCCGCTGCGGAGACGGATACCGCTGAGGCGGATGCCGCCGCCGAAACCACCGACGCTGCCACTGACGCCGCCACAACCGCCGTCGCAGTGACGACGATCGGCACCGCCCAGTCCGAGCGCTACACGGTGATCTCCGAGCTCGGACAGGAGGACGCACAGCGGCTCGCCGACACCCTGAACGCGTACTTCAACCTGTACAATTCCTATTTCCATTTCGACGCGTCCATCCTGCCGTCCCGTCTCCAGGCCCGCGCCTTCTCCACCAAGGAGGCGTTCGACGCCTACCTCACGCAGATCATCGGGACCACCAAGGACGACTTCGTCTACCTGCATTACTCCTCTATCGAGCGCTCCGAGCTCCTCATCTATTCCAAGGCCGATTCGACCGACTTCGAGCTCTCCCTGGCCCACCAGGCCTTCGTGCAGTACCTCAAGGCCTTCGCCCCCGGCGCCCCGCTCTGGCTCCGCGAGGGCTTCGCCGTGTACTTCGAGGAATCCCGGCTCGCCGCCGAGGGCGCGGAGGCCGATTACAAGGAGAACCTCTCTTGGCTCGAAACGGTGAAGGCCTACCGCGAGGAGAAGTCCCTCATCCCCGTTTCCGATTTCATGGCCCTGAGCCCGGAGGCCGCCAAGGAGCGCCTCCAGGTCTTCTATCCTCAGTCCTGGGCCTTCGTGGCCTACCTCCTCGAGTCCGAGGACAAGTCCGCCAACCGCTTCCTCTGGGACGTGGTCTCCAAGCTCTCCCGCGACATGACCGCCGACGAGGCCCAGGCCAAGGTCTTCGAGCTCGCGAGCAGGTGGCCCGGGATCGATGGGCTCCAGAAGGGTTTCGACTCCTACCTCGAGGGGAAGCGCACCTTCCCGGAGATGGTTGCCTACGGCATCGACCTCTTCAACCAGAAGAAGTACGACGAGGCCGAGGAGGTCTTCCTCTCCGCCATCGAGACGAACGACACGAGCCACGTTCCGCACTACTACCTCGGGCTCATCGCCTACTACAACAAGAACTACTCCTTCGCCGAGGCCCAGTACCAGCAGAGCCTCGCGCTCGGCTGCGAGCCGGGGATCGCCAACTACGCCCTCGGCGTGAACGCCTTCGTGATGGGCCGCGGCGTCGAGGCGAAGACCTACCTGACCCTCGCCAAGGAGGCCGCCCCCGCCGAGTACGGCGCCAAGGCCGACGAGATCCTCGCCCGTATAAAGTGATGGATCGGATCGAAGCGCCCCGGCCCGCCGCCGGGGCGTTTTCTTATTCAAAGCCCGGGAGCCGCGCATGAGCGTCCTCGCCTCGCGGCTCGCCGTCTCCGGCGTCGCCAGCTTCCTCGCCATCGTCCTCTGGTCCCGCACCCGCGATCCGGCCTGGATGCTCATCGTCGTCGGGACGATCGCGAGCTACGCCGACATCGTCTTCTCCCTTCTCTCCACGACTGGCGTTATCGACCCCGTCTCGCTCTCCCCGTGGGGCGTGCCGGTTGCCGAGATCGCCTTCGCGAACCTCCCCCTCGTCTTCTACTCCATCGCCTTCCTCGTGATGATCGTCCGCAAGCGCTCGCGCTGATTCCGCCGCCGTCCCGCTGAAGCGCTAGACGCTTTCCGCCTGATCCCGGCGGGAGGTTCGCATGGCTATCCTCGCCTTCGCCCGCGAGGGCTTCGACGGACAGGCGGTCACGGTGGAAGTGGATATCCGCAGGGGCATCCCGGGCGTGGAGCTCGTCGGCCTTCCGGACGGCGCCGTCCGCGAGGCCAAGGAACGGATCCGCGCCGCGATCCGAAACTCTGGCTACCTTTTCCCGCAGGACCGCGTCCTCGTCAACCTCGCCCCCGCGGCACTCAGGAAGGAGGGCTCCTCTTTCGACCTCCCCATCGCGATCGCGATCCTCGCGGCCTCCGGACAGGCCGCGGCCTTCGAGGAGGGGGACATCCTCGTCCTCGGGGAGCTCGAACTCTCGGGTCGCGTGAGGCCGGTGCCGGGCGTGATATCGGCGATCGTCTGCGCCGGTCCCGCGGGCGCTCGGGCGGTCTACGTCCCCGCGGACAACGAGGCCGAAGCGCGAGCCATCGGGCTCGTGCCCGTCAGCGGGGTGCGCAGCCTCTCCGAATGCGTCGAGGCCATGAGGCGTCCTCTCGAGGCTCCCGAAGCGGCCGCCGCCGTCCGACCGGCGAGCGCGCGCCCGTCGGGACCGCGGCCCGAGCTCCTCAAGGAATTCTTCTCGATCTCGTGGCCGCGGAGGATCGCGGACGCCCTCGTCCTCGCGGCGGCCGGAGGGCACCACCTCCTCCTCGCCGGCCCGCCGGGCACGGGAAAGACCATGGCCGGCCGGAGGTTCCCGCTCCTCCTCCCCGATCTCGACGACGGCGAAGCCATCGAAGCGACGCGCATACACTCCATCGCGGGGCTCCTCCGCCCTGGCGCCGCCCTCCTGCGCCGGCCCCCGCTCCGCGCTCCGCACCATACGGCCTCGGAGGAGGGCATGATCGGCGGAGGTCGGCGGATGGGGCCGGGCGAGGCCTCCCTGGCGCACAAGGGCGTCCTCTTCCTGGATGAGGCGCTCGAGTTCCGGAGGCCCATCCTCCAGGCGCTCCGCGAGCCGGCGGAGGAGGGCGTCGTGCGGATCTCCCGCGCCTCCCGCCAGCTCCAGTTCCCTGCGGAATTTCAGCTCATTCTGGCGGCCAATCCCTGCCCCTGCGGCAATCTCGGCAAGGCCCCGGGGCTCTGCTCCTGCGCCCTCGCCGAGGTCGAGCGCTATTGGATCGGCTTGGGCGGCCCCCTCCTGGACAGAATCGACATCCGCGTCGCCGTGGGTGTCCCGGAGAGCCGGAACGGAGGGGCCGCGTCATGGACCGCGGAGGAATGCGAACGGGCCTTGTCTCGGGCGCGTATTGCGGCCGCGGAGCGGAGTGCGGCAGTCGGCGCAGTAAAAAATGCGCGGATTCCCCCGGAGAAAATGGAGCTCGCCTGCGTCTGCACCCCTGCCGCTTCCGAGCTCCTGGAAGAGGAATCGGTGCGCGCGGGGCTCTCGTCGCGGGGCCGGCACGCCGCGCTCAGGCTCGCGCGGACGGCGGCGGATCTCCGGGGAGAGGACCTGATCGGGGTGGATCGAATGCGCGAGGCCCTCACCTTCCGGGCGGTCGGAGAAGGGGATCCTGCGTCCTGGTTCGAGGCCGGGGCGTATTGACATTATTTGCCTTCGTGCTTATATTTAGCGATACCGGCCAATGATGGACGGGACGCACGCCGGGTGACGTAATCCCGAGCGGCGGTACTACGGTTCGCTGTGTAGCACTTCGTTTCGATGCATTCGAACAGATGAGTGTGCTCCAGTTGCTGGAAACGCATGGCTCGCTTTTCGCTTCGGCATTGACATTGCCAAGCGGAGCGTGTTAGAACCATCGCCTGCCCGAAAGGGTGGGAGGGCGAAGGGCGGAAGCCCCGAGAG
>CAZIEI010000160.1:0-6427 GCA_964538705.1 uncultured Spirochaetales bacterium | reverse complement strand
CTGGTACGACTGGGCTCTCCTCGAGCGGAACGCCGACGTCTCCCGCTTCCTCCGCGGGCTCCTCTCGCTCAGGCGGGGGCACGCGGCCTTCCTCCGTTCCGAGTTCTTCTCGGGCTCGGGCGGGCACGGGCACGAGGCCGGGGACATCTCCTGGCACGACGAGGACGGGGAAACCCCTGACTGGACCGCCCAGCAGGGCTTCCTGGCCTGCTCATTAGGCGGCGAGGACGCGCCGCAGGAGGGGCCTTACCGCGATTTCTATCTAGTTTTCAACGCGAGGCCCGAGGCCGTATACTTCGTCGCGCCCAAGCGGACGGGGAAGCGCGCATGGAAGAAGATCGTGGACACGAGCATGCCGAGCCCGCGGGACATCCTTCTCGAGGGGATCGAGGACGTGCCGAGCGCCGGGAACCACCGCGCCGGACCGCGCTCCTTCATCCTCCTCGCGGGAGAGCGCGGCGCGCGGCCCTGAGCCCGTCCGCCGGAGCTCGGGGTCCCGTGCCGCGCGGCGGTTCCCCGCGGCGCGTTTCGATGGTATAGTCCCGGATCGAAGAGGAGCGAAGCCGTGGCGAGGGACCTAGGGGACATCAAGGCTGATTTCGTGATGGCGGTGTACGACCAGATCACCCGCCAGATACAGCAGATCGATCTCAAGACGAGCATCCTCATCAGCTGGGACTCGGTGATCGCCATCATGCTCGGCCGCGAACTCGGGCAGATGGTCTCGGGAAAGTTCGTGAACCCGATCACCATCATCATCGCGTCGTTCTGCGCCCTCTTCCTCGCCCTATCGGGCATCTTCATCTTCTGGACCCTGAAGCCGCGGTCGAGGATCACCAAGCGGCCGGGATTCACCGGGCTCCTCTACACGGGGGACATCCTCAAGCTCGGGCACAAGTCCTCCGAGCGGGCCGCGGCCTACCTGCAGACGCTCATGGCGATGAACGACACCTCCGACGTCTATAACCAGTTCATCAACTCCATCGTCCACGTCTCGGACATCATGCGCCGCAAGAATAGGAGCTTCCAACAGGGGCTCGCCCTCACCGCGGTGAGCTTCGGCTTCCTCGTCGCGCTGATCGGCATGGTGGCCATCAAGCACGGCCTCCTCAAGGAACCTTGATCGATCGGGGAGCGCGGACGGAGCGCGTTCGGCTCCGCCTGAGCGGCGGCGAGACCCCGATCGGTCTTGACCAGGGGCGGCCTCCCGGACAATTCTCATCGCATGCGCTACTACTCGACCCGCGACAAGGGGGTTTTCGTCTCCTTCAAGGAGGCCGTGATGGGCGGCATGAATTCCTCCGGCGGCCTCTTCATGCCCGAGAGAATTCCCGCTATCGGCCCCGCCGATCTTGAAGCCCTCTCCGCTCTCAGCTTCCCCGAGCTCGCCGCCCGCGTCATAACGCCCTTCGCCGAGGGATCCATGGGGGCGGAGGACGTCGCCGCGCTCTGCCGCGACGCCTTCTCCTTCCCTATGCCCGTCGTCGGCATCGGGAGCGGGCTCTCCGTCCTCGAGCTTTTCCACGGGCCCACCTGCGCCTTCAAGGACGTGGGCGCCCGCTTCATGGCCCGGGCCATGGCCTTCTTCAAGGACCCTTCGGAATCCGTGCGCATCCTCGTGGCCACCTCGGGCGACACGGGCTCGGCCGTGGGGAGCGCCTTCCAGGGCCTCCCGGGATTCTCCGTAACCATCCTCTTCCCCAAGGGCAGGATCTCGCCGCTCCAGGAGAAGCAGCTCTCCACCTTCTCCGGCAACGTACGCGCCCTGGCCGTGGAGGGGAGCTTCGACGATTGCCAGCGCCTCGTGAAGCAGGCCTTCACTGACGCCCCGCTCCGTTCGCGGATGAACTTGAGTTCGGCCAACTCCATCAACATAGCGCGGCTCGTGCCGCAGGCTTCCTACTACGCCTGGGTCGCCCTCAAGGCCGCGGGCAGCGAGCGGGAGGGCCGTCCCTTCTCCGTCATGGTCGTGCCCTCGGGTAATTTCGGGAACCTCACCGCCGGGCTCTTCGCCCACAGGATGGGCTTCCCCATCGACCGCTTCCTCGCCGCTAGCAATTCGAACAAGACCGTTCCCGACTACTTGGAGACTGGCGAGTACCGCCCGCGGGATTCCGTGGCCACCATATCCAACGCGATGGACGTGGGCGCGCCCTCCAACTTCGAACGCATGAAGGAACTCTACGGGCTTGAAGAAATGCGCGCCCTCATCCGCGGCCGCTGGGTGAGCGATGAGGACACGCGAGCGGCGATCCGCGCTTGCAAGACGGAGACGGGTTACGTCATGGAGCCGCACGGCGCCGTGGGCTACCGCGCCTGGAAAGCGGAAGAGGCCTACTATCGCGGCCTCGCGCGGGAGGAGGGCAGGGCCGGGGTTTCCGCCGTGATCCTCGAGACCGCCCATCCCGCCAAGTTCTCCGAGGTCGTCCGCGAGGAGCTCAGTGTCGATCCCGAGCTCCCTGAGCGCCTGGCCGCCGTCCTCAAGCTCCCGGACCGGTCCCTCCCCATGAGGGCGGACTACGCCGAACTCAGGGAATATTTGCTCTCGGGAAAACTTTAGCCTTCCGCCGCCGGACGGCGGCGGCCGTGCGTCTGCCGCGGATTACCGCGGTCAGCGGTCCTGGAAGGGGAAGCCCTTCATGAAGAAGGGGAGGAGGGCCATGGCCCTCCTCGCGCGCTTCTCCCCGAGTTCCGCGAGCATCTCCGCCGCGATCGCCCCCTCGCTCCTCCCGCCCTCCATAACGATGCCGGGACCCCGCGCGTCGGGATTCCCGAGCGCGATCCATTTCCCGCCGCTCGCGCCGTATTCCGGCCACGCGGGGGAGGCGCCCTCGGCGTTCGGATCTCCCGTCCGCGCGAAAGAGCCCAGGTAGGAGAGGATGAGCGAGCTCACGGCCCTCCGCGAAGGAGCGTTGTCGCGCGTGAGGACGAGCCTCCCCAGCACGGGACCGAGGATGACGTCCGTGCCCAGGAAGAAAGGCACGTCGAGGCTGTGGAAGGCCCCGAGCCTGGTGCCGAGGCCGAAGGGGAGCTCGCTCTTTCCGTTCGCCGCGGCGCTCCCCCAGTCGAATCGATATGAGTAGACCCGCTGTCCGTCTCCGCGCGCGGCGATCGCGCCGGCGACGCCGTCAACGTAGCGGGCCTTCCAGAGCTCGCTTCCGTAGCGCATGGCGGGGACGTATCCCGGATCGAGCGAGGCGATGCCCGGCTCGATGGCGAGGAAGGCTCCGACCTCGTCGCGGGTGGAGCCGATGATGAGGGGGACCTTGTTCGGATAGTCTCCCGAGGCGAAGCGCGCGAAACCGTCCGGGGGGAGGAGCCTCCCGTCAGGGACGGCGGAGGGCCAATCGAACATCCCCGTCCTGCCGCCGCTCAGCGGGGCGTAGAGGGTCCAGGGGTGGAGGGCCCTGAGGTACGCGGCGCGCTCGGCCGGCGGCATGGCGAGGGCCTCGCGAACGGCTCGCGGACGCTCCTCATAGCCCCGGTTCGACATGGACTCGTCGCGCTCGATGATGTCGGCGAGGAGCTGCTCCGCCCTCGCCTCCGCTTCCTTCTCCGTCGCCGTCGGGAAGATGGGGCTCATGGCCACGGCCCCCGAGTAGAGGCCTTCGGCTTCCGTGGCGAGGAGGAGGGCGAGGACGTCGAGGCCGCCCGCCGATTCCCCCATGATGGTCACGCGAGCCGGGTCGCCGCCGAAGGACGTTATTTCTTCGCGGACCCAACGGAGCGCGGCGATGATGTCGAGGAGGCCGTAGTTACCGGAGGACTCGGCTGCGGACGCGTCCTCGGGAAGGAGGGCGGGATCGCGGAACCAGCCGAGGGGCCCGAGGCGGTACTCGACCGAGACGAAGACGATGCCCTGCGACGACGCGATGGCGTGCCCGCCGTGGTCGGGGGCGCTGGCCGTGCCCGCGGTATTGGCTCCCCCGTGGATCCAGAAAACTACGGGAAGCCCCGCGCGCGCGTCCTCGGGCCGCCAGACGTTCAGGCGGAGGCAGTCCTCCGAGCCCTCGAGGGAGTCGAGGCCGGGGAGGAAGCGGACGGCGCCGGGGCCGAAAGAGCGCGCCTCCCTGACGCCGTCCCAGGGCTCGGGCGGCGCGGGCGCGCGCCATCTGAGGTTTCCGACGGGCGGGGCGGCGTAGGGGATCCCGAGCCATGCGAGGCTCCCCGCCTCGTCCTCGAAGCCGCGGAGGAGCCCCGTGCCGATGCGTACCAGGACGCCGCCGGGATAATATCCGCGATGGATGCGCTCGAGCGGGACGGCGACAAAGGGCGCAGTCGCCTGGTCGTCACGCGGCCGCAAAGCCGGACCTGTCGCGCAGGAGGCGAGGGTAAAAATGATGGCGGGCGCGAGGAAGAGAGCGGAAGCGATTCGACCCATTCCCGTGTGATGTCCGCGGGCTGTTCGTGGATTTCCGTTCTTCTGCGGGAGTCTGGTCGTGGGATGCATGGAAGCCAGTCTATCGCATCGCGCGGGGCGGTACCATGGGCGAGCGCGATCACTCCAGGACGCCGTCATTTCATGACGAGGACGCTCGCCTTCATTCCGGAGATGAGGACGTCGAGCCGCTCTTCAAGGCGATACGGGCGAATGACGGGCGAGCCAACGAGAGCGTTCGCTATGCCACGCTCGAGGAGGAGGACCATCCGCGCGTCCCGTGCGAGGACGCGGCGCGCGGATGCGAGGAAAGCGACGAGCGCGTTCATGGCCTCTCCCGCTCCGACGCCGCCCTCGTAGCGTCCCCAGGGCGGATCGGCGACGAGGGCGGTCACGGAGCATTCCTCGAAGCCAACGAGATCCCGCGCGTCGCGAAGCTTCGGGAAGATGCGCTTCTTGTACGGCGCGAGGGCCTTGTCCGAAAGGCGCTCACGGAGGAGGGCGTAGCTCGATTCACTCGCGTCCTGCGCGAAGACGAGCTTGAACGGAGCCGCGAGGGCGCGCTGGAAGGGAATGGCGCCTGAGCCCGCGAAGGGATCGAGGAAGAGGTCGTCGTCGCGGGGGAGGGTGCATTCGACGAGGAGGCGGGCGGTGTGCGCGGGGAGTTCGCCCGCAAGGGGCTGGCCGAAGGGCGATGGGCAGGGTTCGGCGGAGCTTTGACGGTAGAGGAGGAAGGCTGAACCCTCCGCGCGGAGGAGGACGCAGAGCTCGCCGCCGCCGCCGCGCCTGTCCGCGCGGAGGCCGCTCGCGTCCGCGAACGCGCGCTCGAGGTCCGAGAGCGCGTCCTGATCCGCGGCCGCGGGTTCGTTCCTCATGAGGACGCGGACGCGGAAGGAGCCGCGCGGAGGGAAGCCGGGAAGGCCGGAGCGCCGCTTCCTGATCCGCCGCGCGAACTCGGCGATGGCGGCGTCCGCCGGCGATGCGACGGCGGAGGGGGCGAGCGAATCAAGAACGACGTAGAGCGCGGAGAAGAGGCCCGCGGTCCGCTTGTCGAGCTTGCCCGAGCCGGAGCGGACGCAGGCTTCGTCGAAAAGGCAGGCCTCGTCGAAGACGCGTTCGATGGCGCGCGCGTCCGTCGAAGGCGCGCCGGCCGCCGACGCGCGGAGGCGCCGCTCGATGACGGGGCCGAAGCCCGCGGGGAAGCGGCCGTAGATGAGGCGGCGTTCTGCGCGCTCGTTTCTCACGGGGCCTCCGCTCCGGAGGGAAAGAAGGGGGCGCGGGGGAAGGAAACCGCGAGGTTTCCGTCTCCCGCTTCTCTCATCCCTGGACGACGATATTGACGAGCTTCCCGGGGACGACGATGACCTTGGCGATCTTCTTGCCCGCGGTGAACTCCTGGGCCTTGGGCGTCGCGAAGGCGAGCTTCTCGAGCTCCTCCTTGGGCGTGTCCGGGGCGCACTCGAACTTGTCCCTGAGCTTGCCGTTGACCTGGACCACGACCGTGACCGTGGCGTCGGCGCAGAGTGACTCGTCCCACTCGGGCCAGCGCTCCTTGGAAACGGAGCCCTTCTTGCCGGCCTTCTCCCAGAGCTCCTCGCCGAGGTGGGGCGCGTACACGGAGACCATCTTCACGAAGGGCTCCCAGAGGGCGCGGGGGAGGGCGGTGAGGCCGTTGACCTCGTTGATGAAGATCATCATCTGGCTGATGGCGGTGTTGAAGTCGAGGCCCTCGGTGTCCTTGCTCACCTTCTTCACGGTCTTGTTGAGGAGCTTGAGCTGATCCGCCGAGGGGGCGTCCGCGGCCAGGGGCTTCTCCGAGACGTTCCACACGCGCTCGAGGAAGCGATGCACGCCCACGAGGCCGGAGGTGTTCCAGGGCTTCATCACCTGGAGCGGGCCCATGAACATCTCGTACATGCGGAGGCTGTCCGCGCCGTACTCCCTCACGATGTCGTCCGGATTGATGACGTTGCCGCGGCTCTTGGACATCTTCTCGTTGTCCTCGCCCAGGATCATCCCCTGGTTCACCAGGCGCTGGAAGGGCTCCGA
>CAZIEI010000159.1:0-6456 GCA_964538705.1 uncultured Spirochaetales bacterium | reverse complement strand
GTTCCTCCATCATCGCCGCCCTCCTCCCCGCCCTCTCGGCCTCGCGCGTGACCCCGATGGAGGCCCTTCGCCCGCCCGCCGTGGAATCCTCCTCCAAGCGGAAGGAGATCGCCTCACTCCTCTCAGGCTGCGCCCTCGCCGCCGCGGCGGCCGTTATATACGCCTGCGCCCCCCCGACCCTGG
Organism: uncultured Spirochaetales bacterium; assembly: GCA_964538705.1. Taxonomy (GTDB): domain Bacteria; phylum Spirochaetota; class Spirochaetia; order Treponematales; family JBGSOB01; genus CAYNQK01. The sequence continues at coordinate 6,273 of CAZIEI010000159.1, read as the reverse complement.
CGCCCGCCTGCGGCTTCCTCTTCCTCGCCGCCCTCGCCACGGCGTCGCCCGCCCTCGTGGGCCCCTTCGCGCGGGTCGCCGGGCGGCTCTCGGCGCTCGCCTCGCGGCGCGGCGGAACGGGAGTCGTCGCCCGTGGCAACCTCGCGCGCCAGCCCTCGCGCGCGGCCGCGACGGCCTCGTCCACCATGATCGGGCTGGCCGTCATCGTGGCGGCGGGGGGAATGCTCACGAGCCTCGTCACGCCCCTCACGGACCTCTTCAAGAAGAGCCTCGGGAGCGACTACCTCCTCATGCCGCCCACGCTCATGCTCTGGAACGCCGACGTCGGGGCCGACCCGCGCCTCGCGGCCTCCCTTAAGGCCGTGGAGGGCGTGAAGGCGGTGTCGGCCATGGCCTACGCCCCGTCCTCGTCGGGAAAGGACTCGGGGCCGCTGTCCATGCTCGGGATCGATCCCGACGCCTTTCCGAAGGTGAGCGGGCTCCGCTTCATGCGGGGCGGGGAATCCGCCTACGCCGAGCTCGCGCGCGGCCGGGCCCTCATCGCCAACGGAGTCTTCCTCATGGCCACGGGCGCGAAACCGGGCGGAACGGTCAAGCTCGCCTCCCCGGGCGGCGAGGTCGAGTACCGCGTCGTCGCCCTCGCCACCGACATGCTCAACATGAAGGCGCCCGCGGCCTTCGTCTCGCGCGAGCTCCTCGAGCGGGACTTCGGCGGGAGGGAAGACGTCCTCATCCAGGTGGACTTGGAAAGCGGCGCTGACGCGAAGAAGGCGGACGAGGCCATCAAGGCCGTCGTCGCGGAGTATCCGCAGTTCATGCTCGTGCGGGGCGCGGCCTACCTCGACTCCATGGCGGGGCTCATGGGCGCCGCCTTCTCGGGCATCCTCGTCGTCTTCGGGATCCTCGCCCTGCCCTCCCTCATAGCGACGATCAACACCCTCTGCATCGGCGTCATCGAGCGCACGCGGGAGATCGGCATGGTCAGGGCGGTGGGGGCCTCGCGCTCCCAGGTTCGCGGCATGGTCCTATCGGAGGCCCTCCTCCTCGCGGGGATCGGTGTCCTCCTCGGCGTGACGGGCGGGATATTCCTGAGCTCCTCCTTCGTGTCGGCGCTCAAGACCATGTTCCCCTTCGGCTTCTCTTTCCCCCTCGCGGGGATCGCGGCGGCGGCGCTCTTCGGGCTGGGATTCGGGGCGATCGCGGCCATCCTGCCCGCTCGCCAGGCCGCGAGCCTCGAGATCGTGGAGGCCTTGCGGTACGAGTGATTGTCTTAGGCGGTCGGGCTGTCCTTCAACCGCGATCCGCCTGCATGAGTTCGCAGGCGAACCAGAGGAGGGCGGCCTGTCCGTGGAGGTCGCCTGTCACGCGCGGCCGGGAAAGGTAAAAGGCGACATCGTCCTTCTGACCCGTGCCCGCGCAGACCTCCGCGAGCCTGCCCTTCTCGTCCACGTAGAGCGAGAGCGCCCCCCAAGCGCGTTCGCTCGCGGACCCGTAGGGCTCCGCGGAGAGGACGCCTGCGCGCATCCCCGCGGCCATCGCGTAGCCGAACATCGCCGTGGCGGAGCTTTCCTTCCACGATTCGGCATGGTCGACGAGCTGCCGCCACATCCCGTCCTCCGCCTGATGCGCGAGGAGGGCCTCCATCATGCGCTTGAAAGCCTGGACGAGGCCCGCTTTCCGCGGAGAGGCGTCCGGGAGGACGGAGAGGAGCTCCGCGAGTCCGGCCGCCACCCAGCCGTTCCCCCGTCCCCAGAAATGCGGGGCCTCGGGGCCGTGGAAGAAGAGCCCCTCCGGCCGCTGGAGCCGCCTTACGTAGGCGTCGAGCTCCATCGCCGCGCGTTCGAGGTAGACGCCCTTCCCGGTAGCGCGGTAGGCCTGGCATTGGAGGCTCGCGATCATGTACATGTCGTCGATCCAAAAACGCGTCTGCGGACTGAGCTCGTCGTCGCGCGCGCCGGCCCACTGGCCGTCGGCGAAGGCGAGACCCTCTTCCCTGAGCGCGTTCGCGCGTGCTGACTCCAGCTCCAGGCGCATGGAGAGCTCGAGCGGAAGGATGCCGAAGACGTTCGCGTCCACGTGATTGGCGGTATTTGGAGGAAGGCGCTCCTTCACGTAGCGCTCCGCGAGGGCTTCGAGGAGGGAGTTATCGCCTATTAATCCCGCGAAGCGCGCAGCCCCGTAGGCGGCGCAGGCTTCGGCGTAATGGAGCGCGTGCACATCCCCCACGTCGTAGCGCATGTACTCCCCGCGCGAGAGGAGCTCCCGCGCCGCGAGCCGCGCGATCGCTTCGGGCGACGAAGAAGGGGACCTCCTAAGCGCGTCGCGGGCCGTTCGTTCTTCCATTCGACGAGCCTAGACGAGAAGCCGGACCGGCGCAAGCCGCCCGTACCGCCGCCATCCCGGCGCGGCTTCGGGCCTTCTCCCGCGCGAGCGCCGCCGCTATACTCCCTCCATGCCCGAGACGATTCCCCCGCGACTGTTTCCTCCTCCCGGACGGGAGCTCGCCGAGTCCATGGACGCCCTCCTCGCATCCATCAAGCGCATACGCCCCCTCGATGCCCGGCGCGAGCGAGCCCTCCCCGGGGACGTCCGTTCGCTCTGGGCCTCCCTCACCAAGGAACGGGAATCGCGGAAAAGCGCTTATCTTTCGGATCCCGGCTCCTTGAGCGCCTACCTCCGCTATTTCCTCCCCTGGAACGTCTACCGCTACCTCCGCCTCCTCCCTTCCCTCGACATCTCCTTCCTCCTGAAGGAGGCCTCTCCGTCTATGCTCGATTTCGGCTCGGGGCCCCTCGCCCTTCCCATCGCGCTCTGGCTCGCCAAGCCTGAGCTGAGGAGCCTACCTCTCGAGCTCCGCGCCCTCGACCGCGTACCCATGGCCATGGAAGCCGGTCGCGAGATCCTCGCAGACCTCTCGCTCGCGGTTTCCGGGAAGCTCCCCGCGTGGAGGACCGTACTCCTCCGGGAGGGGGCGGACGCGCCGATCAGGGGAGGTTGCTCCCTCGTCTCGGCGGCCTATTTCCTGAGCGAGCTCGACCAGGGCAGGCCCGCCTCCCTCCGCGACCGCGCCACCCACGCCGCTAGAATCCTTTGCCAAGCCCTCGATCGCGGCGGCCGCCTCCTCGCCATCGATTCGGGCGACGCGCGCTCGGCGAGCCTCCTCTCGGCCCTCCGCGCCGAGCTCCTCTCGCGCGGTTTCGCCCTCCTCGCGCCCTGCCCGCACGAAGAACCCTGCCCCATGCCCGGCACCTTCATCCAGGACAGGAGCGGCGGGGGCGGCGCCACGGAACTCATCCGCGGCTCCGACGGCAGGCCCCTCGTCCTCGCCCGCGGGAAGCGCCCCTGGTGCCACTTCACCTTCGAGCCCGAGCTCGCGCCCAGGGAGCTCGAGCGCGTCTCGGAGCGCTCAGGCCTCCCCAAGACGCGCGCGAGCCTCTCCTTCCTCTACGCCGTGCGTTCGAGCGACGAAGCGCGGCCGGCCGAGGGGGGCGGCTCGGATTATAGCGGCATCCGCGTCGTCTCCGAGTCCATGCGCGACCCCGAGCGCGGCTCCATGAACTACGTCTGCGCGAAGGAAGGCTACTGTCTTCTCCGCCACGTCCCTTATATGCGCCCCTATCGCCCCGGAGACCTCGTCCTCGACGCGGAGATCCAGAGGCTGGGCTCGGGCGCCCCGCGCCGCGACCCGAAGACGGGAGCGCTGATCCTCGAATCGCCCGAGGACCGGGCTCAGGTCCCCAAGCGCCCCCGGGAGGCTGAGCGCGCCGAGGCACGTCCGATCGCGCGTCCGGTTCCGCGTCCGGCTCCGCGTCCGCGAGCGGAAAAACGGAGCGGGGACGGACCCGCTCCGCGGCAACGCCCGGGAAAAGGGAAACGCGGCTCCCGCTGAACGCACTTCGTCGTTGCGGAGCGGATTCGGACGCGTTATGCTTGTCGCGGAGGTGCCGAGCATGGGGAAGAGGATCCGCGTCCTGATCGTAGACGATTCGGCTATCGTCCGCGACGTCCTCTCCGAGCGCCTCTCGCGCTATCCCGACATTGAAATCATCGGGGTAGCCCCCGATCCCTTCATCGCCCGCGACAAGATCGTCCTGCAGAAGCCCGACGTGATCACCCTGGACATCGAGATGCCGCGCCTCGACGGCCTCTCCTTCCTCGAGCGTCTCATGGTCTACTACCCCATGCCCGTCATCGTGGTCTCCTCCGTAACCGCCGCCGATCCCGGCGCGGCCATCAAGGCCCTCGAGATCGGGGCCTTCGACGTGGTGAACAAGCCGGGCGGTTCCCTTTCGGTCGGCGACGTGGTCGAGGAGATCGCGTACAAGATCAGGCAGGCCTACGAGATCGGGGACAGCTACGGCCTCCGCCGGGCGGACTTCGAGCGGAACTTCGGCGGAAAGCGGAGGGCCGTTTTCACGCCGGCCTCGAAGGGCCTCTCCTCGGTGAAAACGACCGAGAAGCTCGTCTGCATCGGTGCGTCCACGGGGGGGACGCTCGCGCTCGAGTACATACTCCAGCGGATGCCCCTCCAGATGCCGCCCGTCCTCATCGTCCAGCATATGCCGCCCAACTTCACCCGCCAGTTCGCCGAGCGCCTCGACGGACTCTCAGTGCTCACCGTAAAGGAAGCCGAGAACGGGGAGATGGTCTCCGAGGGGACCGCCTACATCGCGCCGGGGGGCCAGCACCTTGAGCTGGAGCGGCGGGGGGCGAGCCTCTATGCTCGCCTCACGTCATCGGAACGGGTGAACTTCCAACGCCCGTCCGCCGACGTCCTCTTCTCGTCAGCGGCCGAATACGCGGGGCGGAACGCGATCGCGGCGCTCCTCACCGGCATGGGCAAGGACGGCGCCGAGGGGCTGGCTCGGCTCAAGGCGGCCGGCGCCTGGACGATCGCGCAGGACGAGAAGAGCTCGGTGGTTTGGGGGATGCCCAAGGCGGCCATCAACATCGGCGCGGCCTCCGAGGTCCTGTCCCTCGATAAGATCCCCGAACGCCTCGCCGTCCTCTCGCGCGACGAAAACCCGGCGAAAGAATCCGAAAATTCCTGAAGCCCGGGCGTCCGCGCGCGATCCTTTCTTCTCGCCTAGGCCTTTACCGCCTGGTCCGCCATCCCCAGCTCAACGACTTCCTCGGTCGTGAGGATCTTGTCGATATTGAGCACCATGAGCATGCCTTCCTTGGATTTCGCGATGCCGAGCAGGTAGTTGCTCTTCAGCTTCAGCCCCACGTCGGGCGCCTTCTCGATCTCGGACTCCGGGATGTCCGTCACGTCCCGCACCGAGTCTACAGCTATGCCGTAGTTAAATCCGTCCTTGCCCCCCGCAGTACCGCCGGAAACCTCCACGATCACGAACACCGTCCGGTCGTCGTAGGCGCGCTCCTCTATCCCGAACTTGGCCCTCATGTCTATCACCGGGATGATCTTCCCCCTCAGGTTGATGACGCCCCTCAGGTAGGCCGACGCGTCGTGCACGGCCGTGATCTTCTCGTGCCGTATCACTTCCCGCACCTTCGTGATCGGGATTCCGTACTGCTCCTCGGCTATGGAAAAGGTCAGGTACTTCGTCACGGTTTCTCCCATGTTCTCCCCCTTCCCCTAGAAATCCTTGAAATCCTTGAGCGGTATCATTTCCTCGGGTTTGGCGAGCTCCAGGCCGCGCGGATCCTCCCTGGGACCCGGGAGCCTTGAGGGCCCCGGCTTCGCCGCCCGGCCGACGGGCCCTTTCCCTTCGTTCTCCTCGGCCTTTCCGGTCACGAGCTTGGTGAGCCGGCTCACGTTCCCCTTGAGGGCCTCGGCCTGCGACAGGAGCTCCTCGCCCGCCGCCGCGTTCTCCTCGCTGCTCGCCCTGGTGCTGTCCGGGCTCGCCCTGGGCGGCCTCGCTCACCGCGCGCTGATACGTCGGGATCCGATTCGAACCCTCGCCCTCCTGATGACGGGGTTCTCCCTTTCGACGCTGCTCTCGTTCTGGGTGGCGGCGTCCCTCGTCATCCGAGCGGGGCGCGACCCGTTCTCCCTGGAGTCCACCTCGACCTTCGCCACCTCGCTGCGACTCGAGCTCTGGCGGGAGCTGCTGTACACGCCGGTGCTGGTGCTGCTCCCGGCGATCTTCGCCGGGGCCGCGTTCCCTGCCGCGTGCGATGCCTGCTCCCGCGGCCGAGCAGACGGCGCCCGGGCGGTGGGGTTGGTGGGCCTGGTCAACGGCGTGGGCTCCACCGTCGGCGCGCTGGCCGGCGCCTTCGGGCTGGTCTCGATCGCAGGGATCCAAGGGG
>CAZIEI010000158.1:0-6596 GCA_964538705.1 uncultured Spirochaetales bacterium | reverse complement strand
TCATGAACCTGAACCAGTCCGCGCACGGCGACCGCGAGTTCGGCCACGCCTGCGCCCGGCTCGGGCGGGAGCGCGCGGTCGTCGTCGGGCACTGGAAGGACGGCGCGGTCATGGACGAGGTCGCCTCATGGTGCCGCGCGGCCTTAGGCGTCGCCGAGATGAAGCGGACCAGGGTGGCGCGCTTCGGCGACAACATGCGGGACGTGGCCGTCACCGAGGGCGACAAGGTCTCCTTCCAGATGGCCTTCGGCTCCTCCGTCAACGGCTACGGCGTCGGCGACCTCGTCGCCTGCGTCAAGGCCGCGTCGGACGCCGAGGTGGACGCCGTCCTCGCGGACTACGACGCGCGGTACGAGGTTGAGAGCGAGCTCCGCGCGGGCGGAGCGAAGCGGGCCGCCCTCCGCGAGGCCGCTCGCATTGAGGCGGGCCTCCGCGCCTTCCTGGAGAAGGGCGGGTTCCGCGCTTTCACCACGACCTTCGAGGACCTCCACGGACTTCCCCAGCTCCCCGGCCTCGCGGTGCAGAGGCTCATGGCCGACGGCTACGGGTTCGGCGCCGAGGGCGACTGGAAGACCGCCATTCTCGTGCGCGCGATGAAGGCGATGGCCGCGGGCCTCCCCGGCGGCACATCCTTCATGGAGGACTACACCTACCACTTCGCCGGCTCCCGCTCTCTCGTCCTCGGCGCGCACATGCTCGAGGTCTGCCCCAGCATCGCGTCGGCCAAGCCCCGCCTCGCCATGCGCCCCCTGGGCATCGGCGGCAAGGACGATCCCGCGCGGCTCATCTTCGACGCCAAGCCGGGGAAGGGCGTCAACGCCTCCCTCATCGACCTCGGTCACCGCTTCAGGCTCATCGTCAATCCCTGCGAGGTCGTGACCTCTCCCGAGCCCACGCCCCGGCTCCCGGTGGCGAAGGCGGTCTGGGCGCCCGAGCCGGACCTCGCGAGGGCGGCGGGCGCGTGGATCCACTCAGGCGGCGCGCACCATACCGGCTTCTCCACGGCCATCGGGAAGCGCGAGCTCGAGCACTTCGCGCGCATGGCCGGGATCGAATGCGTCATGATCGACCAGGGGACGACGGACATCGGGCGCTTCCTCAGGGAGCTCGAATGGAGCGAGGTCCGCTGGTCCTCGCGCGCGAGGTAGCGCGATCCCGTTCCGCGAGGGGCCCGCGCCGGAGGCGCGGGCACTGATCGGGCCGAGGCGGCCGTGACGACGATCAAGGAGATAGCCGAGCGCTCGGGGGTCGCGATCGGGACGGTGGACCGTGTCCTCCACGATCGCGGCCGCGTCTCGCCCGAGACCGCCGAGCGCGTGCGGCGCATCGCGAACGAGCTCGGCTTCAAGCCCAACCAGTTCGCGCGGAACCTCTCGACTTCGCGCGCCTGGCGCGTCGGCCTGCTCATGCCCCGGCCGGATCAGGACGCGGGGTACTGGCGCCTCCCGCTCTCAGGCGCGGAGTCCGCGGCCAAGGCCCTCCAGGCGTACCGCATCGGCCTCGAGCCCTCCTTCTTCGACCGCTACGACCCCGAGTCCTTCAGGGCCGCCTACGCCCGGCTGTCCGACGTCGACGCGGTCCTCATGGCGCCCGTGCTCGGGCTCGAGGCCGCCGCGGCGATAGAAGCGAACCGCGAGACGCCCCATGTCGCCTTCGACACTGAGATCGAGCATCCCGCGGTGCGCTGCGTTATCCACCAGGACTCGTACCGGTCGGGACGCCTCGCGGGGCGGCTCGCGAGGCTCGCGCTCGGCGGGGAGGGGAACGTCGCCGTCCTCGCGCCGGACGCGGACAATTACCATATCGCCGAACGGATCCGCGGGATCGCGGACGAGCTGGGAGGGGCCGTCCGGGTGGCGAGGCACCCGCACGCGGACGAGCCCGGCGGATACGCGCGCGCGCTCCGCGGCGCCCTCCCGGGCGGGACGGGCCCGCGGGCCCTGGTGGTCGCCGACGCGACCACGGGAACGGCGGCGCGCGCGCTCCGCGGGACGGACGCTGCCGGCACGCGCCTCATCGGCTTCGACCTCATGGAGGAGGACGCGCCCTTCTTGGAGTCCGGCGAGATATCCTTCCTCATCGCGCAGGCCCCGAGGCGCCAAGGCGAACTCGGCCTCAGGCAGATCTTCCGTCTACTCGTATTGAACGAGGCCTGCGAGCGCGAGATCCGCGTTCCTATCGACGTGATCACGAGGGAGAACTACCCGGAGCACCTCGGGGCCTGAGCGCCAGCCTTCCGAGGATACGCGAGGTAGGGCGCGATGACGCCGTTCCGCGGGGCCTTGGTGCCGTCGTAGATGATGTTCACCACGGGCACGCCCGTCGTCTCCTCGATCTTGGCCGCGAGGGCCTCGGTGACGAGGGAGGGGCAGCAGAAAGCCGGGCTCGTGTGCACGAAGAGCGCGATGTCCGGGTAGGCGGCCGCGAGACGCCCAGCCTTGAGGATGTTCTCGAAGGTCTCGCCCTCGTGCTCGAGGCGGAGGCCGAAGGGCGCGATGGCCGCCTCCACGCCGTCCGCGCGGTACTGGATCCCCGGCCCCAGGAATTCCCCGAAGATGTCCATGCAGCCGCGCTCCATGATCTCGAGGGCCCCGAGGAGGGCGCGGAAGAGCGCGAAGCGCGGAATCTTCAGCCCGTGGATCCATCGCTTGAAGTGCGCGGAGGAGACGATCTTGGTGTACTCGGTGTAGGGAATGACGACGACCTCGCCTCCCTGCTCCTCGATGCACCGGGCGAGGTCCTGGTTCATCACGGGGTTGTCGCGGAGGTAGAGGTCGCCGAAGATCGCGGCCTTGGGCCTGCGCCCGCGGCTCTCGTCGCGGGGCACTGCGCGGAAGAGGGCGACCGCCTCCTCCGCCGCGCGCTTGAACGGGAGGCCGCCCTCGCAGGCGGACTCGAAGATCGCGAGGGCCTTCCTCGCGGCCGCGTCCGTCATGCCCCGCACACGCTCGTAGGGCCTGACGCGGCAGACGAGCTTATGGAGCATCCCCCCGAGGAGATATGAGAAGTAGGCGCGCGCGGTCATCACCGGGCCTATCTCGATCATGGTGAGGTCGCCCACGTAGACGCCCGCGCGCTCCATGCCGCCGCCCTCGCGCTCGAGGAGGCTCTTGATGTAGGCAGGGTACATCCCGATGTTGCAGGCCCAGCGGGCCTCGATCATCCACAGGGCGGTCCGCGCGGGATCGAGCGAAGAGGCCCTGACCTCCCGCGCGAACTCGCTCGCGATGACGTTGACGGGAATGCACTGCCCGGCGTTCGTCTTGAGCCCCTCCGCGACAGTCTCGGGCGTCTCCTCGAGCACGCGCGCGTCGATGCCCTCCCTCCGCATGCTCGCGGCGATGAGCCGCATGGAGACGGGGTCCCACGCGGGCAGGAAGACGGCTTTCCCCCTGAGCTCGCGCTCGAAGGCCGAGGCGACGGGGAGGGCGGGCCTGGCGCGCGAGGACGAGCGCTCGCCGCGGGCGTGGTTCCTGAACGAGCGCGCCGCCGCCTCGATCCTCGTCGCGTAGCCCACGTTGGAACCGTGCTCGTCGAGCTGGAGCACGAGGTACGGCTTGCCCGCGCGGTCCAGGATGCGGGCGAGGTACTCCTGGATGAAAGAATCGGGCGCGCACTTGAACGAGGTGACGAGGACCGGATAGAGGCCCTCGGCCCCCGCGCAGTAGTCGGCGGCGCGGAGGATGGCGGCCGCGTAGGACCAGTGGACGCGGTCCAGGAGGCGCTCGATCTCCTCGCCCGCGCTCCCTGGCGGAGCCTCGGGAAGCTCGTCCTGGTAATGGGCCTCGACGCCGAGCTCCGCGAAGAGCCGCGGTATCCCGCTGTTCATGGACGCGGAAAGGACGGTGTACGGCCGGCCGAGGAGCACGACCGCGATGCCGGGGGCGGCGGGCGGTTTGAAGCGCGCGCGCAGCGCGGCGGCCGCGGATTCACGCCGCTCGAGGGCTGCGTCGTAGGCGGCGCCCACGTCTCCCTGGCCGAAGAGACCCCCGTAGAGCGGGGCCAGGGCCTTCCAGAGCTCGGCTTTGACCGCCTGGCCGTCGCTCGCGTCCTCGAAGAGCGGGCTCACTGCCTTGGCCGCGGCACCCGTCCGCTCGAGGAGGGGCCTCACGAGGGCGGCGGAGTATTGGGTGTAGTAACAGTACTTCCTCGTTCGGTCGCGGCGTCCGCTCTCCTTGCGCTCGAGGCGGATCGGAAGGAAGATCGCGTCGGCCTTCTCCGCGAGCCAGGCGACGTGGCCGTGGAAGGCCGCGATGGGCGCGCAGAATTCCGCCCCCGTCGTTTTCTTGCCGCGGGCGATGGGATCGGCGAGGCCGGATGACGAGAGGACGGGCACGCCGAGATCGGCGAAGAAGTGTTTCCAGAATTCGGATTCTTCGACTCCCTGGAGCGCGTCGGGCAGTCCCATGACGGGCGGACGAACGGCGCAGGAATCCTCCGAGCCCGCGTCCGCGCGAGCATTCGCGTCCGCGCGACTATTCGCGTCCGCGCGACTATTCGCGTCCGCGCGACTATTCGCGTCCGCGCGGACGGCGGCGGCGTTCCGCTCATCGACGTCCCCGATCGCCGCCTTCCGAGCCGCGGCGAGGGGGTCGGCGGCGGCTTTACCCGGCCGCGGTTTCCCGTCTTCGCGCCCGCAGAGATGGCCGAAGCACACGCGCTCCCCGCGGACCTCGAGCACGCGGATCCTGCAGTGGTTCCTGCAGAGCTCACAGGTCTCCGTCGATTGGGGGATGTCGGCCGTCCAGAGCCCGAGGCCGCGAAAGGAGGGGGATGCGGCCTTGACGGCGCCCTCCCTCAGCATGGTGAGTACGGAGCCGAGGGCGCCCGCGAGGTGGCACCAGGGCGAGACGCGGATGGGGAGGCCGAGGCGCGACTCGAAGGCGGCGACGAGTGCGGGATTGCGCGCGGTGGCGCCCTGGAAGCAGACGCGCTTCCCGATGGCGGCCTCGTCCGCGACCTTGAGGAGGTAGTTCTCCCGGACCGAGAGAAGCGCGGCCGCGAGGATGCTCTCCGTCCCGTAGTTCTCCGAGAGGTAATAGTTGATGTCCCGCTCCATGAAAACAGTGCAGCGGTCCGAGGCGGGAGGCGCCTCGGCGCCCATCGCGCGGCGCGCGAAGTCCTCAAGCGGGACGCCGAGCTTCTGCGCCTGCTCCTCGAGGAAGGAGCCCGTGCCCGCGGCGCAGACGGCGTTCATGCGAGAGAACGCGACGGCCCCGTTCCTGAGCGTGGTGAACTTTGCGTCCTGGCCGCCGATCTCGAGGATGGTGTCCGTCTCGGGGTCGAGGGCGACGGCCGCGGCGGCGTGGGCGGTGATCTCGTCCAGCACGAGGTCCGCGCCGACAACCGCGCCGATGAACTTCCTCCCCGATCCGGTGGCCGCCGCTCCCCGCGCGTCGAACCGGGCGCCGCTCGCGGAGGCGAGCGATTCGGCGGCCTCCATGAGGGCGCGCGTCGCCTCGAGCGGGCGGCCGGCGGTCCGCGTGTAGAAGCCCGCGAGGGGGCGCCCCTCCATATCGGTGAGCACGGCCTTCGTGGACGTCGAGCCGATGTCGATCCCGAAAAGGCATTCGATCCTTCCCGTCCCGAGATCGGCGTAGCGCGTGACCTCGACGGCGGCGGGGGCGTCCGCGACGCTCGGCGCGAACGCGTAGGCCTCGAGGCCTCCGAAGTCCGGGTAGGCTGAGCGCAGGGGCGGGATGCGCTCCGAGCTCGTCCGCTCCGTCCTCGGCGCGGGCGCAACGCGCGTCCTCCGCTCGAGTGCGATCCCGTTTCTGATATCCGCCCAGGCGAGGATGCCCGCGCCGATGGCGGGCAGGGCGGCGGAGAAGGGCGGGACGAAGGGCTCGGCGCCCAGGCGCTCGGCCATGGCGCGGAGGACTCCGCGGTTGAGGGAGACGCCGCCCGAAAGGAGGAGGGGGAGGGGCGGGGGATCCGGGAAGACGGTGTCGCAGATGGTGGCCGCGAGGCCGCGGCAGAGCCCCTCGCAGATCGCGTCGATCCCGTGGCCCTCCTGCTGGGCGTGGATGAGGTCGGTTTTGGCGAAGACCGAGCAGCGCGAGGCGATCCGCGGCGCTTCGGGGGAGGCGGGATCCTCCATGCTGCGGAGGGCCCGCTCGCCGAGCTCGGCCGATCCCGGGAGGGAGAGCCTGCGTGCCTGCTGGTCGAGGAAGCCTCCGGTGCCCGCGGCGCACGAGGAGTTCGCTTTGAGGTCGCGGTAGGAGCCGTCCTCGCCGAAGCGGACGAGGAAGAAGCGCTCGGCGCCCACATGGAGTATCGAACGCACTCCGGGAAGGGCAGCACGCGCCGCCTCGATGAGGCAGAGCCGCGCGTCGTAGGAGGCGGAGCCCGCGCCCCGCTCGCCCAGGTCGCTCGTGCCTACGACGAGGACACCCGGCCCCGCCTCCGAACGCAGCGCCTCCAGAGCTTCGCCGATCCTGCCCAAGTGGACGCGCGAGGAGGCGCGGAGGAAGCGGCCTTCCCTGTCGAAGTAGGCCGCGTGGGCGCTCGTCGAGCCCGCGTCGAGCGCGACGAGGCCGATCACGTCGCCGCTTTCTCCGCGGCCAAGCTCATGACTCATGGTTCCGCCTACCATA
>CAZIEI010000157.1:0-6934 GCA_964538705.1 uncultured Spirochaetales bacterium | reverse complement strand
GAGTCGAACGTCCGACCTGCTGCTTAGGAGGCAGCCGCTCTATCCAACTGAGCTACCGGATCGTGCCCTGCATTGTAGGGGAAAGGCGGCGGGGCTGTCAACGCCGGGTCGCCGGACAAGCGGCGGCGAGGGCGTAGACTAAGGCGGCGTCCCAGTTGATGGCGGTCTCGTTTGTGCGCGCGTCCTCGGTCACGTCGTGCCAATCGAGCTCCGTCGGGTGAGGCCCGCCGATGAGGTGCCCGGGCCAGGGCCTGTCGATCCCGTCGGCTACCGAGGGGCGGTGATGCGGGAAGGCGGGGGGCCTATTGCCGTCGCCGGTGACGAAGGATCGGCCGTAGGGGTTGTTCCCGTAGAGATAGGAGAGCTGGTTCTCCAGCGCGACGAGGTAATCGTCCTTGCCCGTGATGTCGTGGGCGGTCTGGAGGTTGAGGGCCGTCCGCGCGATGCTTCCGTTGCAGCCCCAGTAGCTTCGCTTGAGCCCGCGCCCGAAGGGGTGGGCTTTCGCGTTCGCGACGATCCTGTCCGCAGCGGCGACGAGGTCGGCGGAGAGCTCCTCGACGAGGGCGGGATCGCGGTCACGCTTCGACGCGAGGTAGGTATAGATCCCGAGGTTCTTGCCCTGGCTCCAGTCCCAATCCACGTCTACGAGATAGTTCTCCATCGAGAACATCCAGCCGATTTCGCGGGCCGCCGTCTCGTCCCCCGTCGCTTCCCAGTATTCGAACGCCGCCCATTCCCGGTCGCTGTCGCGCGGGCGGAGATACATGCCGGTCCTGAAGGCGCCGAGGTCCGGGATCTCCGGAGCCTTCCTCGACCTCAGATAAGCCATCGCTCGATGGGCGGCGTCGAGGCAGCGATCGGCGTATTCGGGGTCGAAGGGCCTGTAGACGCGCGAGGCCTGCGAAGCGACCGCGCAGAGGCAGTTCGTCGCGTCCGTGCCAACGGGGGAGAAGTAGCGCTGGGCGTCATCGTCTTGAGGCATGCACATGGGCTCGAACTCGGTCCGCGTCAGCTTGTGCGACGCCCTGCCGTCGGCGAACTGCATCTTGAGGATCCAATCGAGGTTGAACTTGATTTCCGCGAGGTAGTCCGGGAGAGCGCCGCTGGATTCGGGAATGGGGAGGCTCAGGCGGCCGAGGGCGACGGGAAAGCGTTCCCAGGCGCGGAGCATGATGCCCGTGGCGAAGGCCGCGTTGACCGTGTATTTCCCGTAATCGCCGGCGTCGTGCCAGCCGCCCGCGCCGTCCCGTCGCTGGCCGCGCATTGTAGGATCGAAATAGTCGAGGAGGCCGTCCCCCAGGTGGCATGGCGGTTTCGCATAACGCTTCCCCTCATGCTCGAATTCGACCGCGACGCCGCAGCGCTGTCCGTAAAAGCCGATCATCGCGAGCTCGAGCGAACGCTCGTAGACGTCCTCGGCGACGCGGAAGGGCGGCGATTCGAGGCGGCTTTCGTCGACTCTGATGGAGTATGTCCCGCTCTTCGCGAGCGGGCTGAAATCCGCATGACGAATGCGCGCGTCCAGCCCGGGAAGGTCGGGGGCCTCCTCGAGCCTGCCTTTGAAAGCGATGGCCCCTCCCCCGTCTACCACGGAGAAGCCGGTGGTTCCTGGGAAATCACCGACGACCGTCGCGCGCTTCCGCGCGCCCGGCGCGAATCCTATCCCGTTCACGTGGATCGCTTCCCTCGGGATCGCTTGCCTCTCGAATTCCATTGATCACTCCTCGCGGCTCCGCGGAGCCTGTATCGATTGTCGATGGCGCGGGAATTCCTGTCAATGGAAGCTCCGCGTGCGCTCTCCTTCTTTGACACGCTGTAACGCGCGCGTTATGATTCCGCCATGGTATCCGTCGAGGGATGCGCCGTGCGCTACGGCGAGCGGACTGTTTTCTCCTGCCTCGGCCTCAGGGTGGGCCGGGGCGAGAAGGCCGTGATCATCGGCCGGTCGGGGGCCGGCAAGACGAGCCTCCTCTCGCTGATATCGGGGGCCCTCGCGCCGGTCGAGGGAAGGGTCCTCGTGGACGGGGATCCTCCCGTCCACGGTTCGCCGCGGGTCTCGGTGATGCCGCAGGGCGCGGACCTCTTCCCCTGGATGGACGCGGAAACGAACATCAGCGTCGGGCTCGGAACCGTGCCTGGCGGGAAAAAGGAACGGCGCCAACGCGCCACGCGAGCCCTCGCCATGGTGGGCCTCGACGGGCGCGGATCGGCGTATCCGCGCTCTCTCTCGGGCGGGGAGCGGCAGCGCGTCGCGCTCGCCCGTACCTTCGCGCGCGATCCCGACCTCGTGCTGATGGACGAACCCTTCTCGGCCCTCGACGCGATCACGCGGGAGGACATGCAGGAGCTCTTCCTCGCTCTCGCCCTCAAGCGCGGCGCGACCGCGGTCATCGTGACGCATTCCATCGAGGAAGCGGCCTTCCTGGGAGATACGGTATACGTCCTGTCGGGCCGGGGAGAGCTGGTACGCGCGAAGACGGCGCCGCGCGGGGGGGCCGGGGGCATTCCCGGAGAAATCCCGTTCAGGGAGACCGCGGAGTACTCCGAATCCGTGCGAGCGCTGAGGGTCGAGTTCGATGCCCGGGGCCGTTGATGCGGGACGTCGCGAGCCATCGCGGACTCGCGCGTTCTTGCACTACCTCGCGCCGTTCGGCCGAGCGGTCTTCGCCGGATTCGCGTTGATTGCCTGCTGGAAGGCTCTTTCCGCAGCCGCGCCGCGCATCCTCCCTCCTCCCGAGCGGGTGATCCCGCTCTTCGCGGCGCTCCTCCCGCGGACCC
Source organism: uncultured Spirochaetales bacterium (assembly GCA_964538705.1). Taxonomy (GTDB): domain Bacteria; phylum Spirochaetota; class Spirochaetia; order Treponematales; family JBGSOB01; genus CAYNQK01. The sequence continues at coordinate 4,156 of CAZIEI010000157.1, read as the reverse complement.
TCGGCCCCCACTTCGCGGCCTCCGCCTGGCGTTCCGCGCTCGCGATCGCGGTCTCTTCCCTCCTCGCTTTTCCGCTCGGTCTCGCGTCCGGCCGCGTCCGCGTCCTGGACGGGCTCCTCTCTCCCATCGCGTATGTCCTCTACCCGCTCCCCAAGATAGCCTTCCTCCCCCTCCTTCTCCTCGCCTTCGGCCTGGGGGACGCTGCCAAGATCGTCCTCGTCTCGCTCATCGTCTTCTTCCAGGTCCTCGTGGGCTCTCGCGACGCGGCGAAATCCATCGATCCAGGATACGTCGCGCTCGCCCGCTCGCTCGGCCTCGGAAAATTCGGGCGCTTCGCGCGCGTCGTCCTTCCCGCTTGCTTTCCCGCGCTCTTCTCCTCGCTCAGGACGGCGGCGGGAACGGCCGTGAGCGCGCTCTTCTTCGCGGAGTCGGTGTCGGCGACGCGGGGCTTGGGATTCTACGTGATGGACGCGTGGATGCGCGTAGCCTATGCGGAGATGGCGGCGGGGATACTGGCTCTGGGATTTCTGGGGCTCTCGTACTTCATCGTCATAGACATCGCGGAACGTATCGCGTGTCCGTGGAAAAGGGCATGATCCGGTTGGGCTGATTATCTGGAAAAAATTCCGTGTCGCATTATTAGGGCCCTATACATTTACTGTAGAAAAATATCTTCCGCTTTCCAGATTCGTTTCACGAGCTCCCTGCCATAAAGCCAAGCCGCGACCGCCTCGGCCTCGGCGCGGGCGGGAGGCCGCGCGGGCGAATACGCGGGCAGGACGATCGCGTCGCGAACCGATGGCGGAAGGCCCGCTTTCTCTATGAGCGCGTCGATCCACTCGGACCGCGGAGCGGCCTTGAGGTAGGCGACCGCCCTATCGTAAGCGCGTTCGAAGGCCGCGATCACGCTAGCCTTGGAGGCAAGAGCGCGCTCGGAGGCGATGACGACGCCGAGATTCACGCCGAGCCGCGCCGAATCGTCGAGGAGCGAGGCTCCGTCGAGCATCGCCTGCGTCGCAAGGGGCTCGGGGAGGATGGCGGCGTCGACTTTCCCCTGGCTCAGCATCTGGAGCCTGACGGGCATCTGGGGGATGATGACGAGCTCAACCGACGAGGCCGGCATTCCCTCTGCCTCGAGCATGCGGCCAAGGCAGTACTCGATGATGGTGTTCTTGGAGATCGCGACGCTTTTCCCCTCGAGGTCCTTGAGGCCCGATGCCGTGGAGCCGGGGGCCGCGACCAGGCGGTAGAGGCCGTCGGTCGCCATGACGGCCCGCGCCTTGAAGCCGCCCTCGGCGAAGAAGCAGGCGGCGAGGAGGTCCGACACCGCGAGGTCGATGGCTCCCGTCTGCAGGGCGGCGTCGCGCGCCTGCGCGCTCGTGAAGCGTTCGATCCTCGCGTCGAGCCCCTCGGCGTCGAAGTAGCCCTTCATGGATGCGATGACGATGGGGATGGAATCGAGATCGGGGAGCACGCCGATTACGAGGGCGGGCCTCGTGGGCGCGGGAGCGCGAGGGACCGAGGGCCCGGGCTTTGCCTGCGCGGTGAGTCCAGCGGTAGACAAAATCGATGCGAGGACCGCCGCGAACGCCGTCGAGCGGATGAACGGAGGCTTATCCATGGTCCCCCCATTCGCGAGCGTCGGAGGGGAGGCCGAGGCGCGCGATGATCCTGTTCGCGATAAAGGCGTAGCAGTCGTCGATGGATTCCGGATCATGGTAGAAGCCCGGCGACGCGGGAAGGATGATCGCCCCGGCTTCCGCTAGCGCGGTCATGTTCCGGAGGTGGATGAGGCTGAGCGGAGTCTCGCGCGGGACGAGGACGAGCTTGCGGCCTTCCTTGAGGCTTACGTCCGCCGCGCGCGCGATGAGGTTCCGCGAGGAGCCCGAAGCGATGTCCGCGAGAGTCCCCATGGAGCAGGGAACGACGATCATCGCTTCCCAGGCGAAGGAGCCTGAGGCGGGTGGCGCCGAGAAGTCGTCGACCGAGTCTATGAAGACGCTGGCGCCGCGCGAACCGAGCCGCAGGGCGAGATCCGAGGGCGCGAGGCTCGATTCCTCGGCGAGGACTTTTTCTCCGTTCGCCGAGAGGATGAGACGGAATTCGAAGGTGCGTTCATCCGTTGAATTATCTGGGGCGCTGTCCGTCGGAACGACGTCCGCCGTTATCCTCGCGAGCGCGTCGGCGAGCGCGTCGGCGAGCGCGCCGGCGTAGCCCGCCCCCGAAGCTCCCGTCACCGCGATGATGTAACGACGCTTCATAGGAGCCTCCCGAGGTAAACGTCGGCGCAGGCGACCGCGAGGAATGCGGGCCCGATGATCTGGTTCATCGCGTATGACGAGAAGATCGTTCGCTCGCGGGAGGGCTTCGCGGCGACGAGGTGCTCGACGCCCATGAGCGCCGCGAGGAGCGCGAGGCCGATCCAGTAGAGGAGGGATGAGCCGAAGGCGAACCCGAAGGCGGCGAGGAAGAGGAGGGCCCAGAGGTGGGAGGCGATCGCGAGGACGCCCGCTTCCTGGACGCCGAGGTCCGCGGGGACGGAATGGAGCCCGTGCGCTCGGTCCCATTCGGCGTCGATGCGCTGGTAAACCATGTCGAAGCCCATGACCCATGAGCCGTTGGCCGCGGCGAGGAGGATGCCGTAGAGGTCGAGGCGTCCGCGCGCGGCGATCCATCCTCCCGCAGCGGCCGCCCCCGAGGTAACGCCGAGGACGAGGTGGCAGAGCGGCGTGAAGCGCTTGAGGTAGGAGTACGCGATCATGAGGGCCGCGGGGATCGGTACGAGGAGGAGGAGCTTCGGGTCGATGAGGAAGGCCGCGGCGCAGAGGAGGAGGAAGCAGGCTCCAGCGATGGCGAGGGCCTCCGCCTCGCTCACGCGGCCCGCGGGGATGTGCCTTCCCGCGGTCCGCGGATTCTCCGCGTCGATCCTGGCGTCGATGACGCGGTTGAGCGCGTTCGCGGCGTTCCGCGCTCCTAAGAAGGCGAGGACGACGAGGACGAGGAGCCGCCAGCCCGGCCTCCCGCCCGTCGCGTAGAGGAGGGCGGAGAGCGCGAAGGGGAGGGAGAAGAGCGAGTGGCCGATCATGAGGAGCCCCGCGTAAGCTTTGGCGCGGTCCAGGAAGAAGGCGGCCGCGGCGGCGAGAGGCGGACCCGCCACGGAGGATCGCCGGCTCGGTTTGCGCATCCGCTCAGCCGATTCCATATTCCTTCCAGCGGCGCTCGACGAGGGCGGCGGTCGCGGGATCGACGCGCATGTCCTCGGGCCAGGGGCGGTCGTGTCCCTCCTCGGGAAGCTTGCGCGTGGCGTCCACGCCCAGGCGGCCGCCGTAGAGGGCCCGAGGCGAGGCGTGGTCGAGCGCGTCCAGGGGGCCTTCGTCGATCACGAGGTCCCGCCGCGCGTCGATGTTGTTGAAGACCCTCCACGCGACGTGGGAGTAGTCGTGCGGGCTCACGTCCTCGTCGACCACGACGATCATCTTCTGGTAGGTCATCTGTCCCAGCCCCCAGAGCGCGTGCATGACCTTGCGCGCGTGCCCGGGAAAGCGCTTGCGGATAGAGACGATGGCGCAGTTGTGGAAGACGCCCTCGAGCGGGAGATCCAGGTCGACGAGCTCAGGGAGCTGGAGCCTGAGGAGGGGGAGGAAGAGGCGCTCGGTGACCTTGGCGAGGTAGCAGTCTTCCTTGGGCGGGCGGCCCACGACGGTGGCGGGATAGATCGGCTTGCGCCTCCGCGTGATCCGCTCCAAGTGGAAGACGGGATACGGGCCTACGGCCGAATAATAGCCGGTGTGGTCGCCGAAGGGGCCCTCGTCGCGGAGGGGCTCCTCGGGATCGACATAACCCTCGAGGATGAACTCCGCGTTCGCGGGAACGAGGATGCCGCCCGCGCCGCTCTTCACGACGGGGACGCCCTCTTTCCGGATGAACCCCGCGAGGAGGAGTTCGTCGAAGCCTTCGGGCAGGGGAGCGGTGGCCGCGTAGATGGTCGCGGGGTCGGCGCCCAGGGCCACCGCGACGGGCATCCGCTCTCCGCGAGCGCGGTAGGCATCGAGAATGCCTTTTCCGTCCTTGTGCGCGTGGATGTGCATGCCGGTGGTCCGGGCGTCATAGACCTGCATCCGGTACATGCCGATGTTCTGGACGCCCGTCTCGGGGT
>CAZIEI010000156.1:5820-7140 GCA_964538705.1 uncultured Spirochaetales bacterium | reverse complement strand
GCCCTCGAGATGGAGGGGGACAACTTCTACGCCCTCTTCGGCCTCGCGGACTGCTACCGCGGCATGAACAAGCAGGACAAGTCGCTCGAGTACTGGAACCGCATCCTCGCCCGCGATCCGCGCAACAAGGTGATCCTCACCCGGGCCGGCGACGCCTTCCGCAACATGGGCAACTTCGACGAGGCGGTCGTCTACTACGAGAAGGCGCTCAACATCGAATTCGACGTCTACGCCGTCCTAGGTCTCGCGGTCGTCGCTCGCATGCAGGGAAAATACGACGAGGCCATCGAGTCCCTGAGGAAGCTCATCCTCAACGACACCAAGAACTACCGCTTCTTCGTCGAGCTCGCCGAGTGCTACGCGGCCAAGGGCGAGAAGCAAAAGGCCATCGAAACCCTCCAGGACTTCACCCGGCTCGGCATCCGGAATGCCGTGGTCCAGGAGACCCTGGACCGGCTCAACCGCTCCTAGGATGCACCCAACCCCGCCGCGAGGCTGGGCCGGCCTCCTCCCGGAGGAGATCGCCGCCGGGGCCGGCCTCTCGCCGGCCTTCCGCGGGAAGCAGGCCTTCCGCTGGCTCGCGCGCGGGGCCGCCTCCTGGGCGGACATGACCGACCTCCCCGCCCCGGAGCGCGAGCGCCTCGATGCCTCCTCGCCCCTACTCTCCGCCAAGATCGCGTCCCGGATCGACGATTCCGACGGTACCCTGAAGCTCGCCCTCTCCATGGCTGACGGATCCGTCGTCGAGGCAGTCCTCCTCGTCGACCGCGAGGGCCGAAGGACCGCCTGCCTCTCCACGCAGGCCGGCTGCCCCATGGGCTGCGCCTTCTGCAAGACCGGTACCCTCGGCTTCGGGCGGAACCTCTCCGCTTCGGAGATCGTCGAGCAGCTTCTGGCCTTGAACCGCGGGGGGGAACGCGCCTCCAACATCGTCTTCATGGGGATGGGCGAGCCCCTCCTCAACATCGCCGAGCTCAGGCGGGCCGTCGAGATCATCCGCCATCCCGAGGGCCTCGCGATGGGAGCGCGGAAAATCACGGTCTCCACCTGCGGCGTGGTGGCGGGCATCCTCGACCTCGCGAGCGGAGGACCGCATGTCCGCCTCGCCATCTCCCTCACCGCCGCCGATCCTGAGAAGCGGGCGCGCCTCATGCCCGTGGAGGCCGGCAATCCCCTCCCCGAGCTCAAGCGCGCGCTCCTCGCCTACCAGGAGGCCACGGGCGATCGGATCACTCTCGAGGCCGCGGTCCTGGGCGGCGTCAATTCCGGCAAGGACGACGCGCGGGCCATGGCGGCCTTCTGCGCGGGCTTAAACGCTCA
>CAZIEI010000156.1:0-5808 GCA_964538705.1 uncultured Spirochaetales bacterium | reverse complement strand
CCCCTGGAATCCCGTCCCCGGCCTCCCCTTCCGGGAACCCGCGCCCGGGGAGGTCGCCTCCCTCGCCGAGGAGCTCGAGCGCCTCGGGCTCAACGTGACTCGCCGGGCTCGCCGTGGACGCGGCGTCTCGGGAGCCTGCGGCCAGCTCGGCGGACTCGCCGAGGCCATGGAGCGCGACTTCCTGGACGACGGGGACGACGAGGCCTAGGAAAGGGCGAAAAAAAACCGGCGTCCCCCGGGACGCCGGCCGCTTCGGGAATTCTTAACCTCTCAGCCGACCTTGATCTTCCTCACGCGGATGATGCCCTCGATCTGCGCGATCTTGGCGAGGTCGGCGTCGCTTATGTCCGTATCCAGGTCGATGATGTTGTACGCAACGTCGCCGCGGTTCTTGTTGATCATCTCGCAGATGTTGATTTTCCGCTCCGCGAGCACGGAGGTGATCTTCCCGAGCATCGCGGGGACGTTCTTGTTCATGATCGTGAGCCGCACGCCCCCGCAGGTCGGGGAGTCGATCTCACAGGCGGGGAAGTTCACGGAGTTGACGATGGAGCCGCGCTCGAGGAAGGCGGCGATCTGCCTGCAGGCCATCACGGCGCAGTTGTCCTCCGCCTCGGGGGTGGAGGCGCCCAGGTGGGGGATGAGGAGGACCTTTTCCTTGCCCACGAGGGCGTCATCGGGGAAGTCCGTCACGTAGGCCTCGACCGTCCCGGCGGCGATGGCCTTGAGGATGGCCTCGTTGTCCACGAGCCCGCCGCGGGAGAGGTTCACGACCCTGATCCCGCGCTTGCAGGCGGAGAGGAACTTTTCGTTGATGATCTTTTTGGTTCCCTCCAGGAGGGGGACGTGAACCGTGAGGAAGTCAGCGTCCGCGACGAGGCCCTCGAGGGTGCGTGCGCGCTTCACCTGGCTCGACAGCCTCCAGGCGGCTTCCACGGAGATCTCGGGGTCGTAGCCCACCACCTCCATGCCCAGCGCGATGGCCGCGTTGGCGACCATCGAGCCGATGGCGCCGAGGCCCATCACGGCGAGGCGCTTCCCCATGAGCTCGGGGCCGGCGAAGCGGTTCTTCTCCTTCTCGACGACCTCGGCGAGCCCGGTCTTCACGGTCTGGGCCCAGGCGGCGCCCTCCGCGACGCGGCGGCAGGAGAGGAGGAGGGCCGCGATGGCGAGCTCCTTGACGCCGTTGGCGTTGGCGCCCGGCGTGTTGAATACGACGACGCCCTTGTCGGTGAGGGCGTCGATGGGGATGTTGTTGGTTCCGGCGCCGGCGCGGGCCACGGCGAGGAGGGAGGAAGGCAGGGAAAGGGAGTGCATGTCGGCGGAGCGGACGAGGACGCCCTCGAAGTCCGAGCCGTTTTCTACGAATTCGAAGGGACCGTCCTTCATCTCGGCCAGTCCGATTTCCGCGATCCTGTTGAGCATCTTGATCCTGTACATGAGCCTACCTCCTGGCTGCGCCTATCCTAACAGAAAAAGGGAATTCATATCAAGCATTTTTTATCGATACCCGGCTTTCTTCCTCAGCCGGGCCATCCGCGCCTGGATCGCTTCGCGCTCGGCCTTCTCTGGGCGGAGCGCGGCGGCCCGCGCACAAGCGTCCAGAGCCGCGTCGAAATCCTTTATCCGGTGCTCTGCGACCTTCGCGAGCGCGATGAGATCCGGAATCGTCGCTGCGAAACGGCTTAAAAGCGCGGAGGCGTCGCGCCAGCGCTCTTCCCGCCGGTAGATGGCCGCGAGCCAGCGGAGGCACTGAGGATCCCGCGCTTCCGCTCCTGAACGGAGGCGTTCCTCCCAACCCGGCCGCCCGAGCTTGTAGAGGAGAATTCCCAGCTTCAGGGGATCCGTTCCCTCCCCTCCGTCCGGCTCCTCGAAGGCCCGGGCGGCGCGGGCCATGAGGCGGGGAAGCGTGGCGATGTCCAAGAGGTGGTGTCCGAGCACGGGCATGATCCCCTCGGCGTCGCGGGCTGAGAGGTAACGGAGGTAGCGCTCGGGGGCTTCGGAGCCGGGCACGTCGTCCTCGCGGCGGAACGCGAGCGCGCCCTCCTCGATCTCCCTCAGGGAAGCGCCGCCCAAGCGCCTCGCCCAGAGCCGGCGCGCGGCGTGGAGGAGGTCTATCTGGGCGAGCTCGGGGAAACGCCGCCCGTTCATGAGGAAACGGGTCCGGAGGAGGGGCACGTCGAAAGCCTTCCCGTTGTAGTGGACGAGGCGATCCGCTCCCTCGAGGGAATCCGCGACGGCCGCGAGGAAGTCGGGCTCGCCGGGATAGTCCTCCAGGAAAAGCTGCCTCACGGCGAAGCCCTTTCCCGTGAAGCGGCCCGCGCCGAAAGCGAAGACGTACGTCCCCGCCCCGGTCGAGAGCCCCGTCGTCTCGGTATCGATGAAGGCGAGGCGCTCCCGCGCCGTCCGGACCGTTCCCGGGGGAGCGCCGGCGGAGAGGGGAAGGAGCCGCGAGACGAGGAAGGGCGAGAGGTCGATCTCCGCGGGGAAGCCCGCTTCCACCGCCGTCGTCCGCTCGAGGACCGCGGGCGCGATCCTCCGCCAACCGGGAAGCGGCGCCTCTCCGCCCGCCGGCCTCACCTCGCGGGGGGCGCGCTTTCCGCCTCCGGCCTCCGCGTCGCGGATGCGCTTCAGGCGCTCGGCGAGTTTTCCCGCCATGAGGACTCCAGGACGGAGAAGAGGCCGCGCACGACCGCCTTGAGGTCCGCGGCCGGGCCGACGGGGCGCTCGTCCGGCGCTCCGATGCACGAGGGGCAGCCAGTTTCGCAGCCGCAGGAGGCGACGCGCTCCGCCGCGGCGCGCACGAGCTCGGGCATGCGGTCCGCGAGGGCCTCAGAGAGCCCAGTGCCCCCGGGGTACTTGTCGTAGAGGTAGAGGGCCGGGCAGGAGAAGTGCGGGTCGCGGACGCGCTCCGCGAGCCCGATGTCCGCTCCCTCGCAGCGCACGAAGACGGGGGCCACCTGCTTGAGGATGTGGCCGGCCGAGGCGAGGGCCGCGGGACGCGCGGCGGAGCCCTGTGAGTCCAAAGCTTCGAGGGCCTTCCCGCCATCGGGGAGGAGGATGACCGCGGCGCGAGTCTGGATTTCCTCCTCCTTCTGGTGAACGTCGCCGTAGCCGATGTTCTCGTGCGTGTGGAACTTGATTTTCTTGTACTTGGTGGCCTCGGTCCGCACGAGGACGTCGCCCAGCGCGATCTCGGCCGCGCCCGCCGCCCGCCGCTCGTCCACGGCGAGGACCTTGATGTCGGTCTTCACGATCGCGTCCGTGAAGTAGTTCACGTCGGCGGCCTCCACGCGGCAGGTCTTGGCATCGATGTCAAGTTTCTTCACGATGTACTGCCTGCCTCGGTGGATGTATACGGCGTCGTCGTAGATGAGCTCCTTGGCGCTCGGCCGATCCATCTCGCCGATCACCGCGTCCGCTCCGCCCGTCCCGTCGATGATGACGATGTTCTCGGCGGTCGCGGACCGGAGCGAGACGCCCTCCGCGGGATAGCCGAGGCTGGACCAGTAGAAGCGCCCGCCGCTCAGGCGGAGTATCCCCTCCTCCTCGAGGTACGCGAGGGCGTCCGGGAGGCCCTCGCCGAATTCCTCCTTCGGGTCGAAGGGGAGCTCGAAGGCCGCGCACTTCACATGGTCCATGTAGATGTAGGGGTTCGCGGGATCGATGCGCGCTCTCTCGGGGCTGCGGCCGAAGAAGTACTCGGGATGCGCGAGGAGGTACTGGTCCAGGGGCGCGCTCGAGGCGACGAGGACGGCGCAGGACTCCCCCGACCGCCGCCCCGCCCTCCCCGATTGCTGCCAGAAGCTCGCGAAGGAGCCCGGGAAGCCCGCGAGCACGGCCGCGTCCAGACCCCCGATGTCGATCCCGAGCTCGAGGGCGTTCGTGGACACCACGCCCTGTATCGCTCCCGATCGGAGTCCGCGCTCGATCTCCCGCCGTTCGGATGGCAGGAAGCCGCCTCGGTAGGGTTCGACCCTGAGGCGCTCGTTCTCCGTGTAGATGTTCCTGAGCGAGTCGTTGATGTAGGAGGCGATCACCTCGGTCCTCACCCGCGAGCGCGCGAAGAGGATGGTCTTCACCCCGGCGCGGAGGAAGGCGAGCGCGATCCGCTGAGTCTCGTTGGTCACCCCGCGCCTTATGCCCTGCACGGGGTCTACGAGGGGCGGATTGTAGAAATAGACCGTTTTGGCCCCCGCAGGCGCTCCGTTCTCGTCCACGACCTCCACCGGCTCGCCGATCAGGGCCTCGGCGAGCTCTCCGGGGTTCCCGATGGTGGCCGAGGAGAGGATGAAGGCCGGTTTCGCGCCGTAGAAAGCCGCCACGCGCTTGAGCCTCCGGATCACGTTGGCCACGTGGGAGCCGAAGACCCCGCGGTACGCGTGCATCTCGTCGATAACGACGTACTTGAGGTTCTGCACGAATTTTATCCAGCGCGGATGGTTGGGAAGGACCCCCGAGTGGAGCATGTCCGGATTCGATATCACGATGCGCCCGGAATCCTTGGCCGCGACCCTGAGGGAGGCCGGGGTGTCACCGTCATAGGTGAAGACCTTGAGGGGGAGTTCCCCCGCCGCGCAGAGCTCGTTGAGCTCGGCTTGCTGGTCTTGCGAGAGGGCCTTGGTGGGGAAGAGGTAGAGGGCGCGGGCTTCGCTCTCCTCGAGGAGCGACGCGATGACGGGGAGGTTGTAGCAGAGGGTCTTCCCCGAGGCGGTGGGCGTCACTACCACGAAGTTCCTCCCCGACCTCGCGAGCTCGTAGCAGCGCGCCTGGTGGGAATAGAGCTTCTCGACGCCGCGTGCCGCGAGGCCCTCGCGGAGAGGCTCAGGGAGCCCGTCCGGGAGCGGGGCGTAGCGCGCCTCGCGCGCGGGGACGCGCTCGACGTGCGCGATGAAGGGCGAGACGCCCGCTTCGGATAGTATCTCGTCGAACGCCTTTGCCTTTCCCTGGGCCATGATCTATACTATACGACGATCGCGCCTTCAGGTGAAGTGATCCACGAATCTCATACGAAGCATCGAACCGGAGGAATCAGGATGAACAGGGTGCTCTCCATTGTCTTGGGCGGCGGGAAGGGAAGCAGGCTCTTCCCCCTCACCAAGGAACGGTCCAAGCCGGCCGTGCCCTTCGGCGGCAAGTACCGTATCGTGGACATCCCCATATCCAACTGCATCAACTCCGGCTTCAGGCACATCTACATCCTGACTCAGTACAATTCGGCGTCACTGCACCTCCACCTCGCGCGAACGTATAACTTCGACGCCTTCTCCTCGGGCTTCTGCGAGATCCTCGCAGCCGAACAGACCCTCACCCACACGGGCTGGTACGAGGGCACGGCGGACGCGGTCAGGAAGAACCTCGTCCACTTCAGGCCCCAGAAACCGACGCACTACATTATCCTGGGCGGGGACCAGCTCTACCGGATGGACCTCGCGGACATGTTCGAGAAGCATCAGGAATCGGGGGCGGCCCTGACCGTCGCCTGCACCCCGGTGGACCGCGAGGCGGTAACGGGGCTCGGGATCATGCGCGCGGACGAGCGCGGGGAGATCCTCGCCTTCCGCGAGAAGCCCGCCCGCGACGAGGACATTTCGCTCTTCAAGATGCCCGACTCCCTCATGGGCGGCAGGGACCCCGCCAAGCGCTACCTCGCGTCCATGGGCATCTACATCTTCGACGCCGACCTCATGGAGGAGGTGCTCGGCTCCGACCTCACGGACTTCGGCGGGGAGATCATTCCCGGCCTCCTCGGCAAGGCGAAGACCAACGCCTACGTCTTCGACGGCTACTGGGAGGACATCGGGACCA
>CAZIEI010000155.1:0-7302 GCA_964538705.1 uncultured Spirochaetales bacterium | reverse complement strand
GAGGACGCCCTCTCCGCCACAAGAGCGGCCATCGAGGAAGGCATCGTCCCCGGCGGCGGCCTCGCTCTCATCCAGGCGGCCACCGCCCTCGAGAAGGTCGACCTCGCCACCATGACCGACGACGAGAAGGTCGGCTTCAAGATCGTGAAGCGCGCCCTCGAGGAGCCCATCCGCCAGATCGCCGAGAACGCCGGCGTGGACGGTTCCATCATCGCCGACAAGGCCAAGTCCGAGAAGAAGGGCATCGGCTTCGACGCGTACAAGATGGAATGGGTGGACATGGTGAAAGTCGGGATCATCGACCCCGCCAAGGTGACCCGCTCCGCGCTCCAGAACGCGGCGAGCGTCGCGGCCCTCCTTCTCACCACCGAGTGCGCCATCACCGACATCCCCGAGAAGAAAGAAGCCCCCGCCATGCCCGGCGGCGGCATGGGCGGAATGGGCGGAATGGATTACTAGAAAAAGCGGAGAGCGATTGCCTGGTATCAGGCGCCGCCCATGCTCAGGACGATACAAGAGCCCTTGCTTCGGCAAGGGCTCTTGCTTTATATGGGCGGCACTCCGCGTGCGCGTTAGCGCACCCGTGAATCACTCCTATCGGTACAGGGCGCGACGCGCCCTATGGGCGGAATGGATTACTAAAAATTATGGAAAGGCGGTAGCTTGAGACTAGGCTCCGCCCATGCTTAGGACGATTCAAGAGCCCTTGCCTTATGGCAAGGGCTCTTGCTTTATGCGGGCGGAACTCGGTGCCCGCGGTAGCGGGCATAGAATCCATTCCCCTACGTACCGAGCGCGAAGCGATCGATGGGCGGAATGGATTCCGCGTGCGCGCTAGCGCACACGACGATCACTCCTCTCGGTACAAGCCGCAGAGCGGCTTACTACTAAAGAGCACGGGCGAGCATCCGCCCCAAGCGGAAGCCTGCCCATGACGCCGCTCAAACGGCATCAAAGAGCCCGGCGATCACGCCGGGCTCTTTGCTTTCTGGGGCGGCGGCACTCCGCGTGCGCGTTAGCGCACCCGTCAATCATTCCTATCGGTACCGGGCTCCGAAGGAGACCGACTCCGCGCCCGCGGTAGCGGGCATACAATCCATTCCTATCGGTACCGGGCTCCGAAGGAGACCGACTCCGCGCCCGCGGTAGCGGGCATACAATCCATTCCTATCGGTACCGGGCTCCGAAGGAGACCGACTCCGCGTGCGCGCGTCATCGCTTCTCGAACAATCGATTAAGCGGCTTCATGAAGAGGAAAATGAGCCCGATAGGCGCCGCCCAGTAAGCGACGGCGGCGAGGGTGCCGAACAAGAGGGTCGGAACATTGAGGCGCCCTATCGAGCCGAGCTTGAGGATCGCGAGGACGGCGAGCGCGAGGAACATCAGCGAAGAAAAGAGCCCTGGCGCTATTTTCCTGTTCTTGATTGTGAAAAAGAAGTGCTCGAAGAAATTGAACAGTCCCCAGAACGAGAGCCCAAGGCCCAGGGGAACGAGGCGTTCCACGTCGAGAAGGAAGGCGAAGAGCCCGACGAGCAGCACCGGCATGAAGATGGCCGCGTTGTGGAAGAGCCAACGGGCGTAGCTTATCCCCTTAATGCCAAAATTGGCTTCCATGAATGCCGGAAAATTCCCTGCGGCCTCCTCGGGCAGGTGGAAGGCCGCGTAGGTCAGTATCGTCGCGGCGGCGATGGCGGGAAAGGCGATGTATTGCATCGAACGCTCCTTTATATGGCTCGGGCTAAGGCTTCGGCATTTCTCCCCGTTCGCGCAATCTCTCAGATAACTGCTCGAGGCTCACCCCGTATCGCTCGGCTATTTCCCGAGCGTAGCTGTTACCGCTCGGGACTCCCGGTGCGATGCGGAACGTCCGGCCGGCATGGCCTGAATCGCGGTCGTCTTCAGGGGGACCGAATGCAGTTGGGCGATCCCCTGCATTTCCCCCGGCTTGCCGGGGAAGAGCCTGGAGAAAAGGCTCTCGGATTTTCCCGTATAGCGCTCGGTATCGATGGACAGCAGCGTCGCCTCGCAGGGCATGAGGTTGACGTCGAGATTCACGCCGATGGCGATGCTGCGGACACCGCGTATGCGCGCGCACAGCTCCGGCAGCTCGGCGGTCAGCTTGCCGTAGATCGCGTCCCGCTCGAAGCCCAAGACGAATTCCCGCATGCGCCGCCATCCGATCGAATCCAGCTCTCCCTGGATCGCCTCGAAGGCCTCTCCTAGTCTCTTCACGCAAATGACGAAATTCTCGAGTTCGCTGAGGCGGAAAGCAAGGGTATGAAGTTCCATGTCTTTCCCGTTAGCCGGGCGGCGATTTTGCTGCAGCGATTCGAAATACGGGAGCAGTTCTTCCAGGCAGGCGGCCAGTTCCGGAAATCGGATGAGATCGGCCAAGGCGCTCTGCCTGAAGGCGATCACGTCCGCATCGCCGGTGATCTTGCGCAGGGTCGGTTCGATTTCCATGTACCGCCTGTCGTTCCCGGCGAACTGCCTGTACAGCTTTTCCAGTTCCAGGTCGCGGATGACCGCGGCATCGAGCATGAAGACGGACGGGGCGATCGCGGAATCCCCGATATCGGGCCACAGCAGGCTGAACGGTTCCCATCGAACGGGCAGGGGCGTTTCTTTTCCGGCTGGCTTCATTATTTGCTTGCCTTTCGTAAAGGGATGACGGCTTACGGAGCATGCCATGGCCGTTTATCAGGTTGCCTGGAAAAAGCGTACCGCCCAATTCCATCGCCGTCAACACGCCATCAAGAGCATGCCGATCGGTCTTCGCTTGACAACGCGGGCGCAGGATTCAATACTCTGCGAGCGGAAAAGCGAGGGAATCGATGGAAGGAACGCGGGACAAGGGAAGCTCGGCGGGCGACGTGGTATCGGCCATAATCGATGCGGGTAAGTCCGCCGCGGATCCGATTCCGGAATTCATCTTCGGCGGCTTCATCGAGCATATCGGGGGGCTCATCAACCGATCGCTTTGGAGCGAGGTCCTGGACGACAGGAAGTTCTTCCGGGTCGTGGACTCCTCGCCGCTTCCGGAACCCTCGGGCCCGATGGCCCGCCTTGGGCGAGAGCGGAAATGGATGCCCCTCGGTCCCGATTCATCGGTGACGATGGACGAATCCGCACCCTACGTCGGCGGGCACAGCCCCACAGTGCTCCTCGCCGTGGAGGAGGCTCGAGGCCTCTTTCAATCCGGCCTCGCCCTCGACGCGAAGAGCTACGTCGGCCGCGTCGTCATCTCCGCGGATCCGGGAGCGATCATCTCCGCGACCCTTTCATGGGGGCCGGCTCCCGCCGATAACAGGACGGTGGAGCTCCGCGCCGATAGGACATGGACCACCGTCGCGCTCGCCTTTTCCTGCGGCGCGAAGACGGACGATGGCCGCTTCGAGATAAGCGCCCGGGGCTCGGGTTCCTTCAAGCTGGGAGCGGTTTCCCTCATGCCGGCGGACAACGTCCGAGGCTTCCGCGCGGATACTCTCGCCCTCATGCGAGAGATGGACTGCAAGATCCTGAGAATGCCCGGGGGCAACTTCGTCTCCGGATACGACTGGAAGGACACGATCGGCGATCCCGACAAGCGGCCTCCGGTCTTCGATCCGGTCTGGGGGGCCGTCCAGCCCAACGACGTCGGCGTGGACGAGCTCATCGGATTCTGCCGCCTCATCAACGCCGAGCCCTACTGGTGCGTGAACACGGGCTTCGGCGAGCCGCGCTCCGGCGCCGAGCTCGTCGAATACGTCAACGGCGACCGGTCCACCGAATGGGGCGCCAAACGCGCGGCCAACGGCCATCCCGAGCCCTACGGGCTCCGCTACTGGAACATCGGGAACGAGATGTACGGGCACTGGCAACTCGGGCACATGGCCCCGGCGCAATACGCCATTAAGCATCGCCTCTTCGCCCAAGCGATGCGTCGCGTCGATCCTTCTATCTATATCGTGGCGCCGGGCGGCTTCGCGGACGAGATGACGACGGGGCAGGGCATCATGGTCGATTCCGGCAGCCGCCTCGTCGAGTACGGCTCCGAGCGCGACTGGGCCGGCGGCATGCTCGAGCGCTGCATGGGGACCTTCGACGCGCTCGCGACGCACGCGTATCAGCCGGAGAACAAGCATTACAATTTCGAGACCGGCAAGAACGAGGATATCGAGCAAAGCCTCGCGGAATGGGCGCGTTCTCCCGCGAACCGGGTGGCCACCATGGCCGACTGCTGGGAAGAGTACAAGAGGCGATACCCCGATCTCGAGCGCGGGACGGTGAAGGTCTTCTTCGACGAGTGGGCCTACCGTTTCATCCAGGACCACAAGACCTGCCTTGCCGCGGCGCGGACCCTCCACGAGTTTTTCCGCCATACGGACTTCATCGACATGGCGGGCTACACCATGGCCACCGCCTGGATTGATTTTAATAGCCATGCATCCTGCCTCAGCGCCACCGGAATTCTTTTCAAGCTGTACAATCAACGTTTCGGGCGCATACCGGTCGCGGTGAGCGGAAATTCTGCCGTCCCGCCGCCCGCCTATCCGATCGGCGGCGATCAGCCAAGCGTGAATACAGGGAGCGATACCTGGCCCCTCGACGTATCGGCGGCCTTGACCGTGGACCGCCGCGCGCTGACCGTGGCCGTCGTGAACGCGACCGATGAAGCCCGCGCCATTTCCATATCAATACGCGGTGCGCGGCTCGCAGAGGCGGGCAGATGCTGGAAACTCGCTTCCGCTGGGCTCGCTTCGATGAATCGCGCCGGAGAACCGAGCGAGGTCCGGCTCGGGGAGCGGCGCTTCGACGCGGGCTCCTCCCCGCTGACGATTCCCGCTTACGGGATCGAGCTCTACGAGTACCAGTTCGCTTGACCGATCGGCGCGCGCTCCGATCCCGCGCGCGCCCGCCGCTTTTCCCGCGATCGCGCCATTGACAGGCCGGATATTCGCACTAGACTCAAAGCGCGGAGGGATTTCCAGTGTTGAGGCCAAGACCCGTTGCGCCCGCGTTTCCGTTTCGCTTCCATCCGATTGATCCTTCCGCGCGCATCGTAATCGTAATCGCCCTCTCGATCCTCGTCGCGGCGACGGGGTGCGCGATGCTATCATCGTATCCAACCCAGTCCGGCGTTTTCGAAGGGTTCCCGCACGGGAGCGTCGTGGAGGAATGGGCGCCGCACCACGGCATGGGCGAGTGGTGGTACGTCACCGGAGTCCTCGAGGACGAACGCGGCGAGCCTTGTCTTTTTCAGTTCACCGTATTCCACGGCAAGGCCGGGAGGACCGAGGGGTACATGCTGCATCTCGCCGCGACCGCCTCGGGAGAGCACCGATTCATCGAACGGCGCGCCCTTCCCGGGAAACGGGTGGGCGGCGACGCCGACCGCGTCTCCTTCGGGGACAGTTTCCTCGAACTCATGACCGCGGGGGGCGAGCCGGTCGGCATCCGCGCGGTAGGGAAGTCGCGCGGGCTATCCTTCGACATAATGGGCAGGCTCGCGAAGCCGCCCGTATGGCACGGGGACGAGGGGATCGTCGTGATGGGACGCCGGGACGATCCGAACGAGCGGAGCTATTATTATTCCTTCACGTCCATCCCCTCGAAAGGCGTCCTCACGCTGGGGGATAGGACGTATCGCGTCTCCGGATCGCTCTGGCTCGACAGGCAGTGGGGGACCTTCACTAATATCGCCTGGGATTGGTTCAGCCTCAGGCTCTCGAACGGCGAAGAATACATGGCCTTTGGTTTTCCCAAGGAGGGAACGGCGTTCGCGACGAAGGTCGGAGCAGACGGAGTGGCCTCCGCCGCGGGTCGCGTCTCATATGATCGGCTCGGCCTCATGAGCGTCATCAGGAAGGACGTCGCCTACTCCCTCGGGTGGAAGCTGCGCATCGATGACGAGGAATTTACGATCGTCCCGCTCGCGGCGGGCCAGGTGAATTCCATTTACTGGGAGGGGATCTGCGAGGTTAGGTCTCCGTCCGGGGAATCCCTCGGCTACTGCGTCACGGAGACGACCGAGCGCGCTCAATGAAACGCTGACCGTGCTGACGCCATGTAACGCGGCCGCCGCCTTCCAGCCAACCTCATCATACGACGCTCGAGCGGGGGCCCCTTCGTTCATTCAGGATCGAGGCGCCAGAGCGCCCCGTCCTCTCCGTCGGTAAGCAGGTACACGAGGCCGCCGGGCCCGACGCGCACGTCGCGGATGCGGTTCCAGCCCTTGAGGTAGCTCGTCTGCCCGGCGATCCGGCTTCCGTCGATCCGTATCCTTCTCAATTCCATGCCCGCGAGCGCTCCGACGAGGAGATCGCCCCTCCAGGCAGGGAAGGCGTCCCCTCGGTAAAAGGCCATCCCCGAGGGGGCGATCGAGGGAGACCAGTGGAGGAGGGGGTCGACGACGCCGGGAGCCTTCGACGCTCCGCCGCCCACTGTCGCGCCCGAGTATTCTCTGCCGTAGGTGACGAGGGGCCAACCGTAGTCGACGCCGGGACGGAGGACGTTCACTTCATCGCCGCCGCGGGGGCCGTGCTCGTGGAGCCACAGTTCGCCCGTCCCGGGCCTGAGCGCGAGACCCTGTTGATTGCGATGGCCGTACGTGAATAT
The DNA here is from genome assembly GCA_964538705.1 of uncultured Spirochaetales bacterium. Lineage (GTDB taxonomy): Bacteria > Spirochaetota > Spirochaetia > Treponematales > JBGSOB01 > CAYNQK01. The sequence goes on along the minus strand of CAZIEI010000155.1, from coordinate 705 downwards.
TCCGGGAGCGGCTCCCGGTCCCAGGACGGGGTTGCCCGGGGCGGACGCGCCGTCGCGGTCGATCCTGATCGTCTTGCCGTTGTGGAACCGCACGTCGCGGGCCTTATCGCGTTCATTGCGCTCGCCGATCGTCGCCACGAGGTAGCCGTCGGCGTCGAAGGCGATGCGCGATCCGAAGTGCATGCCGCCGTAGGACCGGTTATTGCCCGAGAAAATCACGGTCCAGCCTTCGAGCGACGATCCATCCGCGTTGAGCCGAGCGCGCGCTATAGCCGTGCCGTATCCGTCGGCATGGCTCTCGGAGAACGAAAAGAACAGAGTCCCCGATGTCCGAAAGTCGGGGGCGAGGGCGATGTCCAGGAGGCCTCCTTGTCCGATGCTCCGGATCTTCGGAAGGCCGGCGACGGTTCTCCTCGTCCCGGACCTGAGGTCGATCGAGAGCAGTTCTCCTCCTTTCAGGGTGACGAGCGCAGTAGTATCGTCGGGGAAGGCGAGGGCCCAGGGAGAATCGAGCCCCAAAGCCACCGCTTTTGAGGAAAATTCGGACTCTTTCGGAATACCGGTTTGCGCTTCAGGCCTCATGGCGAGCGCGAGCAGGAGAGAATAAGCGATGGTTCGCGTCGTTCTCATCGATACGCCCCCCCTTGTAGCTTGTTCCAAATATATTGATAATGATAATCATTATCAATAAGCCGAGGAGGAGCC
>CAZIEI010000154.1:0-7316 GCA_964538705.1 uncultured Spirochaetales bacterium | reverse complement strand
GAATATCCGCGGGCTTCAGATTCCCTATCGCGTCGACAGCCTTCCCGATGAGGGAAGCGAGGCCGGTCTCGAAGTCCTCCGACCGCGCGAGCGCCCCGAGAACGCCGCGTACCGCCTGAAGGACCTTCCCGTAGGCGCCGGAGCCGGAGGGGAAACGGAGGGACTCGAGGCTCGTTCCGAGCACGCGCGTGAAGACCGCGTCAATCGTGCGGCCGACCGCAGCGCGGAAATCCTCATCGCGGAAGCGCTTCGACAGCACGTCTTCATTAAGAAGCTCGTTCGACACCGCCTTGCCGAGGCTCACCGCGAGCTTGTGCCTGTTACGGGGAATGATGCCGGGGGTGAGGGGGAGGCGGACGCCGAAGACGCGCTTCTCCACGAGGGGCCTGAAGAGCATCTTGATCGCGATGTCGTTGGTCACGTATCCGATGACCGCCCCGATGAGCACGGGCACGGCCCAATCGAGGATGATCTGGATCACTTGGATGCGGCGCTCGCTTTGAGCGCCTGCTCCTTCCTATCGTAGAGGTCGAGATAGCCCGAGTACACCCAGCCTGATCCGTCCGCGGTCCTCACGCCGAGCCAGAATCCCTTCTCGTCATCGGTAACCTCGCGGCCGTACTCGCGCGCGAAGACCTCGACGACGGCTCCTCCGCGGAGATAGCCCGTGTCGGCGGCCGCGCTCGAGGGATCAGCCTTGACCCGGACGTAGGCAGCCTTCACGACGGCCCAGCGCGACCTAATCCTGAGAATGGGCGTAGGCGGGAGTTCAGGCGATCCCGATCCTCCGCCGCAACCGCTCAGTAACGTCAGGACGGCCCCTGCAGCGAGAGCCAGGAAGCGGCCGAGGGATCGCTTGATTTTCCCCGTGGTGAGGGGCATGCTATGCGATGCCATGCTAAGGCGAACTATACCATCATTCCTTCTTCTTGTCTTGTTCGTCCGTGCGGCGGCCCAAGAAGTTGCGGGCGATCCCTCCGATCCCCTGCCCGCCTATTCGACGGCCCTCGCCCTGGGTGCGTCGGTATCCTCAATCAAGGCCGAGGGAGCTCCCGCCCTCCCCCAAGCCGCCTCGGACATTGGCGCCCTCGTCCGTTTCGGCATCTCGGATCGCTTTTTCGCGCGGGGCGGCGCCGGGCTTCGTTATGCCGCCCAGTCGGCCTTCTCGCCCCTGGGCGTCGCGTACCGCCCCTTCCTGAGCGCATGGTTGGAAGCAGGCGTCGGCATCCTCGATCCCCGCGTCGGCATCGGCGCAGAGTTCTCCGCCTTCCTACATTCGGGTGGGACGCCCGGGAGCTACGCGGCTCAAGGGATGGCCGGCGCGGCCGTCTCGGTCCTGGTCAGGGGAAGCGAACGGCGCTCGATCGGCAATGCGTCCTCGATCTCCGCGGCGCCATATAGGGCCGAGCTCGCCATCCCGCTCGGATTCCTCATGCGGAGCGATTCCCTCTCGCTCTACGCCGGCGTCGGCGTCCGCCTGTGGAGGGAAAGCGTGGTGGGGGAGGAAGGGCCGTGAAGAAAGCCGAAGGGCCTGAGGAGATCGTCTTCGCCGCTCCGCTCGTCCGGGCTTGCCTCGTCCTGGCGGCGGCCGCCTTCGTCCACTCCTGCGCTTTCGTCGACCGTTCCTCTCGCATAGCCCTCGTTTATGGCGTCTCTCGGTACATCACCGGTCCGGAGAACGACGGCGGCGGCCCCAATCTCCGCTTTTGCGACGACGACGCCGATGCCATGGCCCGCCTCTTCGAGGCGAACGGCTACGCGACGCTCCGGAGGATTTCAGGCGACACGAATCCCACTCCGGAGCTTCCGAGCAAGGCGCAGATCCTCGCCGACCTCGCGTCCCTCCCCGCCGGGCTCGATCGCGTTATCCTCTATTACTCCGGCCACGGAGACTGGGACGAGGCCGCGGGCAGTCACTGCATCATGCCGTACGGATCGGTGACGGGAACGGAGAGCGATTGGGCCTTCGATCCGGCCGCGTTCATGACCTCGGAGGAGATGCACGCCGCGCTCGCTGCCACGGGGGTGAGCCAGATCGTCCTGGTCCTGGACGCCTGCTTTTCGGGAGGCTTCGTCCAGAACGGCGGCGGCGTAGAGCTCCTCCCCCCGGCCTACGGCCCCGAGGATGTATACGGCGGGATCCCCCTTCCCTGGCCCTTCTCGGGAGAGCTCGCCCCTCCCCTCCTCATGGAGTTCATGGGTCGCGGATCCGACGCCTCGGGTGCCATCGTGATGGCGGCCGCGGGAGCCGAGGAATTCTCGTGGGAGGACGCCGCGGCCGGTCACGGCGTCTTCACGACCGCCCTCTTGAGCGCCCCCGCCGCCGCCGACTCGAACGACGACGGGACGATCACGGCGCTCGAAGCCTACGCCTACGCCGCGGAACGCGTTAACGAGGAATGGAACGAGATGCTCGGATCGAGTTATTACGATTTCATGCCGCGGCTGACCCCCGGATCCCTCGACTACGCCCTCTTCTCGGCCGAATGAGGCGAGTGGCTGAACCGATCCCTCAGCGCGCCAGCTCCGAGGCCGCTGCGGCGTCCGCCGGGACGAGGGGCAGCCCGCGGAACTCGTCCAGGGGGAGCCACGCTATCGCGTCGTGGTCAGGAAGCCGCGTCGGTCTTCCGCGGAGTTCCGCCCGCAGAAGGGCGAGGACGAAGCCTTCCTCCTCGCGCTCCATAACAGTCTCGCCGGCGTCAATATCGATCCCGAATTCTTCGTTAAACTCGCGCTCGAGCGCGGCGGCGTCACTCTCGCCCTCCTCGACCTTACCGCCGGGGAATTCCCAGAGTCCGCCGAGTTTTTTCCCCTTCCTTCGCCGCGCGACGAAATAGCGCCCCGCGCTGTCCCTCGCGATGGCGGCGACGACTCTCACGGCTGCTCTCGCTGAGCGGACGCCGCGACGGGGCCGGAAGCGTCAGAGGCGGCCGCCTTTCGGTCATCCCCCTTTTCCTTGAGCTTCCGGAGGTAGGCGTCGAGGCGCCTCCGTGATGCGCCATCCATCTTGACGATGCGTGCGCCGAACCCCGCTGGATAATCTCCGCCTCCGGGATGGAGCCGCACGATGAGGAGCTTGGCGGTCACCGGTTCCTCGCCCAGATCGATCCTCGCAAAGAGGTGCTCGCCAATCCTCCGCGACTCCGCGCGGGCGTCGGCGATGAAAATGCCCTTCTCCGAGATGTCGAACATTACGTACCTGCCGCCGTCGAGGCCGACGCGGATCGCGTCGCGGTAGCGCGGCCGACGCTCCCACCAGCGGAGCCGGGAATTGAAATACAGCGGGCGCGCGTCGGAGAGGAGATAGAAGGCCGATGCCGCGAAGAAGGGGAAATTGACGAATACCGCCGAACTCAACCCCCGGAAGGCGAACTTCGCGTCGAGGAGGCTGAGCGCCGTGATAGTGGTGGAGTGCACGAGGAGCACGATCCAGCCCCAGCCCCGCACGCTCAAGATGCCGATCGACGCGATGGGCGCGAGGATCCAGAGCGCCGCGTCCGCGATGGCCCGTGGTTCGCGTGCGTCGACGACGAGCGAAAACGTCGAAAGCGCAAATTCGAGGAAAGGCTTGCCCGATTCCAACCACGCAAGCGCTATATTAGCCGCCGGATTGAGGAGATAGACGAGGGCGCAAATGAACACTACCGCGGGCTTGCGGGCGTTTTCTTTCCCGGTGGGCATGGATCGACTATAACCCAGGGAAGGCTCGAACGCAATCCGACGCGCCCCGCCGGCGCCCGCTCGCTTTTTCCGCGTCCTCATTGCAATTCGCCCTCTCCTGGGGTTTAATGGCCTCATGACCGCCGCCAAGGCCAGGAGCCTCCTCGAGGAGGCCGTCCGTTCCGGGACGGAGCGCGATTATGCGAGGGCCGCCGCGCTACTCACGGAACTCCTCTCCGAGGACGACGGGCAGATCGAGGCGTACCTCTACCTAGGAAGAGCCCGCCACGCACTCGGCCAGCACGCCGCGGCGGTCCAGGCCTTCCAGGCCTACGCGGACCACGGCGGCGACCCCGGAGCCGCGCTCTTCTTCTCGGGGCGCGCCCTTCTGGCCATGGGCCTCCCGGGCCGGGCAGTCGGTGTCTTCAGGCGCTGTCTCGAATACGCTCCCGGTTCCGCTCAATGCATGGGGCTCCTCGGCTACGCGCTCCTCAAGGAGGGCCGCGCGGCTAAGGCGGTGGAAGCGCTCAGGGCAGCCGTCGAGGCCGCGCCATCCGACAAGCGCATCTACCGTGCCTATCTCAACGCCCTCTTCATCCACGCAGTCCGCAAGCTCTCGGCCGACGAGGCCGCCGAGGCGGAGCAGATGCTCTCCTTTGTCATCGGTAATGGTCACGACGGCCTTCCTCCCCGCTTATACCGCGCGCGAGCTCTCTTCCGTCTAGGCAGGTGGGGCGAGGCCCTCGATGCCTACGATGAAGTCATCGCCAAGGGCGGAAGCGATCCCGCCCTCCTTCTCAGGAAGGCCATGATCCTCGGCGCCCTCGGCCGCGGTGACGAGGCGCGCGCTCTCTGGGCCTCCCTCAGGCCTGGCTTCCGAGGCCTCCCCGAGTCGATCCCCGGCGTGAAGGCCTATCCGGTCCTCGCTGCCATAGCGGAGCTCGGACGGGGCGATTGGAAGGAGGCCGCCTCATCGGCCGTCGCGGGGCTCAAGGCCGATCCGAAGGATCCCGTGCTTCATGCCATCGCCGCCCAGGCCTTCATGGAGCTCGGACTCTTCTCCAAGGCTGCCAACCACTTCCGGAGATCGCTCGAGGCCGATCCCTCCAACATGGGTGCTAGGGAGGCCCTCGTCGCCTGCCTGTGGAACACACGCGACCTCGAATCGCTTAGGAAGGAGCTTCGCGCCCTCAAGCGCGCGGAACGCGAGGCGGGGTCTCCGCCTTCCGATGTCGCGGAGCGCTACGGCCTCCTCGCGGACGCGGCCCAGCGCGAGGCCGACGGAGACCTCGTCCTCCGCCTCCTCAAGGCAGTGGACCGCTTCGGCCCTGAACGCGAGCTCGTGACCGTCCTCGCCGACGCCGCCCTCGCGATCGGCAGGCGCGATCTCGCCCTTCCTTGGTTCCGCCGTCTCGTCGAGGAGGACTCCTCGTCCGCCGCGCTCAGGCGCGGTCTCATCGACTGCCTCGCGGAGACGGGTCCCGCCGACGAACTCGACGCCGCCTACTCGGAATACCTCGCGCGCTTCCCCGAGGACAGGGTCACGCGGCTCGAATACGCGGAGAAGCTTCGCGCGGTCGAGCGCTGGGCGGAGGCCGCCGAGCACTACGAGGCCGTCCTCCCCCTCGCCCGTGACAAGCGGCCCATCCTCGAGCTTGTCGCCTTCTGTCTCAGGAACGCGCGCCGCTACCGCGACGCCGCAGTCATCTACCGGGACCTCGCCCTCAGGGATCCGCGCCAGAAGTCCTACGCGAAGGGCCTCGTTTTCTGCCTCTACCGCATGCGGCGCGCCGCCCTCGCCCTCACCGTCGCGGAATCCGCAGTGCGCCAGTTCAAGGGGGAGCGGGACATGGTCTACCTCAAGGCCTGGCTCCTCGCCCGCTCCGGAAAGGCCGAGAAGGCGCTCGATACCCTCAGGGAGGCCGCAGACGCCTATCCCCGAGAGAGCGAACCCTGGCGCATGATGGCGGACATCCACCGGTCGCTCGGTTCGCGGGAGTCGGAGGCGCGCTGCCTTTCGCAGGCCGAGAGCCTCTCCCGCGCCCGCAAGGCCCCCGCGAGGCCGCGTCGTTGAGCGAAGGTCCCGATGTCCTCGAAGCGCACGACGCACTCCTCCGGGGCAGGATTCCTCCCGACGGTTCGCTCCTCCTCCGCTGCATCCACGGCCCCGCTGGAAGACCCGAACGCTGGGAGGCGATCCGGTTCCTCTCCGCATCGGTTGCAGATCAAGGCGAAGGAAACTTCGTCCTCTCGGGAACCTCGCTCTCCGACGTCCTGACGGCTTCTGGCGCCCCTGGCGATCCGAATTCCTATGCGAATGCACCCGAGACAACCGATGCCGAGCGTAGGATCGAGATCGGGTACCGTCGCGGGCTCGATTACGAGCTCGTCTTCTTTCCGTGCGCGGACCAGCGCGATGGCTTCACTCGTTTCCTCGCCTCCGTCCTCGAAAGAGAGGGCGACGCGGATCCGTCCATCGCTTCCGAACGCGCGCTGACCGCCGCCCGCTTCCTCTTCTCCAAAGCCTGAGAGAACGTCTCTACGATCGAGAACATAAAAAAACCCCGGGCGGGGGGCCCGGGGCGCGAACAGAGACTAATTCAGCATCAAGCCTTTGCGGCGGCCTTCTTCTCCTTGGCCCTCTCGAGCTCTATCTGCACGACGGCGAGGAGCGCAATCGGAACCTGGTAGGGTGAGCAGGAAACGTAGTCGAGTCCGGCGTCCATGCAGAAGCGGACGTTCTCAGGCACGGCGCCGTGCTCCCCGCAGAGCCCGGTGTTGAGGCCGGGACGCGTGATCTTCCCGCGGCGCACCGACATGGCCACGAGCTCCTTGACGGGCGGCGTGAGATGGGAGAAGGGGTTCGAATCCAGGAGGTCGTATTCCGTGTAGTCGGGCATGAAGGAGTTGAAGTCGTCGCGCGAGATGCCGCAGGTCGTCTGCGTGAGGTCGTGCCGAAGCTGAAGAATTCCGCGTAGCGGGCGATGTCCCCGGACTGAAGGGCGGCCGCGGGAAGCTCGATCATGGTCCCCACGCGGTACTTGCAGGGCCTGGCCTTCTCTTCCTTTCGGATCTCCTCCGCGATCTCAACGAGGCCGCGGTAGTGCTTGCCCTCGATGTTTTTTCCGTAGAGGATCAGCTTGAGCTCGGCCGAGTTCATCACGATGGGCACCATGATCTCGGGCCGGACGTCGACCTTCTCCCGCTGGAGCTGGTAGACGGCCTTGAAGATGGCCCTCGTCTGCATCTCGTAGATCTCGGGATAAGTCACCGCGATGCGGCAACCGCGGTGGCCGAGCATCGGATTGAACTCGGATATAGAGTCGCACTTGAACTGCACGTCCGCCTTGCTCAGCTTGTCCTTGCGCACCGAGTCCAGGTAGGCGATGAAGGCGCTCATCTCGTCCGCGTTGTGCGGCAGGAATTCATGGAGCGGCGCGTCCAGGAGGCGGATGGTCACTTCCTTGCCGGCCATGACCTTGAAGATCCCGTAGAAGTCGTCGCGCTGCATGGCCTCGAGCTTCTTGAGGGCGCTGACGCGCTCCTTCTTGTCGTCCGCCATGATCATCTCGCGGAAGACGTTGATGCGCTTCTCGTTGAAGAACATGTGCTCGGTGCGCGTGAGGCCCACTCCCTCCGCTCCGAAGGACAGCGCG